>NZ_JACSMQ010000003.1:0-393896 GCF_018618705.1 Exiguobacterium sp. H66
GTGCGGACGGGATAAATGCTGAAAGCATCTAAGCATGAAGCCCCCTCCAAGATGAGATTTCCCTTTGAGTAATCAAGAAAGACCCCTCAGAGACGATGAGGTAGATAGGTCACGGGTGGAAGCATGGTGACATGCGGAGCTGAGTGATACTAATCGGTCGAGGCCTTGTTCTAGCAGATGATTTTGTTGATGACTTCAGTTTTGAGGGCGCGAGCCTTTCAAAAAAAGTGCTTGACGTTATGGAAACATAATGTTAAGGTAATAGATGTCTGGTGGCGATAGCCAAGTGGTCACACCCGTTCCCATGCCGAACACGGAAGTTAAGCACTTGAACGCCGAAAGTAGTTGGGGGCTTCCCCCTGTGAGGATAGGACGCTGCCAGGCGATCGTTCCGCAATAGCTCAGTGGTAGAGCAACCGGCTGTTAACCGGTAGGTCGTAGGTTCAAATCCTACTTGCGGAGCCATTAATAACTTCTTCACCACGTTCACTGGAGAGCTGTCCGAGTGGCCGAAGGAGCACGATTGGAAATCGTGTAGGCGTCATAAGCGTCTCAAGGGTTCGAATCCCTTGCTCTCCGCCATAATTATATGTAACGTTTCAATTTTACTACGATGGCCCGTTGGTCAAGCGGTTAAGACACCGCCCTTTCACGGCGGTAACACGGGTTCGATTCCCGTACGGGTCACCATTTTTATCATCGCGGGGTGGAGCAGTCTGGTAGCTCGTTGGGCTCATAACCCAAAGGTCGTCGGTTCAAATCCGGCCCCCGCAATACATACGGTCCTGTGGTGTAGCGGTTAACATGCCTGCCTGTCACGCAGGAGATCGCGGGTTCGAATCCCGTCAGGACCGCCATTGTTAAGGCTTTGTAGCTCAGTCGGTAGAGCAGAGGACTGAAAATCCTCGTGTCGGCGGTTCGATTCCGTCCAAAGCCACCTTTTATAGAAGAATGAAGTTGATTTCCCATTTGTGGGGGGGTAGCGAAGTGGCTAAACGCGGCGGACTGTAAATCCGCTCCCTCGGGTTCGGCGGTTCGAATCCGCCCCCCCCCACCACCATAGGGGCATAGTTTAGCGGTAGAACTACGGTCTCCAAAACCGTCAGCGCGGGTTCGATTCCTGCTGCCCCTGTTTATTATGGCGATTGTGGCGAAGTGGTTAACGCACCGGATTGTGATTCCGGCATTCGTGGGTTCAATTCCCATCAGTCGCCCTCTTATTATTGGGCTGTAGCCAAGTGGTAAGGCACTGGATTTTGATTCCAGCACGCGAAGGTTCGATCCCTTCCAGCCCAGCTTTTTAAGCGGAAGTAGTTCAGTGGTAGAATACGACCTTGCCAAGGTCGGGGTCGCGGGTTCGAATCCCGTCTTCCGCTCCAACGAGTGGCGCCATAGCCAAGTGGTAAGGCAGAGGACTGCAACTCCTCTATCGTCAGTTCGATTCTGACTGGCGCCTCCAATTCTTTTCAATTCAATAGTTTTGCAAGAGATTGTGCCGGTGTGGCGGAACTGGTAGACGCGCACGACTCAAAATCGTGTTCCTTTGGAGTGTCGGTTCGATTCCGACCACCGGTATCTTGCGGGTGTAGTTTAGTGGTAAAACCTCAGCCTTCCAAGCTGATGATGAGGGTTCGATTCCCTTCACCCGCTTTACCTTTTCACAATCTTAGTTTTAACCCATGCGGGTGTAGTTTAGTGGTAAAACCTCAGCCTTCCAAGCTGATGATGAGGGTTCGATTCCCTTCACCCGCTTATTTAAAAGAGCAACGTGTCGTTTTCATCTGACACATTGCTCTTTTTGTTTAGGATAGAATGATGAAAGGAGGGATCTGTCATGCGCGGAGAACAACTTAAAGAAACACTTCAAGCATATGCTTTAGAGATTGGGATCGATGTGTTTCGGGTGACGACGGCCGATCCATTTTTAACGATGAAACAACGATTGATCGATCAGCAGGATAAAAATTATGCATCTGGTTTTGAAGAACCTGATCTCGAAAAACGGACAACTCCGAAACTGTTGCTAGATGACGCTGTATCAATCATCGCGATTGCAGTTGCTTACCCGAGTAAGTTAACGGATGCACCACGTGGGAAAGCCGGGGAACGGCGTGGGATTTTTGGTCGCTCTTCTTGGGGGCTTGATTATCATCAGGCGTTGAATCAACGACTCCAGCTACTAGAGAAAAAAATCGAAGAGTTATCGCCTGGAGCAAAGACACGTTCGATGGTGGATACTGGTGAACTCGTCGATCGAGCCGTCGCAGAACGGGCAGGAATTGGTTTTAGCGGAAAGAATTGTTCGATCATTAGCGAAGAACATGGGTCTTATCTTTATCTCGGTGAATTGATTACAGATCTTTACTTACCTCCTGATCAAGCGGTTGAAGAACTCTGCGGAACGTGTAATAAGTGCATCGATGCCTGTCCGACGGATGCATTAGTCGAGCCGGGGGTAATTGATGCGAAACGTTGTATCTCCTTCATTACCCAAACGAAGACGCTGATTCCGGAAGATTTCCGTTACGCATTAGGTAATCGCTTATACGGCTGTGATACATGTCAGCAAGTTTGTCCTTACAATCGAAAAAAACATGCGACGCAACATGCTGAATTGCAGCCGGACCCGGAACAAGTCAAACCACTCTTAATTCCAATCTTGTCGCTCAGCAATCGTGAATTCAAAGCGAAATTCGGTTCGCTTTCAGGAGCATGGCGTGGAAAGAAGCCGATTCAACGAAATGCGATTTGTGCACTCGTCCATTATCAAGATAAGACAGCGCTTGATGCTCTGCGCTTGATGGCAGAAACAGATTCACGTGATGATATGCGGGCTCTCGCGCTCTGGGCGATTGGCCGTATTGCGGGGGGCGATGAAAAAAGTTACGTAGAAGAACGACTAATGAATGATTCCGCCCAGGATGTCCAAACGGAAGGTGAGCGTCTTTTGTCGGAGTGGAGGGAACCCGATGCCGTATAAACAAGTGAAGTTCACGTTCGGAGAGTTACTGATTGCCTGGGAGGACGACGTCGTTGTTTATTTAGATTTTGGTCTTGATGCTGAGCGCGCTAAACGATATGTTCGAGAAGGACAGCGGTACGAAGCGCCACTTCCACCGCATCTAAAACAAGCTCTCGATGATTATGAAAATCGTCTACCAAATGCGCTAGAACGCATTAGTTGCCGCCTCGACGTGACGGATTTTCAGCGGCGTGTTCTTACGAATCTTCGAAGGATTCCATTCGGAGAAACAGCGAGTTATGGAACATTAGCTAAAATGATGGGTTCCGAAAAAGCAGCGCGAGCCGTCGGTGGGGCACTGAATCGAAACCCGATCGCGCTGATTTATCCTTGTCATCGAATCATCGGGGCATCCGGAAAGTTGACGGGGTTTGCGAGTGGAATCGATCATAAACAAGCGCTACTTGCGCATGAGATAGGAGAGAGAAGATAATGGCAATTCATGTTGTAATGTATCAACCAGAGATTCCTCAAAATACAGGAAATATCTCAAGGACGTGTGCCGCGACACATTCCGTTCTTCATTTAATCCGTCCATTAGGTTTTTCAACGGATGATAAGCAGTTGAAACGAGCCGGACTCGATTATTGGGAGTTTGTTGATGTAAGATATCATGATTCACTCGAAGAATTATGGGAGAAGCACCCGGAAGGGAAGTTTTATTACATCACGAAGTATGGGGAACAGTATCCAAGTCAAATTGATTTGTCTAATGTCGAGGAAGACTACTTCTTTGTATTCGGTCGAGAAACAAAAGGCTTACCGCTTGAAGTCATCGACCAAAATGCAGATCGTTGTATTCGATTACCGCAGTCAAATTTAGTTCGTTCGCTAAATGTCTCAAATACGGCTGCAATTATCGTGTATGAAGCATTACGGCAGCAAGGGTACGCTGGACTACTTTAAACACAAAAAAGCGCTGACGCATCCTATTCGATGCATCAGCGCCTTTTTATTATTCGTTACCTTCAGGTTTTTTGTTGTAGCCTGCAGTGAAAATCGCTGTCAAGAAAGCGAGACTTACACCAATCATTAAAATAAATGCCATTTTTGCTTCCCCCTTCAGTCTCAATAACCGATATAATCTATTATAGTATACCTGTAAGAGAAATTGTGTGCTACATATGAATTTTCTATGAATGGAGATTAGAAATGCGGACGAATGTCTATCTGTTAAGTTATGCGCCGTTGATTAGCATCCTGTTGTTCAGTACGTCGCTTGCGATTGCGACATCGGAGTTAGCACTCTCATGGCTAAAGGATGTCGGTGTATACAATGAATTGTTACAAATTTTGAGCGCACGTGACACTAAATTATTAGTTTGGCTTGGTTTTTTGATTGTCTATTTTATGATTTTTAGTACGCTCAAACTGATTTCAGACACAATCAATCAGTTAGGGTTTGCCTTCTTCATCAAGGAACAGATTGGGACGACACTCAGTATGCTTCGACCTGGTAGCATTTTATTGCTCGTCGGTGGATGCATCAGCTTTGCTTTCATGACATCGTTCCCACTCGTCTGCCTCGTATTAGCAAGTTCATTCCTAATTTATTTTTTCTTTTATACCTTTCAAATTAGCAAGATGACGACTGCGGCCGGAGCGATTGGCTTGATTGTCTTTTTGTTTCTTGCATGGGGCATCTTACTGGCTGGCTTAGCCTGGGTCGGATTGACTTTGTTCAATTCGTTAGGCGAAGCGATTTTATTCCCGAAATGATCGTCAGCGTAGAATGTTAGCCCACGTCCTTACTTGAAGCGTTGAGTTGGCCTCGGCAGGGAAAGGTCGTGGGATGTCTGCGCCTAACCAAATCCCTCCTATGTGTTGATCTTTGATTCCGACGAACCACATATCTTTATTATCATTCGTCGTCCCTGTTTTTCCACCGATATAAGTGGGGCGTGCATCATAACCAAGACGCCCTGTTCCGTATGTCATGACATTCGTCAATCCTTTACGTAACACCTGGTTTGTCCGACTCGACCAAATGCGATCATTTTGAACAGTATGCCGATACAGCGTCCCTTCGCCTTTTGATAAGGTGATGGTTCGAACCATGGATGCTGGACTATACAAGCCGTCATTAGCAAGCGTTGTGTAGGCATTCGTTAACTCGTAAGGACTAACACCATATTTTAATCCACCTAACGCACTCGTGTAGGCATTGTCTTGCTTCGACCATTGGCTGAATTTAAACGGACGAATCGCTTTTAATCCTTCAGCGAAGGAGACAGAAAACGCACGAAGGGCTGGCGTGTTATAGGAATAGGCAATGGCATCGGCAAGCGTGACTTCACCAAGAATCCGGTTCCCGCTATTTTCAGGACAATAGCCGTCAAAGCAAACAGGACGACCGTCAAGAGGACTACTTAACGTGGCTTTTGTTTTCTCGAGGTATGGTCCGTAGACGAGTAAGGGCTTTAATGTGGATCCCGGTTGACGAAAGGATTGTGTTGCCCGATTGAATTGACCAGGTAAGTCAGTTTTATGGCCGACAAGTGCTGTCACACCATGCGTTCGTCCATCAATTCCGACATAAGCACCTTCGATTTCCTTAGGTAGTGCCACGATGGATTGTTTGGCCCGTGTTTGCTCCGTTGAATCCAAATAAGTCGCAATCGTCGCGCCATGTTGATGCAGATATTGTTGTGCGGCCTTATAATCTAATTTTTTGATGGCGGCCGTTTGACGGATTGCTTCCTTGACACTTGCATCAATATAGTCAGGGAATGGGATGACCGGCTTATTGAAGGACAATGCAACTTCTTTTGTTTTAATCGATTTTGGTATCGTGTCTGTATTTGCTAAAATTTTTAAAATCCGCTGTTGACGTTTTTCTGTATTTTGAGGTGAACGTAACGGATCGTATAGTGTGGGGTTGTTCGGAATCGCTGCTAGATAACTCACTTCTGCCCACGTCAAATCGTTCGCCTTTTTTCCGAGGTACGCCGATGATGCCAGTTCGATTCCATAAATATTATTTGCGAAATAGGCTTGATTGACATATGCCGTTAAGAGTTCTTTTTTGGAGTACTTTTGCTCCAATGAAATGGCGATTAAAATTTCTTTTATTTTTCTAGTATATGTTTTTTCGTTTGAAAGATACGTCATTCGAGCCAATTGTTGTGTAATCGTACTGCCACCTTGCCCTTTTTGGTCAGTCGATTGATTTTCAGTGAATGCGCGAAGAATTCCTGTAATATCATAACCACCATGCTGATAGAAACGTTGATCTTCGATAGCGATGAAGGTTTGTTCGACCTTTTTAGGTAACGCATTTGCTGTTAAATCATCGCGGCGAAGTCCATCGTACAACTTTACCTTCTCTTTGCCGTATGTGACAGTGATCGGTTTGTACGACGTCAATGGTTGACGGGTCGTCTGTACATCTGCCCAATGGAAAAGTTTGCGGGACGTCTCGAGTTGGTCGTGAACGGAAAACAACGTCAAAAGTAAACCGATAGTAAGTCCAATTAATAAAAGGTAGCCAGTCGTAATTCTCATGAAAACTCCTCTCAAAAGACATTTCATTCTTATTATCGGTCTCTTTTAAGCAAAGGAATAGAAGTTTTTTCGGAATTTCGTATTTTAATAAACCTATTTTGCAGGAATGTTATATTAAAAAGAGAAAAGGTGGGTATATAAGAGTATCTGTATAAAACTACACCATGGTCTGACTGTAAAGAAAGAGCATAAACTGGAGGGGACGAAATGGCTAAAAAGAATGTTGTGGCAATGCTACTTGCTGGTGGAGAAGGAAAACGTCTAGGGGCACTTACGAAACACACTGCAAAACCAGCAGTCGCGTTCGGAGGGAAATATCGAATCATTGATTTCCCATTATCGAACTGTACGAACTCGGGAATCGATACGGTCGGTGTCTTAACGCAATATGAACCACTAGAATTGAACCGTTATCTCGGAATCGGGAGTGCCTGGGACTTAGACCGTCGAAACGGGGGATTAACGATCTTGCCTCCATATCAAGCCCAAAACGGAAAGAACTGGTATGAAGGAACGGCCAACGCGATTTATCGGAACATGAGTTACATCAATCAATACGATCCAAACTATGTCCTCGTCCTATCTGGAGACCATATCTATAAGATGGATTATGAGAAGATGATTGAAGAGCATCGTCAAGGTGGGGCAGATGTAACGATTTCAGTCCGTGAAGTGCCGTGGGAAGAAGCACCACGTTTTGGAATCTTGAACACAGATGATGATTTACGAATCAATGAGTTTGAAGAAAAACCTGAAAATCCAAAATCGAACTTAGCCTCAATGGGCATATACGTCTTCAACTGGGATATTTTAAAACGTCACCTTATTCAAGACGCCGGGGATGCCGAGTCAAGCTTTGACTTCGGGAAAAACATTATTCCGAATATGTTGTTTGAAAACTTAAATATTCGCGCGTACAAATTTAAAGGATATTGGAAAGATGTTGGGACAATCCAGTCGTTATGGGAAGCGAATATGGATTTACTTGAAGCGGACCCAGAGTTCGACTTGTATGAACCATCGTGGAAAGTACATTCCGTTAACCCGAACCAGCAACCACAGTACATCGGAAACAATGCGACGATTGAAACGTCAATCATCAATGAAGGCTGTCACATTGAAGGTGAAATCAACCATTCCGTTCTCTTCTACGGCGTTGATGTCGCGGAAGGTGCACTCGTGAAAGATTCGGTCATTTTCCCGAACGTCAAAATCGGAAAAGATGTCACGATTCATCGTGCGATTTTAGCGGACGGCGTCGTCGTTGAAGATGGCGCAACAATCGGTACACCGGGCGGCGAAGTGTTCGTCATCGAGGCAAATAGTGTCATCAAGAAAAATGAAGTCGTAAAAGAAGCGATTCAATAAGGGGGAACTACCGATGAAAGCAGATCTATTGGGTGTCATTAATTTAAGTGGAGAAGAAGGATTCTTTAAAGAACTGACGGAGCATCGAAATTTAGCCGCGGTTCCATTCGCCGGACGGTATCGGTTGATTGATTTCACGTTGACGAACATGGTACAAAATGAAATCGCCAACATTGGTGTCTTTACGCTTGAAAAGTACCGGGCGATGATGGACCACCTTGGGTCGGGAAAAGAGTGGGATCTTGACCGTTCGAACGGGGGACTCTATATCTTCCCACCGGCATTATCACAAGATGCTCATGAATTCCGGGGCGATTTATCAAACTTCCATTTACACCGCGACTTCTTCTTGCGTAGTAAAGAAAACTACCTCGTGATTTCGGGTTCGAATGTGTTATCGGCAGTAGATTATCGCGATGTCTTGCGTGAACATAAAGAATCGAATGCTGACATCACAGTCGTCTATACGAAGCGTGACTTGCCATGTAAATATTGCCGTCCGATTCGTTTTGGTGATCAAAATCGAGTGACAGCGATTGGTTCGCGCGGTTTTGAACCGTCTGACGAAACATTCTATATGGAAACAGTCGTCCTATCGAAAAACCTGTTCGTCCGTCTCGTTGACGAAGCAGTCGGGCGTGGCGAGTATGATTTGCTTCAAAGCATCATTCGCTCGCAGTTGAACCGTCTGCATGTTCATGGGTACGAGTATCAGGGCACATCACAAGTCATCCACTCGCTCCGCTCGTATTACCGTGAGAGCATGCTATTGCTCGAGCAGTGGGGAGCAATCAATGATTTCCAACATGTCTACACGAAGATTAAGCATGAACCACCGACACGTTATCTCCCAGGCTCTACGATCAAGAACTCGCTCGTCGCGAATGGATGTAAATTAGAAGGAACAGCGAAAGACAGCATCTTATTCCGGGGTGTAAAAGTCGGGAAACATGCTCGTGTTAAAAATTCGATCATCATGCAAAAATCGGTTATCGAAGAAGGTTCAGTCGTCGAATACGCGATTCTCGATAAAGAAGTCACTGTCAAACGTGGACAAGTGATTCGTGGAACGGCGGAAGAACCGATCGTCATCAAAAAACAAACAATCGTTTAAAGGGGATGTCATCATGAAGGTATGGTTTGCTGCCACAGAAGCGACACCCTTCATCAAGACGGGGGGGCTAGCTGACGTCGTCGGCTCGCTCCCTTTAGCGCTTGCTGAAGAGGGTGCGGAAGTATCCGTTGTCTTACCGAACTATGGTCAAATTAAAGAACAGTTCAAGTCGGAAATGGAATTTTTATTCGATTTCATCGTACCCGTCGGCTGGCGGCAACAGTTTGGTGCCGTCCTACGTCTGAAACAGGATGGTGTCACATTTTATTTCATCGATAATGAATATTACTTTAATCGAGATGGGATTATTTATGGTCATTACGACGATGCGGAGCGTTTCGCATACTTTTCCCGGGCGGTGCTCGAGATGATTCAACACCTTGATCGTGCGGAAGTACCAGATGTCATTCATTGTCATGATTGGCAGACCGGTGTCATTCCAGCTTTCTTACGAATTCATTACCAACACCTTGAGCGTTATCAAGACATCAAGACGGTCTTTACGATTCATAATTTGCAGTACCAAGGTATTTTCCCAGAAGAAGTTCTTGGCGATTTACTTGGCCTCAGCCATGAACACTTTACGATGGATGGACTTGCGCATAATGGTCTCGTCAATTATATGAAAGCGGGACTTGTTCATGCCAATCAAATTACGACGGTCAGCCCATCGTATCGGGATGAAATCATGGACCCCTACTATGGCGAGAGTCTAGAATCCATCTTGCAACACCGGGCAGTCGATGTTCGTGGGATTTTAAACGGAATTGACTACCGTCAATTCAATCCGGAAACAGACGAGCATCTTGTCGAGAATTATGATGTTGAGACGGCTGAAGAAGGAAAAGCAGTAAATAAAGAAGCATTACAAAAAGAATTGGGTCTACCGGTCAATCCGGATGTTCCACTTTTCGGATTCGTGTCGCGTCTTGTCGACCAAAAAGGAATTGATTTACTTGCGCACATTTTACCTGATTTATTCGAACTCGACGCGCAGTTTATCATTCTCGGGTCAGGTGAGGCGGAATACGAGGGCTTGTTCCACCATGCGACAACAATTCGTCCGGATAAAGTGGCTTCATACATCGGCTTTGACGTCGGACTCGCTCAACGTATTTATGCAGGGAGCGACGCGTTCTTGATGCCGTCACGCTTTGAACCGTGTGGACTCAGTCAATTGATTTCGATGAAGTATGGTTCTTTACCTGTCGTCCGTGAAACAGGTGGTTTGCGAGACACGGTGACACCATTCAATCAATTTACATTAGAGGGAAATGGCTTCTCGTTCTCGAATTATAATGCACATGACTTCCTTGACGCGATCAAGCGAACGATTGATGTCTATCAAGATAAACCAGTCTTTAAGCATCTGATTGAGACAGCAATGGAAGAAGATTTCAGCTGGATTCGCTCAGCCGATGAATATTTAGCACTCTATCATCTCATCGCACCATCTGTTGACTGATTGGGATTAAGAGAAATGAGGTTTTGGCATGTTTAAAGATAAAGAGAAGTTCAAGAAGAGGTTTAATGAGCGGTTTGTGTCGATGCACGGAAAAGCACTGAGTGAAGCAACAGAGAATGATGTGTATCAAACACTCGCCTACATGGTCCGGGAATATGTCACATCAGATTGGATGCACACGAAGGAAACCTATATCCATAAAAAGAGTAAGCAAGTCTACTATTTCTCGCTCGAATTTTTGCTCGGACGTTTTCTGTACAACAACTTGCTGAGCTTAAACGTCCTCGAGGAAGTTCGCGAGGGATTAGAGGAACTTGGCTACGACCTAGCAGACTTGACGGAAGAAGAGCCGGAACCAGGACTTGGTAACGGAGGGCTCGGACGATTAGCAGCATGTTTCTTAGACTCGTTGGCAGCTCTCGGTCTACCTGGACACGGGAACGGAATTCGATACCAGTATGGTTTATTTAAACAAAAAATCATCGACGGCTATCAAGTCGAACTCCCGGATAACTGGCTCAAAAATGGAAACATGTGGGAGATACGTCGTCCCGATAAGGCAGTCGATATTCCGTTCGGTGGACACGTTTGGCTCGAGGAAGTAGACGGCGGGTACCGTGTCCATCATGAACCAGCTGAAATTGTCCGGGCCGTCCCGTATGATATGCCAATCGTCGGCTATCAAAATGGTGTCGTCAATAACTTGCGTCTTTGGAGCGCAGAATCTCCATATGATGATGATGAACTGTTGCACCAGCACAGCGGGAACTATAAAGATTTACTTGCACATAAACAATCGATTCAAACGATTTCAGAGTTTCTTTATCCGGACGATACAACGTACGAAGGGAAAGTCCTACGTTTGAAGCAACAATATTTCTTTGTTGCCGCCGGCTTACGGAGTATTCTCTTGTCTCACAAAAAACGAAATGCATCGTTTAAACAGCTCGGAAATCAAATCGCGATTCATATCAACGACACACACCCAGTCGTCGCGATTCCAGAACTGATGCGGATTCTAATTGATGAGGAAGGCTATGAGTGGGAAGAAGCGTGGCGCATCACGAAGAGTGTCATGTCGTTTACGAACCATACATTGCTCGCCGAAGCGCTCGAGCGCTGGCCGGTCGACTTATTTAGAAATTTATTACCGCGGATTTATCAAATCGTCGAGGAAATTAATCGTCGCTTCTGTCAGGACGTCCTTGATAACTATCCACACCTTGCTTCACACATGCAAGAAATCGCCATCATCGCCGATGGACGGATCAACATGGCGAACTTAGCAGTTGTCGGGACACATTCGACGAACGGCGTCGCACAGATTCATACTGAAATCCTGAAACAACGGGAGATGCGTCTGTTTTACGAGATGTTCCCACTTCGTTTCAACAATAAAACGAACGGGATTACGCATCGTCGCTGGTTCTTGTTATCGAACCCGCAACTCGCGAACCGTGTGACGGAAGCGATTGGAGATAGCTGGATCAATCATCCGTCAGACTTGCAAAAGTTGACGAAATGGTCGGAAGATCGTCAACTCCAACAGGATATCAAACAAATTAAGCTTGAAAATAAACAGGAACTTGCTCGATTGATTGAAGCGGAGACAGGCATTACTGTCGATCCATATTCGATTTTTGATGTGCAAGTCAAGCGTCTCCATGCCTATAAACGCCAGTTACTTAATGCTTTGCATATCCATTCGTTGTATTACCGTCTAAAAGAAGATAAATCCTTCAAGATGACACCACGGACCTTTATTTTCGGAGCAAAAGCAGCGCCGGGGTATCATTATGCGAAAGAAGTCATTCGTTACATCAATGCACTCGCAAAATTGATTAATTCTGATCCGGAAGTCAGCCCTTACATGAAAGTCGTGTTCTTAGAAAACTATCGTGTTTCGCTTGCTGAAAAAATCTTCCCGGCGAGTGATGTCAGTGAGCAGATCTCGACGGCGAGTTATGAAGCGTCTGGTACAGGAAACATGAAGTTCATGATGAACGGGGCCTTGACAATCGGGACACTTGACGGAGCGAACATTGAGATTCGGGACGAGGTCGAGGATGCAAATATCTTTATTTTCGGACTCACACCGCAAGAGGTCATGAACTATAAAAAGTACGGTGGCTATAATGCATACGACCAATACAGTTCACAACCGGAGTTACGGAGAATCGTCGATAGCTTAGTTGATGGTTCATTATTCCCGGTTGGGGAGTTTCAAGCGATTTATGACTCGCTCATCACGTATAACGATGAGTACTTGATTTTAAAAGACTTCCAGTCGTATCAGCAGGCACAAGAACGAATCGACCGGACGTATCAAAACCCTGAAAAGTGGTACCAAATGGTTATTATGAACATTGGAAAATCAGGTGTCTTCTCGAGTGACCGGACGATTAAAGAATATGCGAACGCGATTTGGAACATCAAGCCGGTTCAAGTTTGATCATAAGAAAAAGCCTGATCTAATCAGGCTTTTAAAAAATTATGAAATATCGTTCGTTTGACTAATCCAGTCGCTATAAGAACCAGCGTATAGCCGAACATCATTTTTACCGAGCGAGTGTAATGCGAGTATGTTGACGCAAGCTGTCACACCGCTACCACAATAGAGGATCGGAGATGCTTCTTCAAGTAACGGAGCATAAAGTTCCTTTAAATCTTCTGCATCTTTCAGTCTTCCGTCAGGTGAAATCGCTTCTTCGAAGAAACAATTGACAGCACCGGGAATGTGACCAGCTACAGCATCAATCGTTTCGTTCTGACCCTTGAATCTGTCAGGGGAACGAGAGTCGACGAGTAGCGTATCCGTCGAACGTCCTTTGACTGTCTCAAAATCGACGAGCATGTCATCTTGGAACTCAGCGTCGTATGTAGAAGGCGCGAAGGACTCCAAATCTTGTGTCATCGGATAGTCAAACGCAAGGTAAGAGGAGAGGCCGCCTTCGAGTACGACGACGCGTTCATGACCGGCCCATTTGAAAAGCCACCATGCGCGTGCTGCATAAGGAAAACCATCATCATATAAGACGACGAAGTCATCATTTTTAATGCCGTGCGCTTCTAGCGTTTGAATCCATTTTTCTTTCGACGGTAAAGGATGACGCCCGCCGGTAGAGGATACGGGTCCTGATAAATCATTTGCTAAATCTAGATACAGTGCACCAGGCACATGTTGGTCCTCAAAAGCTAGACGACCATAATTCGGATCACGTAAATCGTAGCGGCAATCGAACCAACGGATTTGATCCGAGTGGACGAGTTGTTGTAAGTCCGCCATTTGAATGGTTGGAAACATTTGAATCACCTCGACCTTTCTAGATTAATCATATGAAAGGTGACGCTTCATCGCAAGTGTGACTTCGATAAATTAAAGGAGTGGAATGAATATGTCATGGAAAGAGACCTATCAAAAGTGGAATCAGTTTGAAAAATTAGAGCCTGAATTGAAAGAAGAGCTCGTCACGTTAGCAGCAGATGATAAAGCGGCAGAGGACGCTTTTTATAAAGAACTTGAGTTTGGTACTGGCGGTATGCGTGGAGAAATCGGTGTCGGTACGAACCGGATGAACGTTTACACAGTTCGTAAAGCATCTCAAGGGTTTGCAGAATTTATTAAAGCGGCAGGGGAAGAAGCTGTTGCCCAAGGAATCGTCATTGCACATGACTCGCGTCACTTTTCGCCTGAGTTTGCTTTAGAAGCAGCAAAAACGCTTGCAAGCAATGGCATTAAAGCATATTTATTCGATGGACTACGTCCGACACCAGAATTATCGTTTGCTGTACGTGAGCTTCGCGCTGCAGGGGGGATCGTCATTACGGCAAGCCACAACCCGCCTGAGTACAATGGTTACAAAGTATACGGTAATGACGGTGGACAATTGCCGCCAAAAGAAGCGGATGAACTCGTATCGTATGTCGATCAAGTGGAAGATGAACTATCGATCGTGTTAGAAGCAGAAGAAGTCCTTCGGGCAAATGGACTTATCGTTCGTGTCGGAGAACAAATCGATGATGCGTATCAAGAAAAATTAAAAACGATTCGTGTTTTACCGACGATTCAAGACGAGTTGCAAGATTCATTAAAAATTGTGTTCACGCCACTTCACGGAACAGGTCTTGTTCCTGTTACTGTCGGACTAAAGAACTACGGTTTTGAAAACGTGACGGTCGTTGAAGAACAAGCAAAACCGGACGGGGCGTTCCCAACGGTTTCGTCACCGAACCCGGAAGAACACGCTGCGTTTGAACTTGCCATCGAATACGGGAATCGGGTCGACGCGGATGTACTGCTCGCAACAGATCCTGATGCAGACCGCGTCGGTGTAGCGACGCGCGATGCAAGTGGGGAATGGACGGTACTGACAGGAAACCAAACGGGTGCATTGTTACTCGACTACATCCTGTCGCAAAAATCAGCCCAAGGTACATTACCGGCGAACGGCTTTGTCGCGAAAACAATCGTAACATCAGAACTCGGTGCGTTAATTGCCCGTCATTACGATCTGCATGTCGAAAACACATTAACGGGCTTTAAATTCATCGGTGAAAAAATTAAACAATATAATGCGTCAGGTGAATATGAATACCTGTTCGGTTATGAAGAAAGTTACGGTTATTTGATCGGCGATTTCTGTCGCGACAAGGATGCTGTCCAGGCGTGCTTACTCGCAGCAGAGATGGCAGCGTACCATAAGAAAGAAGGACGGACGTTGTATGAGGCATTACAAGCCATTTACGAACAGTTCGGTTACTTCGAAGAGTCGTTACGTTCACTGACGTTAAAAGGAAAGGACGGAGTGGAACAGATTGGACGAATCATGAACACGTTCCGTGAAAACCCACCCAAACAAGTGGCGGGAGAGAAAGTGGTCTTGTTCGAAGATTACGATGCGAGCATGGCGCACGACTTGATTCAACACAAACCATCGCCAATCAATCTTCCGAAATCGAACGTGCTGAAGTTCACGCTTGAGGATGGTTCATGGTTCTGCCTCCGCCCATCAGGAACGGAACCGAAAATTAAGTTTTACTTCAGTGTAACTTCACCGGATGCGGCGGATACGACACGTAAACGTCAACTGATTGAAGATGAAGTGATGCAAGAAGTGGAACAAATTCAGTAAGACCGTTGACTAAATGATTATCAAGGCACGAGTACCGGACAGGTATCTCGTGCCTTTTTTGTGAAAAGCGAAATCCGTGCAACCGTTACCAACTTCCTGTAGAGTTAAATGGGACAGAAAAAGTACGAGATCGAAAGGATGAATTGGAATGGAACGAATTCAACTAACAGAAGAATTGTCATTTTCGCGTGTGATTCATGGATTATGGCGATTAAATGAGTGGAACATGACGGCAGAAGAACGTCTTGCTTTGATTGAGCAATGTTTAGCGCTCGGGATCACGACGTTTGATCATGCGGACATTTACGGGGATTATACGAATGAAGGTTTGTTCGGAGAAGCGTTGGCCTTAAAACCAGAATTACGTGAACGAATGGAGATTGTGACGAAAACGGGGATCAAGATGAAAGGGAATTACTATTCCGATCAAAACCTTTCATTTTACGATACAACAAAAGAACATATCATTAAAAATGCGACACGTTCATTAAAGGAACTTGGTGTCGAATACATTGATACGTTATTGATTCACCGACCGGATCCATTGATGGACCCGAACGAAATTGCCGAAGCATTTGTTGAATTAAAAGAGTCCGGTAAAGTTCGGACGTTCGGTTTATCGAATCATACGCCAGCTCAACAAAGTTTAATTCAATCACGTCTACCGTTCATGCTCGTGACGAATCAATTGGAACTCTCAGTTGCTGAACTGAAACATTTCGAAGATGGATCGGTGGATTTTTGCCACGAAAACGAGATGCCGCTTATGGCATGGAGTCCGCTCGCCGGTGGACGGTTATTCAAAGAAGAAGAATATCGCGTCTTACGAGATAAGCTTGAAGAAATCGGACAACAAATCGGAGCGACAGATATTGATGAAGTCGCTTATGCGTGGCTCTTGAAACATCCGGCACGCATCATGCCGATTGTCGGTTCAGGAAAAATCAAACGGATTGAATCCGCGGTCAATGCGACGCGTTTGACGTTGTCACGTGAACAGTGGTTCGAAATTTTGAAAGCGTCTCGCGGACGTGACGTCGATTAAAAAATAGCCTTCGGGCTATTTTCAGCGTCTAGCCGAAGTAACATAGGGTGAGATAAAAGCTTATCCCTGTTCCGTTGCATTCCTCGGGCGAGAGGCAAGCCGTTTCTCCTTGATCCTAGCGGATAACGAGCAGGGTCTTGCCTACCTCTGACAGTGCGTTAAAAACGCACTTTTCCCCGTAGGAGTCAACGGAAAAGTGACGCTTTTGAGACGAGGCGAGACAGGGAAGCGTTACACACGATCATATCGGTATAAATCCTTCATTAGAGTTTGGCCATAGCCTGAAAATAGCCTTCGGGCTATTTTTTTTGCACAAAAAGCCCATCTCAAGGGGGATTTGAGATGGGTATCTATAGGGTCACGCTTCTAGGCGAAGCATCTCCTGGCGGTATTTATCTAGACGTTCTTTACTGGCAACTACGGCAGCTTGGTCACTGACTTGGATAGCATCAAAGAGTGTGCTGAGCTCATAATCAATCTCGAGGCGTAGCACTGGAATCCGCTGTTCTGCATCTTGTCTACGGAAAGCTTCAATTACTTGTTTCATCTTGGCCACGCTCCTTTTAAAGTTATCAGATAATTCTGATTTTTTATTAGTATACTTGATTATTCCCGTGTTGCCTAGTGTTAAACCTTAAAAAGAACAAAAAAATACTTGGAATGTGCTGACCATTCCAAGTTGGTTTCATTTAATTCGGGATGCTAAAGCGAACTTCTAAGCGGTGTTGAACCATCTGTACGAGCGTCGACATGATCCAGTAAATCGCTGCTGAGAACAGCAGAAGTGGCATGACGAGATAGGTCGTAGCAGAAATTTGATCGGAGACATACGTTAACTCTTCGACAGCGACAAGCGTACCGAGTGACGTCGATTTAATGATATCGATGACAGAATTCGACAGTGGCGGAATGGCGCGTGATAATGCTTGAGGAAGGATGACGTCCTTGAACGTTTTCCGACGCGGGATTCCGAGCGAATCAGCTGCTTCCCATTGCCCGCGATCGACAGAAGCGATGGCGGCACGGAACGATTCCGAAATATAAGCGGAAAAGTGCAGTGATAATCCAAAAGCGAGTGCCTGAAAGCCCGTCAGTTGTAATGCGACAAGACCATTATATAAAATCAAAATCTGTAACAGTAAAGGTGTTCCGCGGAAGAACGAGACATACAATCGAGCGAAACCGCTAAAGACGGTGAAGCGGCTGTCACGCATGACGGCAAGAATCAACCCGAGGAAAAGCGCAAAGACGATGGCAAGTCCACTTGCAAGAAGTGTAATGCCAATCGCCTCTCCGTAGACGTTCGCATTATCGCGAACGATCGTGAACAATTCCGTCACTGACTGATATCCTCGTCAAAGTATTTCTTACCGATGTCTGCAAGTGTACCGTCTTTTTTCATTTCTGCAAGTGCTTCATTGAAGTCCTCTGCATACTTGCTATCTTTTGCCATCATGAAACCAGACTCATTTTTATCAAATGTTTCTCCGACTGCTTTCACTTTATAACCGGCTTTTTTGAGTTCAGTCAAAACGAACAAGCGATCGTTCATCGCAGCATCAACACGTCCTGCTTCAAGATCTTTTAAAACTTGGTTTGCACCTTTATAATACTTCACTTTTGCGCCAGCATCTTCTGCTGTCTTTGCATAAAGCGAACCTTGGGTCGAACCAACGACTTTACCTTTTAAATCATCAAGTGTTTTGATGTCGTCCGTTTTTTCATTGACGATGATTGTTGATCCGGATACCGTATATGCATCAGAAAATGCATACTTTTCTTTCCGCTCATCCGTGATACCCATTTGGTTCGCGATGACATCGATGCGTTCTGAATCAAGTGCTGGAATCAATCCTTTAAAGTCCATTGCTTTATAGTCGACTTTATAGCCGGCGCGTTTAGCGACTTCATTCATGACATCGATGTCATAACCAGTCAGTTCGCCTTTTTCTTTATACGTAAATGGTGGGTATGTCGCTTCAGTACCAACCGTAATCATCTTACTGTCTTTGCTTGCTTCTTCATTAGAAGCGCCGCACGCTGCTAACACCCCCGCCGTTGATAGTGCTGCTACTGCTAGCTTTAGTCCGTGTTTCATAGCGCTCTCTCCTTTAAAAATAAATGATTTCAATTCCTAGTTTTCGAATAGGATTAATTTAAGACTACAAGCAGTATCATACAAAGTTACAAGAACGTCTGTCAATAAAAAAGACTGCCCACGAATGGACAGTCTTAGAAAAGTAAACATTCAGTTGAAATTAACGAATTGTCGCTTCAGTTGCAGCGTCGAAGAAATGCGCTTTTGTCATGTCGAAGAAGAGGTCGAGATCTGATCCCATCTCGACGTGTGAGCGTGAGTCGACACGAGCTGTGAAGGCTTGATTACCTACCTTGGAATAGAGATACGATTCTGCACCCATCAATTCGGAAACTTCGATGTGTGCCGGGAAACGGTGTGCTGTTTTTGTGTCTTGATAAATCAATTCAGCATGAATGTCTTCCGGACGGATTCCGAGGACGAGGTCTTTGCTCGTATAGCCGCGTTCACGGAGAACTTTCATTTTGCCTTCAGGGACTTCGAATTTCTCTTCTGTCCCTGTGACGTGGAAAAGTCCATCGTCAGCCAGTTTGCCTGTTAGGAAGTTCATCGAAGGCGATCCGATGAATCCGGCGACGAACATGTTGTCCGGGTGATCGTATACTTCTTTAGGAGAACCGACCTGCTGAATGAGACCTGCTTTCATGATGACGATCCGCGTCGCAAGCGTCATTGCTTCTGTTTGGTCATGGGTAACATAAATCGTCGTTGTTTCGAGACGTTTATGAAGTTGGATGATTTCTTTACGCATTTGAACACGGAGTTTTGCATCCAAGTTCGAGAGGGGTTCATCCATCAAGAAGACTTTTGCATCACGAACGATGGCACGACCGATTGCAACACGTTGACGCTGTCCACCTGATAATGCTTTTGGTTTCCGCTCGAGGTACTCTTCCAGACCAAGGATACGTGCCGCATTGTCGACGCGCTGTTTGATTTCGTCTTTCGGGAACTTACGTAGCTTGAGTCCGAATGCCATGTTATCAAACACGTTCATGTGCGGGTAGAGTGCGTAGTTTTGAAAGACCATCGCGATATCGCGGTCTTTCGGCGCGACGTCATTCATCCGTTTACCATCGATGATGAAATCTCCACCCGAGATTTCTTCGAGTCCAGCGATCATCCGAAGTGTCGTTGATTTACCACAACCTGATGGTCCGACGAAAACGATGAATTCCTTATCTTGGATGTGAAGGTTAAAGTCGTCAACGGCCTTTGCTGAGCCGGAATAAATTTTATCAATATGTTCAAGACGAATATCTGCCATGTGTATATCCTCCTAGTAGTGTGATCGGGTAATGTAACGCTTACAATCCTTAGTATAGAAGAAAATGGATCAGCTGAACATGGACAACATGACGAAATGCAACCGTTTTCATTTAGGCACTATGCTAGAAGTAACAAGGTATATAAAAAGGCGGCACCTTCAAACGAACGAATATCGATTTCTGTCTGTTCTGTCAACCGGTCAAGTCGGTACTGAAGGCTGTTACGATGAAGAAATAAGTGTTTTGCTGTCAACGATACATTCAGATTGGCACGACAGAAAGCATCAATCGTCTCACGCGATTCAGGTTCGAGTGGTGCAATGAAGCGATCTGTCAGCTCGTCACGGACCGTTTCCGATAAAAGAGCGAGTCGTGTGAGGGCAGGTAAGAAACGTTCGACACGGAACGGAAGCAGGTTAAGGGCTGCTTGTTCTAGACGGAACTGGACTGCGATATCTCCATTTATTCGGCGTTGACCGATTAATACTTTTCCATCTGTTAGAAAATCAGATTGTAAAGCTGTGAATAAGTCATTTAAATCATGTTCGCTCACTAACTCATCTCGTTCAATGACAAGCAGTCGAGTCGTCGTCAAGGGGACAAAGATGCTCGAGGAGTCGAAAAAAGAAGTCAATAGCTGTTCGAGATCTTCAGTCGTCCGATCATCGAGTTGATTGAATAAGAAATGGGTCATCCGGAAGGGTTCGTGCTCGACGGCGCTCGATAATTCCAGACGCTGATGCCAGTAAGTCGTATCGGTTGATGCTGAAACGACGACGCGTTCTGCGATTAAATTCAATAAGTCGATTTCACGCCCGGACAACGCGGAACTTTCGATTCCGAAACGAAGCCCATCCGCTAACTGATATACGCTATAATTATCCATGCAATATACCGTGGGGTCTGTCGATAACTGATCTTTGAATAAGGAAATCAATTGCTGTAGCACGTTACATCTCTCCTACATAAAAAGTGATACTCAGACTTTACCACAATACTAAATTCGGAAGGAACGATGAGCTATGCAAATCGAATTCATGACCATCTTAAAAATCATCGGAATGATTGTATTAGGTGCAACAATCGGTGCAGTCACGAACCATCTTGCGATTCGTATGTTATTTCGACCGCTAGAAGCAAAATATATCGGAAAGTACCGGATTCCTTTTACACCAGGTCTAATTCCGAAACGGCGCGATGAACTAGCAGCCAATCTCGGACGGACCGTTGTCAAGCATTTAGTGACCCCTGAAGGAATCGGGAAACGCCTTCGACAACCTGCGATGCACGAGGCCGTTACAAATCTTGTCACGACCGAACTGATGAAATGGGTACACTCAACCGTCACGATTCGAGAAGTGATCGGCCGCTTCGTCAATCAACCGGAAGAACAATTGCGAAAAAAAATCGAACAGACGCTTGAACATGAATTGATGGACGGCGTGATTCATCTGAAAAACTCAACGATTCAAGAAGTCATCGGCGAAGGCGGAGTCTTAAAAGTCAAGGAAGCAATCCCTGACGTCGTAGATGCATTGTTAAAACAAACGGATGTTTATTTTGATAGTCCAGAAGGGAAGATGAAATTAGAGGAGACGGCCGCCGGATTCATCCAAGGAAAACTTGGAGGCGGAATGTTCGGGATGTTACTTGCGAATATCAATTTGGTGGAGATGATTCAACCTGAAATCAAACGGGTATTACAAGGAGAGTCGACGCGTCAGTTCATTACTGAAATGGTCGAGAAAGAAATCGAACACGTGATGGAACGTCCGATTCATACACTCCTTGATGAAGAGTTAGAGAAACAAGTCATCGAACGCGTCAAATCGGAAATCATCAACCGGATCCCACTAACAGAAACGTTGGAAAAGCCTTTACACCATTATCTCGGCCGGTTTGATGAGAAAGTGCGGACCGAGTTCGTTCCGGTGATTGTCGACCGGTTGATTGACCAAGCGGTGAAACACGCAGAACGAATCATGACGACACTCGACGTCGAATCGATTGTGCGTGATGAGGTCGACCTACTTGATACACAGTATCTCGAAGAAATCGTCTTATCGATTTCTCGGAAGGAATTCCGGGCTATCACTTGGCTTGGAGGACTGTTAGGTGGTTTAATTGGGATGATACAAGCAATCATCGTGATTGCTTAACTAAATTGGAGGGTTTTAATATGTCTGAAACAAATTTGTATGACCACGCCTATACGCTCGAACGTGCACTGCGAGAAACTCCGGAGTACACAACATTACAAGATTTATACACACAAGTGAACGCTGATCCAGCATCGAATGAACTGTTTGCTTCATTCCGTAACGTTCAACTTGAGCTTCAACAAAAGCAAATGGAAGGTGAAGAAATCACACCTGACGATATGGCTTCAGCTCAAGCAAAAATGTTGGAAGTTCAAAACAATCCACTCATCAGTCAATTGATGCAAGAAGAACAACGGATGCATACGATGTTGACGGAAGTTACTCAAATCATCATGAAGCCGCTCGAAGAACTTTATGCGCCAATGATGGAGCAAAATCAAGACGACGTGCAATAAGATGTAAACAGAGCCTCGGACAATGTCCGGGGCTCTCGGTGTGTAGACAAAGTGGCATTAGACAATAGAAGATTCTTTCTTTTTCGTCGCGTTTCTCTTAATTTGTACATAGATGATTCTGATTGTAAGAAGAACTTATGTTGAACTGCCCGCAACAGGCACAATTTTAGGTAAATAAGCACGTTCGAAATGAATCAATTTACCGGCACGCGTGACGCGGGCGCCTTTATGTTCGAACTGTCCTTCTTTGAGACGACGGATCCCTTCCTCCCTTGCATCTGAATCGTTAGGGGATTCAAACGTATCATCAAGTAAAGTTTCTCCACGGTCCGCGAATACAGTAAGTGTATAGAGCATGTCTCTTCCTCCTTTAGTAAAATAACTAATTCAAGTGTACTGAATAGTCATTCATTTTACAAGTAGGAGTCAATATCTTGCCATGTTAATTGTCTCGACTTTGGTGGTGCTTCAAGATGACTGACACTCATTCCGATTAAACGAATCGGACCCGTGAATTCGATTTCATTAAATAATTTTGTCGTTACCGTGAGTAACCGATCTTCGTCGTTCGTCTCTTCGAGAAAGGTGAAACGTTTTGAACGTGATTGGAATGTCTCTGTTTTCCACTTAACGGTGACCGTCCGACAAACGAGTTCTTTTTGTTGCAGACTACGGACGACAGATTGGGCCTCTCGCTTTAAGGTTTCGAAAATCGTATCAATATCTTCCGTATCTTCTTCGAAGGTCGTTTCAGATCCAATCGATTTGCGCTCACGGTGGGGACGGACTAAACGTTCGTCTTCACCGTGGGCCATCGTATACAATTCTGTTCCACGGTCCCGACCGAGTAATCCGCGGAGTTCTTCGACCGGTGACTGTTGGATATCAGCGACGGTCTCAAATCCATGTTTTCGAAGCGTCTGCTCGGTGACTTTCCCAACACCATGCAAGTCACCGATTTGTAAAGAAGACAAAAAGGGAAGTACCTCCTCAGGTGGGAGAACGGTTAAGCCGTTCGGTTTTTGATAACCGGAAGCAATCTTTGCGACGAGCTTCGAATTCGAGACACCAGCGGATGCCGTCAAGTCCGTCCGGCGTTTGATTTCAGCAAGGATATACTCTGCGATGTGGGTCGCACTCGTCATATTTAAATTATTCTCCGTCACATCGAGGTACGCTTCATCGAGTGATAATGGTTCGACAAGCGGTGTGACTTCAAGAAACAGTTCCATGATTTGCGCACTAACTGCACGATACACGTCGAATCGGGGACGGATGAAGACGGCACGCGGACAGAGCTGAAAGGCACGACGAGATGGCATCGCGCTGTGGACACCGTACTTCCGTGCTTCATAGGAACAAGTCGCGACGACTCCACGTGCATGAGGAGGGCCACCGACGATGACAGGAACACCCTTTAAGTGAGGACGATCGCGTTGTTCGACAGAAGCGTAAAAAGCGTCCATATCGATATGAATGATTTTTCGTCCCATCAAAGTCAGCTCCTTCCTGAAAGTAAGTATGATAAAATAAGTATAACGAACTTATGTTCCTACATCTATTTTTTTGTTCGTTTTTTAGGCATGCGAACGAGCGCACCAAGCCATCCACGCCATTTCATCCAATAAAAGATTCCGCCAGTCGTAATCAAGATGAGGGTAAGTGCACCTGCGTAACCATATTTCCAGTCGAGTTCGGGCATGTTCTTGAAGTTCATGCCCCAAATCGCGCCGAGGGCCATCATCGGGGTCGCGACAGCCGTGAAGATCGTCAGGGCCTTCATGATTTCATTTCCTCTAAAGTTCGAGACGGTCGTCGATAAATCGAGCAGAACCTCAATATCTTTTTGATAGTGTTCAATCAACATCAATAAACGCTCGACACGTCGTTTGGCAAGGCGAAACGGAAGATGTTGTTCAAAATCAGTGACTGCAACGAAGGCTTCTTGGCCTGCGAGAATCAATTCTTGAAAAGGGACGATTAAGTCGGACCAGTTCTCAATTGTATCGCGTAAGGCAAAGATGCTATCGAGTGAATTCTCATTGATGTTGCCCCGGAGTTCATCTTGTCGAGAAAAGAGTTCCGTTTCAAAGTCATCGATGCCTGAAAAGTACGTATTCATTTGTAACGAAAGAATCGCATAAAAGGCATCAAAAGCTGTTTTTGAGTCAAACGGTGCAGTCAGTGACATAATATGTTCAGAGAGTCCGATCGTGATGAGTTCAGTAGGCGTGATGTAATAGCAGATGAAGCGACGGTCGCTTTTGTCGTCAGGATTTTGCCAAGTCACGATTGAACCGTATAAGACACCGAGTTCTGCTCGGGTAAAGTTGACATCTTTTGTACGAAGCTGACGAACCCACTCAATTTTTGAGGGACTGACGGTCTCTTCGTTATTTAGTTGTTGGTCGTATTCTGATACAGTCATGTAGCGGTACCAGTTAAAGTGCGAATCGAATTTCATGTTCAAGGCTCCCATATAGTAGAATAAATAAGTGAATTGCAGTAAGCATAATGAAAAATATTAAAGATACGATTAACTTCTAAAATAAAGGACGTGTTGTGAAATGAAAGGTATTGGACAACTGGCAGTTGGAGAAATGCTTGATCAACGTGTGATGATTAAGCAGTCGATGAAAGGCATCGCGGCGAACGGAAAACCATATCTCACATTGATTTTAGCAGATAAGACAGGTGAAATTGAGACGAAGATGTGGGATACGAGTGATGTCGAAAAGTATGCACCTAAGTTCATCGTCCATGCGGCAGGTGAAGTGATGGATTATCGCGGCCGGACACAGTTGAAACTAAAACAAATTACGGTACTCGATGAGACCAATGTTGAAGAGTACATTCAGGCAGCACCGCTCCCGCGGGAACAAATCGAAACAGAAGTACTCCAGTACATCGAATCGATTCAACAAGCGGATATGAAAAAAATCGTCAAACACCTTGTCACTAAAAACTTTAATGCCTACTTTACGCATCCGGCGGCTGTTAAGAACCACCATGCGTTCTATTCAGGGTTATCGTACCACGTACTGTCGATGCTGAAGCTTGCCGATCAAATCGCGAAGCTCTATCCGACATTGAATCGCGATCTACTCGTAGCAGGTGTCGTGTTACATGATTATGCAAAAATAAAAGAGTTATCAGATCCTGTCACGCCAGAGTATACGCTTCCTGGAAAACTTGTCGGTCATATTTCATTAATGGTCGCAGAACTTGAAAAAGTCGGAGCAGAACTCGAGATTGATGCTGAAGTGTTGACGGTCTTACAACATCTAGTGCTCAGTCATCACGGTCGTCCTGAGTGGGGATCGGCAGTAGCACCTCAAATGCGCGAAGCAGAAGTGTTATTTTTAATTGATAACTTGGATGCACGAATGACGATGATGGATCGTCTTCTTGAATACGTGGAACCAGGACAATTCTCTGAACGTTCGTTTGCACTCGACAACCGTTCGTTTTATCGACCAAAATTATAATCAGCGGTAGGGGGAGAATAAAATGAAGGCAAAATTATTCGAAGCAATCGAAATTGGGAATGTGACGTTTCGTAATCGTGTCATCATGGCACCGATGTGTATGTATAGCGCGAAAGAAGACGGTAAGGTGACGGATTGGCACGTGACACATTACGCGTCCCGCGCAGTAGGGGGTGTCGGAGGTGTCATGTTAGAAGCGACAGCTGTGACACCTGACGGACGGATTTCAGCAGGCGATTTAGGAATTTGGTCAGATTCGCAAATTGAAGGCTTACGACGGATTGCGGAGCAAGTACAAGCAGCAGGGGCGAAAGCTGGCGTACAACTAGCACATGCGGGACGGAAAAGTACGACAGCACGTCCGCCTGTCGCACCGAGTCCAATTGCCTTTGATGATTCATATGGAAGTCCAGCCGAGTTATCTATAGAAGACATTAAAAAAATTCAGCAACAATTTATCGATGCAGCATTACGCGTTGAACAAGCAGGGTACGATTTCATTGAATTACATGGGGCACATGGCTATCTAATCAATACATTTTTATCACCGTTATCAAATGAGCGAAACGATCAGTATGGCGGATCGCTTGAAAACCGGATGCGTTTCTTACTTGAAATCATCGAAGGCATCCAAGCAAAATCGGATATCTCACTCTGGGTCCGGATTTCAGCAGCTGATCACGCACCGGGTGGGATGACAGCGACCGACTATATTCCACTTGCTGAAGCATTGCTTGAGCGGGGAATCGACTTACTGGATTGTAGTTCAGGGGCAGTTGTCGCAAATGCAGTTCCGGAAGTATACCCTGGTTATCAAGTTCCCTATGCTGCAGAGCTCAAGCAAGCGACAGGAATCAAGACAGGGGCAGTTGGATTAATTACGACAGCAACGATGGCAGAAGAGATTTTACGGAGTCAACGTGCTGATGTCGTATTACTCGCACGTGAACTCTTACGGCAACCGTACTGGGTTCATCATGCAGCGGCAGAACTCCATGATGAGGTCATCCTTCCGAAGCAATACGAACGTGCGCCCATTCGTTGATCAAAAAAGAATGGACTTAAAAAAGAATCACGCTTTCGCACATGCGCTTTTTTTCAGGCGGGGGAGTTGCTTCATCTACGCACTTGGCCGCCGTGTTCAGAAAATATGTATAGAAAACGCCGATGACTCCGTATAGAAAACGGAATCATCGGCGTTTTTTGATTACTGCTGTTGTTGCATCATTTGTTGCTGCATTTGTTCTTGTTCTTGTTTATCGAGATCAAATGCGTCTTTAAAGTCTTTATTTTCGACTTTGACATCGTACTCTTTCATCAATGCACGGTAGATATCGTTCGGATTGACTTGTGCTGCTTTTTCTTCAGCAAGTTCTTTTTTGATCCGGTCTTTTTCTTTTTCAAGTGTGAAATCTTTTTTCTCTTTACGATCCGTTACCTTGATGATGTGGTAACCGAATTGTGTTTTGATTGGATCAGAGATTTTACCTTCAACGCCATCTTTGAAGGCATACGTTTCGAATTCCTCGACCATTTTACCTTTTGTGAAGTAACCGAGGTCTCCACCTTTCGTAGCGCTACCTGTATCTGTCGATTTCTCCTTAGCGATTTTTGCGAAGTCTCCACCGTCATCTAACTCTTTTTTGATTGCTTTTGCTTCTGATTCTTTTTCGACAAGAATATGGCTTGCTTTTACTTCAACTTTTTCTTGATCGAAACGTTCTTCAATTTCTTTATCTGTTACTTTAGATTTTGCAGATTTTGCTTCTGTTAAGAGCATTTGTGTGCGAAGAACTTTTTCGAATTCTTTTTCACTTTTAATACCGGCTGTTTCCAATGTAGAGTTGAATTGCTCTTCATCCGGGAATTGGTCTTTTGTTTTTTTGACTTCTGCCTCTACTTCTTTATCCGTTACTTTTTTGCCATATTCTTTTTCAAGAAGCTCGTTCATTGTTTGTTGGAAAGCGATTTGTGCACCCGCTTTTTCATAGGCCTCTTCTTGGACATCAGCCTTGTTCACTTCGCCACCTTTATAGTTGATGACGGCTTCATCATTTGACCCACACGCTGCTAGTGTGAAAACACTTGCGACTGCTGCTGCACTTAAAAATTTCTTCTTCATACATACACCCCTAATTTACCATTTATTTCAACCGTTCTATCATATCATATCCTGGCTAGGTTGACAGCTGCACACCTTTTCAAAAGATGTTTGCTCTTTTCTATGCTATCACATTCATCATCAACAGCGTCGACTATTTTTATGGGAAATTGTGATGGGAATTCTGTCTTTGACACAGACTAGTAATGTGACCGTCACTCCACAAAACAGACAAAAAGCGCTCTAGGCAGAGGCTAGAACGCCTGATTTTTAAAAGCATCGAGTTATGCCTTTTTGATTGAATCGATGACAGGGTCTTGCGGGCGACGATCAGCTTCTTCTGTAATCATTTTCGACGTTTCAGCGAAGATATCCATGAAGCTGTCTCCGTATAAACGACGAACGATCGCAGAGATGTCCGTCAGCTCAGGAAACTTCCCGTATAATTCTTGAAGCGGGAGTGAGGCACGGAAGACACCGTTCTCTTCCGGACGGAACGCTTGAATGGTTTCAAGTAATAACGTTTCGCCGGCTGGTGTGAGTTGAACGTACGTATTTCGTTTATCCGTCTCTTTCTTCGAGAATGTCAACAGACCACGGTCTTCTAATTTTTTAGAGAAGTTAAACGCCGTTGAAACGTGCATGACACCGTACTTCGCGATCTCAGAAATCGAAGCACCACCTAAAGCATGTGAAATCCAGAGGATATGATGCTCATTGATGTTTAAATCAAAGGGCTTAATCCAATTTTGCCAATCTTTTTCTACCGTTTTCCATAGTGCTTTGCTCAGCTGGACAATTTTATGACTGTATAACAGTGCTTCTTGTCCAGGATATAATTTTTCATGTTCCATATCTGACTCATCCTTTCGAAAGGTGACGATGGCTAAAAAACGCAAAATGCAAACTATACAAAAAACAAATCGAAGCAATGGACCTTACTTTTGAGGAGAGAGGTGATCCGCATCTTGTTTCGCCTCATCAGCTAATTCTTGGATACGCGAAATGGATTCTTGAATCTCGGCTTGATACACAGAGACATCTTTCGTAACTTCATCTTTGAAGGTTGTACCGGAAATTTTAGCTGTCTCTATTAAGTTCTTGCCCTCCTGTGTTAAATCCTGCACGTTCGTTACGATTGTAGAATAAGAATTTCGACGTTGTTTACCATTCGAAGAGTCACTTTTAGTACCTTGGCGAAGCGCCTTCAAACCGTAAAAAGTCACAAGCGACAGCGTAGCACCAAAAGCGACCCAGTTACGTTGGGGACGCTTCGACATAGTTTACCTCCTTCTTTAATATTAAAATATTTGTTTCATATTATTTTACCGAAAATCCGATATTGGAAACCTATTTTGACAATATTTCTAAAAAAGGGTGTATGGAATAATGCATTCGAAGGTCTTTTTACAGGTGAGTCGAGATTGAATTTGCTAAAATGGCAAGCTCTTCAGCCGTGTAGTCTTCATTATGAACTTCCCATTTTGCGCCAAAACCATCATGTTTATCATGCCGTGGGATTAAATGAATATGAAAGTGTGATACGGACTGTCCAGCGACCTTGCCCGTGTTCGATAGAATGTTGATGCCAGCAGCTTGTGTTTCCTTTTGTAAGGCACGACTAATTTCCGGAACAACGGCAAAGACTGATTGAGCATCTTCGACGGATAAATCGTATACGTGATCTGCATGTTGTTTTGGAATGACTAATGTATGACCTTTTGTAACTTGAGAAAGATCGAGGAATGCAAGAACCTCATCATTTTCAAAGACTTTATGGCTAGGTACTTCGTGCTTAGCAATTTTGCAGAAAATACAGTTATCTTTTTGCATAGGGATTACTCCTTTTATAAAAATAGAATTATCTCCATCTTAAGTGTGATTGACAACGTAATCAAACGTTTTTACACTTAGATACACAAGATTAAAGAAAGTAGGGAACTCACGATGCCGTCTCGTATGACGTTACATGAACGAAGGAAAAAACGAAATCAGCGTTTGCTCATCATCGGAATCGTTCTCCTCTTAGTTGCAGGGGGAGTCTGGGGGTACGTAAGCCAAATCAAGCCGGCTGCTGAGCGAGAGCGTACAGAAGCTGTTTTTGTGAAAGCCGTGAACGATCAGGACCGGGCTGCGTTCCAAAAACTCGTCTATGAAGATGATCAGGTCGTATCGATTGCGGAAGCAACTCGTTTGATGAAATGGTTTCAGGCAGAGGATGGACGTCTCAGCCGAGCAGCGGCGGAGATTAGAGCCGATCAGCAAAACTACCCTGAACCTACAGCAGAGAAAAATGAACAGGATTTGTTCGAGCTAAAAAAAACAGCAGGGCGCTTTTGGTATGACGAATATGTGCTTCATCTAAATAAACAGCTACTTCAAGTAACGAGTGATGTACCAGAGACGACCGTCTTCATAGATGATGAAGAAGTAGGCGTCCAGGAGGATGAGCCGTTGAAAATCAAACGTTTTCCGGGTGAGTACGATGTACTTGCAAGTGTCGAAGCCAATGGTAAGACAGGACGAGACCGTCAAACCGTTCAACTGGGAGACGAAAAAACAACGGAAGTAACGTTTAAGTTAGCGAAGCAAATCAAACCAGACGTCACGGAGCAGTATGGATTAGACATCGAAAAATTGTTAGAAACTGAAGTCGAGGCAAGAACAGGCAAGTCGATCGACGCGATGACAGCTTATTTGGATGAGAACCGTTCTTCTGTTGAAAAAGAATTTGGTCCTCCCGCATCAAATGTAGCAAATCGTGCAGTGTACGACGGTTTTGAAGTGACGTATGCAAACAATGATGTAAAAAGCATCATGATTGATTTAAATAAGACACCGTCTGAGCTTGAAGCAGTCGCCGGTAAACCGGAATCGAAAAGTAATGAATCGATCGGGACCGTCTGGGAGTACCCGACAAGCTTCTTTGAAGATATACTAGGGTGGCTTAACTTACGGTCAGAAAAAAGAGTAATCGAGCGTTCGGATAAAATGTGGTTAGAATTGCGCTGATGGTACAAAAAAAGCACTGGTAACGACTTTGAGAACTTCGAGTCTGTTACCGGTGCTTTCATTTATTATTTTTTGTTCACTGCACGAAGAATGAACGAAACGATTAGAATCAAGATGATTGCTCCGAGTAATGCTGGAATAATCGCAAATCCTCCGATAACTGGTCCCCAGTCACCTAAGAGAGCTTGACCGATCATGGCCCCGACGAAACCTGCGATGATGTTACCGATGATACCACCGGGAACGTCTTTACCAAGAATAAGACTTGCCAACCAACCAATGATACCACCGACGATTAAAGCCCATAAGAATCCCATTTAAAACACTCCTTTTTTAGTTTGAATAAGGTCTCAAGTAATTAGTTTTTATTACCGTTTACGAACTGAACGAAGAACGAGTGATACGATGAAGATTAAGATGATTGCACCAATGATGGCAGGAATGACTGCGAAACCGCCGATAGAAGGTCCCATGTCTCCGAAAATTGCTTGTCCGATCATTGAACCGATGAAACCAGCGACGATGTTACCGATGATGCCGCCAGGAACGTCTTTCCCGATAATTAAACTCGCTACCCAACCAATTAAACCGCCGACGATTAAAGCCCATAAGAATCCCATTAAAATACACTCCTCTGAATTAGTAGTTGTAGTTACTGTTACTTATTTTTTGTTTACTGAACGAAGAATCAACGATACGATGAAGATTAAGATGATTGCACCGATGATTGCAGGAATAACTGCGAAACCGCCGATGTCAGGTCCCATGTCTCCGAAGATGGCTTGTCCGATCATTGAACCGATGAAACCAGCGACGATGTTACCGATGATGCCGCCAGGAACGTCTTTCCCGATAATTAAACTCGCTACCCAACCAATTAAACCGCCGACGATTAAAGCCCATAAGAATCCCATTAAAATACACTCCTCTGAATTAGTAGTTGTAGTTACTGTTACTTATTTTTTGTTTACTGAACGAAGAATCAACGATACGATGAAGATTAAGATGATTGCACCGATGATTGCAGGAATGATCGCGAATCCACCAAGGTCAGGTCCCATGTCCCCGAAGATGGCTTGTCCGATCATTGAACCGATGAAACCTGCGACGATGTTACCGATGATGCCGCCCGGTACGTCTTTCCCGATGATTAAGCTCGCTACCCAACCAATTAAACCGCCGACGATTAAAGCCCATAAAAATCCCATTTAAAAACACTCCTCTAATTTAAATTGTTATTCGATGATAATGATTACTTGCGAATGGCACGAAGAATCAATGACACGATGAAGATTAAGATGATTGCACCTAAGATTGCTGGAATGATTGCGAACCCGGCAAGATCAGGTCCCATTGAACCGAAGATTGACTGTCCGATGATTGCGCCGATGAAACCAGCGATGATGTTACCGATGATGCCACCAGGAACGTCTTTCCCGATGATTAAACTTGCTACCCAACCGATTAGTCCACCAACGATTAAAGCCCATAAGAATCCCATTTGAAACACTCCTTTTCATACTTAGATTTACCTGTTTTCAGGTTGTTATAAACACTTTGAAAATGAATGACTCATAAACGTAATTTTTGATGAGAAGTAAAACAATACAAGTAGATAAGATAGCTAGACGATTAGACCAGTTACTTCTCTATAAAACGTTTGATGTAACATACACTTTCAATTTTTGTAAATCGTTTTTCATATATTGATGTAACGATTACACTTAGAGTAATTGCCGTAATAAGATGTATTGAAACCTTTTCTTTTAAAAAAAATCATCAACAGTAGAAAAACAAGGATGAATTGTCTAGGATAGTTAATGAGAGGAGTGGCTAGATTTGTTATTAGAAATTAAAGATCTTTCAGGTGGATATGGATCGAAAACAGTGTTGCATCATATTGATATAGCAGTAAAGCAAGGGGAGTTAGTTGGACTGATTGGATTGAATGGTGCCGGGAAATCGACGACGATTAAGCACATATTAGGATTGTTACCCATTAAGTCAGGTGAAATCTTGATTAACGGTGTCAGTCTGTCAGCTGATGAACAAACGTACCGGAAACAAGTGGCATACATCCCGGAACAGCCGATGTTATACGAACAGTTGACTCTTCGAGAGCACCTTCGCTTAATGGCGCAAGGGTATGATGTCGATGAGAAAACAGCACAAGAACGAATCGAACATTACACAGAGCGATTGCGGATGACGAAACAGCTGGAATGGTTTCCAAGTGTATTTTCTAAAGGAATGAAACAAAAGGCGATGATTCTCTGTGCTTTAATCACAGGCAGTGAGTTATTGATTGTTGACGAACCGTTTGTTGGTCTCGATCCACTAGCGATCCGGGAATTGTTGAATATTTTTAGTGAATTAAAAACCGATGGAAAAGGTATTTTAATGTCCACACATATTTTAGAGACTGCGGAGCGGCATTGTAATCGATTTATTCTCCTTCACGATGGACATATCGCAGCAGAGGGGACGACCGAGGAATTGCGGAAACGTTTTGATTTAACGGATAGTTCGCTTGATGACATTTATGTAGCTGCCATTGAGGAGGCAGAAGGATGACGAGTGCTACCTTATGGCGAGAACGCTATCAAGCTGCGATGTCGGAAATGACCAAGTACACGAAGTACATGGCGAACGGTGGGTTGTTATTTACGGTCTACTTCGTCGTATTATATGCTCTCGTCGTCTATGGGCGGTTTCTGAATCAAATCAATGGCGACTTTCCTGGAAATCTGCTGATGGGCGGTTTATTCATTATCATCGCCTTTTATCGGACGGCACGAACGTTCTTAGTCGAGGCTGACCAAGTATTTTTATTGCCGAACTTGCCGCAACTTAGTTCTTATATGAAGCGGGTCCGACTGTACAATGCTTTTTTAGGAATGGTTCGAGTTGTCATTCCGTTTTTAGCAATCGCTGTCCTTTATGTAAGAACGGAATCAACGAGTCCGCTTGAGATGATCGTATTATTTTTCGCTCTCGCGATGATTGGTGCGAGCGCGAACCTATCGAAACTAGAAGCGATTCCGCACCGGCTTGTCGTTCTGTATGCAGTGGGCGCAGGGATTTTAGTGATGATTGATATGCCGTTTTTCAGTATAGTGATTACGAGCTTACTGCTCGTCACGCTGCACTTAAAAAAATATCAGCAGTTACCGCTGATGGAATGGATTGCAATCGAGCAGGAGTCGCGTGATCGTTTCTACCGGATTGCGAACTGGTTCGTTGATGTTCCACGCTTATCGAAGACGTATAAACAACGCCGTATCTTAAGCCAACTCGTCGAAAAAATTCAATTTGATAAAAAACAAACGTTCGACTACCTTTACATGAAGCAACTCATTCGTAGCACAGACGGAATTGGATTGATTGTTCGGCTCACATTGATTGGAGCAGTCTTCATCTGGCTCGGAAAAGATAATCCGTGGCTTGTCACGTTTGCAATTCCTGCCTTCAGTGGTTTGACGAGTTTTCAATTGGCGCCATTTACACGTGCAATCGATTCGCATTTGTTAACGCGCTTGTTGCCTTTTGGAGATGCGAATAGATCTCGTAAAAAAGTCATCCGGGTCGCGTCAATCCTTCAGATTATCGCATTAGCATTAATCGCTATATTAATGAACGGGCAACCTATCGTCTTGGTTGGGGCAATCATCGCCATTGCCGTTAGTGAAATGTATCTCAGAAAATGAAATGTAATGTAATGTATGACAGACTAACCCCCGATTTCTCGTTCCTAAGTAGGTACGAGAAATCGGGGGTTAGTTTCTTGTTTAAGAAAACGAGAGGTTAATTCACTTTTTCAGAAGTTTCAGCATCATACGTTGCTTTTAGTTCTTTACTGATTGGAGCGGGGAGGTCATATGAAGCTTGTCCGTGTTCAGCGACATCAAGTCCGCGGAGTTCATCTTCTCGCGTTATCCGAAGGCCGATCGTTACATCGAGGAGTTTGAGGAAAGCATAACTTAAGACACTGACGACGATGACAGCGAAGACAACACCGAGTGCTTGGACACCGAGTTGACTAAAGCCACCCCCGTAGAATAAACCAGCTTGTCCAATCCCTGTGATTTCAACGAGACGCGGTGAGGCGAAGAACCCGGTAGCAAGTGTTCCCCAAATCCCGGCGACACCGTGAACAGAGAAGGCGCATAATGGATCATCGACACGGCGCGCGAGTAAAATGCTTGTTCCGTACGTGATGATACCTGCGAGGAAACCAATTACAACTGCACCCCACGGTTCAACGAATGCACAGGCTGCAGTAATCGCGACGAGTGCTGCGAGTACGCCGTTGATGATCGAAGGAATGTCTGCCACGCGACGATGCCAGAAAGAAATAGCGAGTGCGCCGAGTGCGCCGGCAGCTGTCGCAAGTAACGTCGTCAAGGCGACATAACTGAAGAACCCGTCGGCAATCGTCAAGGTCGATCCAGCGTTGAAGCCGAACCAGCATAACCAAAGAATGAAGGCGCCGACGACAGAATAGATGACGTTGTGACCAAGGAGCGGCGTTTTTTCAGCGCCAATCCGCTTTTTCAAAATTAACGCGGCGACGAGAGCGGCGATTCCACCTTGTAAGTGGACGACGGTCGAACCGGCGAAGTCTTGCATACCGAGTGAACCGAGGAAACCACCTGCCCAAACAGAGCGAGCGATGATTGGATAAATGATGGCGACGAAGAATGTTCCGAACAGCAGATAAACAGATAGTTTAGCTCGTTCAGCAAACCCGCCCCAGGCAATCGCTAAGGAAACAGCGACGAATGAGAGTTGGAAGAGGAACTTAACATCGATTGTAACATTTGACCAGTCGAGACTTGAGAACCCTCCTTGTAAGAAGAATCCTTCCGTTCCGATTAGACCAGGTCCGTCTCCGAACGTCAGTCCAAACCCAATCGCCCAAAAAGCTAACGCGGCGACGGAAAAACTAATGAGCTGTTTGACGGCGACGTGCCCTGCATTTTTGGCGCGTAACATTCCCGTCTCAAGTAATAGGAAACCGATTTGCATCGTAAAGACGAGTAGCGTAGCGAATAAGACATAAAACGTATCAACTGAAATGATCATTTCTTCAAGATTCATCGTCGTTCCTCCTTTATCAATTTAAAGTATGTGTTTACTTTAAACGGAAATTGTTTTTAAGGAACGACTTGTGTCAGAAAATCTGACATGGTATTTTTATCAAAAGGAGTGACGAAGATGAGTTACCGTGAAAAGAAAGTGATGTCGATCGGGATTGTCTGTGAATTGACAGGGTTATCGGAACGTCAGATTCGTTACTATGAAGAGCGGAAACTTATTTTCCCGGAGCGTACGAACGGGAAAACACGAAAATATTCATTTACAGATATTGAACGGCTAGTTGAAGTTGCAGAAAAAATCGAAGATGGTTGGCGGACGCATGAAATCCGTGAAAAAGAGCGGAAAGTAACGGAGCAGCAACGAACTGATTTAATTCGGGGACAATTGAATGCTGCGTTTGGTCTTTACAAGAAACGGTGAACATTTAATGAACTGGATAAGGAACTGTAATTTTGTAACCGATTTATTGGCACAGACTTCTTCATTTCAGATATAATGTTTTTGTGTTCACAAACTTATCGTACGTTATTTTGGGGCGTTAGTAAGAGTATAAAGGGGTAGTTATGATGAAAAACTTCAATGATACGTTTTTACGGGCGGTCCGTGGCGAACAAGTGGGCCACGTACCTGTCTGGTACATGCGACAAGCAGGTCGTTATCAAGCGGAATATCGTGAAATTAAAAAGACGCGTACGCTGTTCGAAATCACACATGATCCAGAACTATGCGCATACGTCACTGAATTGCCGGTTAAACAACTTGGTGTTGACGCAGCGATTCTGTACAAAGACATCATGACGCCATTACCATCTATGGGTGTTGATGTTGAAATTAAAAGTGGCATCGGTCCGGTCATCGCGAATCCGATTCGAACGATGGAAGATGTACAGGCGCTACAACCGTTTAAAAAAGAAGATATTCCATATATCTTCGAGACCATCAAGTTATTACGGGAACGATTAGAAGTACCATTGATTGGGTTTTCAGGCGCACCGTTTACACTTGCGAGCTATATGATTGAAGGTGGACCTTCAAAAGGCTACCATAAAACGAAAGCATTGATGTATGGACATCCGGATGTATGGCATGCATTAATGGAGAAACTCGGAGACATGGTGATTGACTACATTAAAGCTCAAGTTGATGCGGGCATTCAAGCGTTTCAGATTTTTGATTCATGGGTCGGAACGACAAGTCAGAAAGATTATGTCCTCTACATCAAACCGACAATGGAACGGATTTTCACGGAATTAAAAGAAACAGGCGTTCCGATGATTATGTTTGGTGTCGGTGCAAGTCACTTAGCAGAAGAGTGGCATGATTTACCGCTCGACGTCGTTGGACTTGATTGGCGTCTATCGATCGACGAAGCACGCGAACGTGGGTTGACAAAAACGTTGCAAGGAAACCTTGATCCCTCTTATTTACTTGCACCATGGGAAATCTTAGAAGCGAAAGCAACAGAGATTCTTGACATGGGAATGAAACGTCCTGGATTCATCTTTAATTTAGGACATGGAATCTTCCCGGAAGTCGACCCAGAAGTCTTAAAACGCTTGACTGCATTTATCCATGATTATTCGAAAGAAAAAATGGAGGTAGCAAAATGAAAACACTTGGATTACTCGTAATGGCATACGGAACACCGTATAAACCGGAAGATATCGAACGGTATTACACGCACATCCGTCGTGGGCGTAAACCGTCACCTGAAGCACTCGCTGAACTGACGGAGCGTTATGAAGCAATCGGCGGTGTCTCGCCACTTGCACAAGTCACGATTGACCAGGCGGAAGAATTACATCGTCAATTGTCAGCAAAATATGCGGGCGAAATTGAGTTCAAACTCTATCTAGGTCTCAAGCACATCGAACCGTTCGTCGAAGATGCGGTCGAGCAAATGGCAAAAGACGGCATCACGGAAGCAGTGACGGTTGTTTTAGCACCACACTATTCGACATTCAGCATTCGTTCATACAATGGACGAGCAAAAGAAGTCGCGGACAAACACGGAATTCAGCTTGCTTCCGTCGAATCATGGTACCAAGAAGAAGCATTCATCAACTGGTGGGGACAAGCGATTCGTCAAACATTCGATGCACTGCCTGTACCGGAAGAAAAAGCGGTCCTTGTCGTGTCAGCGCATAGTCTTCCTGAGAAAATCATTGCGAACGGTGACCCGTATCCGGATCAATTGAAAGAAACGGCAGAGTTGATTGCAAAACGTGCTGGTGTCAAACATATGATCACGGGATGGCAATCGGCAGGACAAACACCTGAACCTTGGCTCGGGCCAGACGTTCAAGATTTAACGCGTGATGTTTATGAAGCAGAAGGGTATGAAGCATTCGTATACGTACCAGTCGGATTCGTCGCTGACCATCTAGAAGTTTTGTTTGATAATGATTACGAATGTAAAGTCGTATGTGACGAACTCGGTATCCACTATGCTCGACCAGGTATGCCAAACGCGGAGCCGGCTTTCATGGAGGCAGTCACGGAAGCCGTCGCAAAACAAGTTGGTAGCTATGTCAAGTAAACGTCTCGTTATCGTCGGCGGTGGTATTACTGGTCTTGCCGCTGCCTATTTCGCAGAACGTTTATTTCCTGATTTAAATATCACCGTCCTAGAAGCAGGTGAGCGACTTGGTGGTAAAGTCGCGACCTATCGAGAAGACGGCTTTATGATTGAGCGCGGTCCAGATTCCTATGTCGCACGAAAGCACATCTTGACCGATTTAATTGAAGCCGTTGGTCTAGGTGACAAGTTGGTTCGGAACAACACATCGCAAGCATTCATTTTAGATCCAGGTGGTCTCCATCCGATTCCGAAAGGGTCTGTGATGGGAATCCCGACTGATTTAAATTTATTTTCAGAGACGACGTTGCTGACAGATTCGGAAAAAGCGGAGGTTGCGCGATTGTTGCTTCATCCTTCTGATCAATTGACGATTCCTGAAGAAGATATTCCGCTCGGTAGTTACTTGCGTCCTCGCCTCGGGGATGCGCTGGTCGAGAAGTTGATTGAACCGTTATTGTCTGGAATTTATGCAGGGAATATTGATCAAATGAGTACGTTCGCGACATATCCGCAGTTCGTTGCGAATGAACAAAAAGCGGGATCGTTATTCGAAGGGATGCGTTTGATGCGTCCGACTGCTCAAGTTCAAGGGCAAACGAAACCAACGACAGGACAGTTCCTGTCACTTTCAACGGGGCTTGAATCGCTAGTCGAACGTTTAGAAGAAGTGCTTGAACGGACTGAAATTCGTCTGGAAACGCCTTTACTCGAAGTTGCGCGTGAAAATGAACGTTATCGCTTAAAAACAGATCACGGTCCTGAGTATGCAGATTATGTTCTCTTGACGATTCCTCATCCACAAGTCGTCAGTTTACTTCCGGATGCGGATTTACGGGAACTTGAGCAGTTGAAGACGCATTCAACGGCGACAGTTACGCTGATTTTCGATGAACAAGCGACATTACCCATTGAAGGTACGGGTTTTGTCGTCAATCGACGTGCCCCGTATTCGATTACGGCATGTACGGCGATCGATCAAAAGTGGAGTCATTCTGCACCGAATCATACGGTTTTACGCGCTTTTGTCGGTCGGCCAGGTAATGATGCGCTCGTTCATGAGACGGATGATGTCATCAAGGAAACAGTATTAAAAGATTTGGAACAAATTTGTGGTCAAACGCTTGCACCGAAACAAGTCATCATCAGCCGGTTAGTTGATGGTTTACCAGCTTATACGGTTGGTCATGCAGGACGGATTCAAATTGTCCGTGACGAAGTCATGAGTAAGTATCCTGGTGTGTATTTAGCGGGATTGGCTTATGATGGCGTCGGTTTACCGGATTGTGTTGCCAGTGCGAAAACGATGGTCGAAGAAATCGCTATACAGCACGGACACGAACAATCGAACGTTTAAACTAACATGCCTGAAATTCAGTTACTACTGAATTTCAGGCATGTTTTTTGATGAACGGCAGAGGGACTAAAGAATGGATGCTGGGGAATAGAAAGGAGAGGAGGGATGGATATGATGGATGTACTTAGCACGTTTACAGTTGTCTTACTGTTTGGACTGGGAATCATGAATTTACTTGCAGTGTTGACGGTCATCTTCTTGGAACGGCGTGATATTGGTGCGACATGGGCCTGGATGCTCGTTCTCTATTTCATTCCGATCGTTGGATTTTTAATTTATTTATTTTTTGGACGCCTACTCAAGAAAAAGGATTTTTATCATGTTAAAGAAGAGGAGCGGTTGGAACAGTCACGACGTGTCGAGCTACAGATTACAGAATTGAACCATTTGGGTGACCTTCGACGGACATATCCGTTGATCGAACGATACAATCAATTGATTCAAATGAATCTGAAATCAAACGGGTCATTACTCAGCCTGAAAAATGAAGTGACGATTCTATCAGATGGTGAACAAAAATTTAATCGAATGATGACAGACATCATGAATGCCAAACATGAAATCAATATCCAGTATTACATCATCCAAAAAGATTCCCTTGGCTTAGCATTGATTGACGCATTGACGAAGATGGCGCGTCAAGGAATCAAAGTCCGTTTATTGTATGATGCAGTAGGCTCTCGTGATTTGAAACGACAAGATTTTAAAGACTTACTTCATCATGGTGGAGAAGTGTTTGCGTTTTTTCCACCGACGTTTGGAGTCATTAATTTTCGAATGAACAACCGGAATCATCGTAAGTCTTGTATCGTCGATGGGCAGATTGGTTACATCGGAGGCTTTAATGTCGGAACGGAGTATTTTGGAATTGATGAGAAATTCGGCTATTGGCGTGATACACATTTTCGGCTAGAAGGTGAGGTCGTTCACGATCAATTGGATCGATTTATTTTGGATTGGAATCAAGCGAATGACATCTACACGGATAAAACGCTCTTTTATTATGGATCTCACGAAATCAATCAGCCGTTACCCATGCAAATTGTCACATCCGGACCAAATTCTGAGACAGAACATTTAAAAAATGTATTGATTAAAATGATTTCGCTCGCTAAGAAATCAGTAATGATTCAGTCGCCTTATTTCATACCAGATGCCAGTTACATGGATGCGTGTAAGATGGCGCTATTGTCTGGTGTCGATGTTCGAATCATGATTCCGAATAAACCGGATCACCCATTCGTTTACTGGGCGACGACAGCCGCAGCGGGAGAACTGATTGCCTATGGAGCGAAAATCTATACGTACGAACCAGGGTTTCTTCATGCAAAGACAATTGTAGTGGATGGTGAGATTGCTTCGGTCGGAACGACGAACATTGATGCCCGGAGTTTTCGATTGAACTTTGAAATGAACTCGATTGTATATGATCGAGCGACTGCGCTCGAATTAGAACAATTATTTCTCGCTGATTGTGAAGTATCAAAGTTGTTAACTGCTGAAATATATGCAGAACGGTCGAGGCTGATTAAATTTAAAGAGAGCATTTCTAGATTGTTGTCTCCGATTTTGTAAGGAAGAAAAAGCAACGCTATGACTTTGGTCACGATTCGTTCGAAATAGGTTTGAGAAGGCAAAGAAAAAGAGAAATGGTATAGTGGGATTGAAAAAGATAAAGGAGAGTGGATGAAGTGGCAAAAGCAATCAAGTTATTGATTTCCGACATGGATGGTACGGTCTTATCGAGTAATCAAAAAATCGAACAGGAAACGATTGATGCGATTAAGGCGGCAAAGGAACAAGGCGTCGATTTTGCGATTGCAACAGGGCGGAACTACTTAAATGCGAAGGAATTAACGGATCAAGCAGGAATCGTTTGTCCAATCATTGCATCGAACGGTGCACGTGTCATGACGCGCGAGGGTGAACAACTGAGCGCAACGACGTTGACGGCTGAACAAGCGCAACAAATTTATAGTATCATCAGCCAATATGAAGTGTTTTTCGAGATGTTCTGTGATCAAGGTCTCGTAACAGCGCAAGGCGCAACAATCGATGCAGCGTATGACTCATTAAAAGATATGAGTCGTGAAAGTGACCGTGCGAAAGAAGTTCTCGACTTTTTCTATAAACGCTATTACGTCAATGAAGATGTAAAAATGATTGATGGGTTCCGTTCCTTCATCCGAAATCAGGCGGGACAAGTCTTTAAATTCATCTCATTCTCGTTCGATCAAGACTTAATGAATAAGATTTGGAAAGAAGTCGAAGAAAAAGTTGACGGCATTTATGTGACGTCGTCTGGTCACGATAACATCGAAGTCATGGCAGTCGGTGCCGATAAAGGAACTGCTGTCAAAACGTTAGCGAAGCACTTAGGTGTATCAATCGATGAGGTCGCAGTCATCGGTGACAACTTAAACGACGTTCCGATGTTCAAAGTCGCAGGTGTTGCGATTGCGATGGGGAATGGACATGAAGATGCAAAAGCGATTGCCGCTCACGTCACGAAAACAAACGATGAACATGGTGTCGGTCATGCAATCAGTCAACTTGCAGCCGGAACGTGGTCTTAACGGGAGGATAATATGTTTAAAGCGTTTAAAGAGTTTGCCTTTCGCGGAAATGTCGTTGATTTAGCGATTGGTGTCATCTTAGGGGCAGCATTTAGTAGTATCATCAAGGCGCTTGTCAACAGTATCTTCATGCCGTTGATTGGCATCGTGGTTGGTGGAGTAAATGTAAAAGGATTATCAGTGTCCGTCGGGAGTGCAGAATTATTGTATGGACAGTTTCTTCAAGCAACGATTGAATTCATCTTAATTGCCTTTGCGTTGTTTTTATTCGTCAAAGCTATCAATCGTTTTCGAAGTAAAGAAGAAGTTACGGAAGAAGTCCCGGAACCGACGACGGAAGAAAGACTGCTTACAGAAATTCGAGATGCACTCGTAAGTCGAAACGATGATCGTATTTAAGTAGAAAATTAAATCAAGAAAAAACCCGTCAGCTTTTCTACTCGTCGTAGCAGTAGAAAATGCAGCGGGTTTTTCTTATAAAATGGAAATGAGTTGATTCTCTGAACAAACTTGAAGGGAAAATTGTTTTTCGATACCTTGATCAAATTGAACATCGAGAACGTCTCCTGTTAAATGAAGAACAGTCCCTTCGCCAAATGATTTATGGGCAATCCGCATCTTTTCCTCGATTGGTAATAGTTCTACTGGAGGACGCATACTCGGTCGAACTTGTGCTTGCTGTTTTTGTCGTTTAGCGGCATCTGGATTCAGGATTTGTCGCACGTTGCCAACAAAAATCGATTCTTCGACGACTTTTGATTTGTAGCGATACGAAATCAAATGGAGTTCATGACGTGCTCGTGTCATGCCGACATAGAACAACCGAGCAGCCTCTTCCATTTCTTCGAGCTGACCATCTTTATAGGATTTGATATTATCTGATGATGGTAAAACGCCATTGATTAAATCAATCATGAAGACACGATTAAATTCGAGTCCTTTTGCACTATGGAACGTGGAAAGCGTGACTGCGTTTTGATGTTTATTGGACTTGGCATCACGCATCAGTTGCTCTAAGTGAACAAAACGCTCCTTGAATGCGAGAGCGGTCGGTAAGTCACTGGCGACATTTTCAATCGTGTTCAACATCTCAAGTAAATAATCGATACTGAATCCAAGACTGTCACTCATCTTACGTAAGTTTTTTTCGTATCCGAGTTCATTACGAATCAAAGCAAGAGCAGCAGCCGGACGGGCAGTTTGAATCGAAGCGAAAACAGTTTTCATCGTTTTTAATTGTTTCTTTTGGTAAAACTTCATCTCGACATGTTGAAGTAACAAGTCAAACGCATGTTCACCATTACGTAATTCATAGAGGCGTTGCAACTGGACTTTAGAAATATAGCCGGCAAACTTCGTATGAATTTGTGCCAATACATCGATGTCGGAAGGATCCTGGGCGAATTCGATAAAATGTAAAATATCTTTTAGGACCCAGTGACTGAAGAATTTATGATCGACATCTTTAATGTAAAATGGAACATTTGCTAAATCGAGTGCATTCATGACATTGATTGACGATGCATTGTTCCGGTAAAGAATCGCGACTTCCTCAAAGTTCGTTTCCTGCCGCAACTGATTGATGACATATCGCGTTTGATCTTCATAAGAAGCAAGCTGTTCAATCGTAATCGGACGGACGGATGGATTTTCTGTGAACATTTTTTTCGGATGTCGTACTTTATTCCGTTGAATGAATTGATTCGCCGTTTCGACGATTTCTTTTGACGAACGATAATTTTGTTCCATATACAAAACCGTTGCATCCGGGTACGTGTCCTTGAAGTGGATAATCTTCGAAACATCGGCACCACGCCAGCTATATAAAGTTTGGTCATCATCAGCGACGACACAGAGATTGTTATGCGGAAGAGCCAATTTTTCAACGAGTTGATGCTGGACGAGAGAGGTATCCTGACTTTCATCCGTCAATATATATTCGAAACGTCGTTGATAGTTAGCTAACAAAGAAGCATCGTCAGCAAGAATTGTATTGGCATACGTCAACATGTCATCAAAATCCATCAAAGGATGTGAGGAATCGCGCAGTTTAAATTGTTCATATGCAAGATAGATTTCTGTGAAGTTTTTAATCGTTGTTTTTAATGTACGAATATCTTTTTCGACGAGGAGACGGTTTTTGACAAAAGAAATCATCCGTAACAACTCGTCCATTTGATCTTCTGTGATGACGCTACGGTTTATTTCCTGGAAAATACGACGTAATACCATTCGTTTATGCATCGGCTGATTCGCTGTCTTTTCCAAAGCACCTTCGATGATCGTATATTGTAGCTGATTCAATGACGCATAATCGCGTACGACCTGAAAAGCGAAACTATGGATGGTGGAAAAGGACGCGGTCGTCCCAATAAGATGATGAAACCAACCGTGAAACCGTTCCGCCATTTCATGGGCTGCTGCTTTACTAAACGTCAAACCTAGAATCGCTCGTGGATTTACTTTCTTTTCTAAGATTAAATAAGCAATTTTAAAGTTTAAGGTAGTTGTCTTACCAGACCCGGGGGAAGCAAGTAACAGAAGCGGACCTTCATCATGCTCAATCGCAGCACGTTGGACGGGGTTCAACTTCGTACCAGTTTCAAGCTCCATTTTTTTAAAGAAATCATCGGACATGTCAATCTTCACCTCTAACATCTGTAAACTCGATTTTCTTTCCCTAGTTTAGCATTTCCGACATCATAATTGATTAAGGAAGTAAAAGAAGTGGAATAATATTAGAACGAAACAGAAATCTTGATGTGAGAAAGAATGAGAAGTGACTACGTTTTTCGGTGAGTTATGTATAGGATAAAACTTAAAATCAGTGTAAAATGGGAATTGATGTAAGTCTAGTGAGCTAAAGTAGCTCTTTTTGAAATAGACGGAAGGATGAAAAAACCATGTCTCAAATCAGATTATTTATGTATACGGATGAACACTATGAGCAATGCGATGCCTTTATACTTCCGGAAGAACAAGTTCAATTTACGACTTTCCCGACTCGTGTCGTAACGGAAGCGTTAGAAAATCCAGATAAGTTTCCTGTCGTCATCAAAAAAGACTTGGAAGTCGTCGGCTTTTTCATCTTGCACTTAAACCCCCCGAAAACGCATCGGACAGAAGAACAAAGTGTTCTCTTACGTGCATTTTCGATTGATGCTAAACATCAAAAACAAGGGTATGCCAAAGAAGCGATGTTGCAGCTACCAAAATTCGTTCAGCAACACTTTCCACAAGTAACTGCCATTACATTAGCTGTCAATAAAAAAAATATCGCGGCTAAATCGTTATATTTTAAAACCGGTTATGTAGATACGCTCCAATCAGTCATGGGACCAATCGGCGAACAACACATACTCGCTTTTAGCTTGCAAAAAGAAACGCAATTAGAGCGTTGAGTACCATCGAAAAGGCTTGAGATACAATCGGATGATTTTGAACAGGACGAAATCAAAGAAGGGATTGCGCATCGATTTTAGATGGCAATCCCTTCTTTAATCTTGTTTAGAGCAAATCACGTGTTTCGGACTCTCGGTCTAAAAGTGCTGTGCTTTTTATATTTACAATTCGTAGATCGCAATATCCGCTGTCAAATCACCGATTAACGTAATATCCTGACTCGTTGATTTCGGGAAAATGCGAGTGGAAGCGACAGCTTCACCGTCATTCAAAAAGATTTCGATTGATGAGCGATCAACGAATAGCCGTAGTTGATGTAACGGTTGTTCTAATTGAACAGTACGTGTCGTACCGTAATCGACAGCAGGAACTTCAGCGCCAGAACGACTACGATCAAGCGTAAAGCGTTGTGTCATCGCATCATAAGTTAGGACGGTTGCTTCCTGGTCAGCGGCTCGAACATGTATCTCGAACTGCGTTGTTTGAAGTGCTAAGTTTGATAGATCGAGTTCAAATGTCTCTGCTTGGGCAATCACCATCGCATGATTAATTTCAGTAGATTGCGCGTAAATTGTACGTTTTCTAAGAAGATCGAGTTCACGGACAGGCAGTTGTTTCAAACGTCCTTCCTGCAACGTCAGTTCACGTGGAAGTGTTAATGCATGAGCCCAGTTATACATGTCGCTCGGATATGAAATGTCTGGTAAGCCCATCCATCCGACTAAAATCCGGCGTCCATCTGCTGCTTGCGTCGTTTGGGGGGCATAAAAATCAAACCCGAAATCGAGTTCTGAGAAGGCATGGTGTTGATACGTTAACTCAGGCAAAGCTAGTTTTTCCCCAATCATGTATCCGGATTGGAAAATGTTTTGATAAGCGTCCCCGTCCGGCTCAATGCCTTGTGGGCTGAATAATAAAATACCTTTATCATCGAGTTCGAAGTAATCAGGACATTCCCACATGTAGCCAAAGTCAGGGTATTGTGTCTTCAACTCTCCGAGGAACGTCCATGTTTCAGCATCTTCCGACTGATAGAGGACGGTGCATCCCGTTAAATCGTCGCGCTGAGCTCCGATGATGCAATACCATGTACCAGACGCTTCCTGGAAGACTTTCGGGTCGCGAAAATGTTCTGTGTAACCTGCAGGAACGTTCGGAATCGCAGGAGGTAAGTGCTTGTCGATGCGACCATCCGAACGCAAATGACCAACGATTTGACTTGGATGCCGTACCCAATCTGCATCGCGTTTGTTTCCTGTATACATAATATGGACAGCACCATCCTTAATGAAGCCGCTACCTGAGTATGCACCATGGGAATCTGCATCATCGTTCGGAATAAGTGCCGCGCCTTCGTCAAACCAATGGACTAAATCTTTTGATGTCATGTGATACCAATACTTTAGACCATGAACAGGTCCAAGTGGGAACCACTGATAAAATAAATGATACGTTCCGTCGTGATATACAAAACCGTTCGGATCGTTTAGGAGACCGGTTGGAGGTTGGATATGGTAAGAAAACCGCCAAGGAGAATTTCTTACTTCTTCCTTCATTGTTTGATAAACTTCCGGTGCGATATCTGAGAGGGGGCGATAGCGTGCCTCGCGTGTCCACTGATTCATGCTGACAGCTCCTTATGCATTTATTTATATTTTTTCTTCTATTTGCTTACATTACGGAGAGCGTTCCCTCTTGTCAATGTCTAATGTTAGCGATGGAACGTCAATCGACCTTTACCAAGTTTTTTAGAATCATATAGTGCAATATCAGCACGGTGGATGACTTGTTCAACCGATTCGTTTATTCGTCGCGTCGCAATTCCGATACTTACCCCAATCTGAAGTGTGGATTGACCGATGACATAGGAATCTGAAAGATACGCTATGATTTCTGTTCCGTACTGATCGAGTAAATCGAAGGGTACGACATCGTTCAAAACGATTAAAAATTCATCTCCGCCAAGTCGTGCGATCATACTGTTCGGGCGTCTCATCTGGCTCAAACGTTCAGCTACTTCTTTTAATAATACGTCACCTGTCTGATGTCCAAATCGATCATTGATTGCTTTGAAGCCATCTAAATCAATATAGAGATAGATTTCGGGCGTTTCATTTAAAGAAATCGCATGTAAGTAGTTCGACAGTCCGTTTCGGTTCGGTAAACCGGTCAGCGGATCGATGAGCGCTAACGTCTCATACGTCGTTCGTTGCTGTTCTGTATCAGACAGCTGAGCAATCAGTTGACGTAAGGCAACCGATAGAACGGTGATTTCTCGAATTCCTTTATGGGACGGGATTGAGATTGAATGATCGTGTTGCATCTGCTCAGCAGCCAGTGTAATTTTCTTGAGTGGTTTCGTAATGAGTTGCGCGATGAACCAACCGATGACGGCAGTAACGATGGAAGCAATCAGTCCAGCGAAAAAAATAAATTTCTTCAATAGGATGGCGTCGTTAAAGGCGATTTCACTTGGTTGACGGACAAGAATCGTCCAGCCGAGACCATCGTAGTTTTTGTAGCCTTGGCTTTTAGTCGAGCCGGTCAAATAGACATTTCCATCAGACCATTCCGATACATGATAACCGGACTCGACGGGTTCGACGAGATTCTGTGGGAGCGCTTTACCGCGCCACTCATTCGGTCCGAGTAAAACAGTCCGTTGATTTTCGCTGACGATGAAAAATTCTAAACCCTCGATTTGTTTGGTTGAACTCTTAAAGCTTTGTTCGATTTCTTTTGCCCAGGCGAAGCTCAGGTGCGCTGCAAGGACGCCAGTCAATCGACCATCAGTGAATATAGGGGTGCTGATATCAACGAACTGTAAAGGTTCATTACTCGGATTGGGAAGCAGTTTTGCAAGCAAGACGGCATCATGGACATCACCAATGAATGGGCGTTCTGTCGCTTCTTGGAAGACGGGGCGTGATTGAATCGATTGCCCTTCTAAGATTTGATCCGTCGAAGCACGCACTGTACCGTTCGCATCGAGTAGACCAATCCAAGAGAAATCAGGAATTTGTTGCTGGAGTTGTTCTAACGTCGTTCGCGTGACAGGAACGTCTGCTGAATTTTTAAGCGTCGGAAGCGTAGCAAGTAGATTAACTTCTGCTGCCCGTGACCACATGTAATGGTCGAGTTTATCGGACAACTGGTAGGCAGTCGCAGACAACGTCATTCCGACTTCTTCTTTTAGGCGATCTGTTGCACGGTCACTAATAAAAAAGGTTAAACATAAGGTCACTGTAAAAAAGAGTAGGGCAATTAGCATTGCAAGTAACACATCAAAACGAATTGATAACTTTTGCATCTAGTGAGCTCCATTTCACCTGTAAATATACGATGACGTATTCTACTTTATTTTATCATAGTTCCTCGACGTGTCTTGAAATTTGACGAAAACTTCGACCTCCTGGTTCGTATTAGAAATACTTTTCTGTTCGAAAATATAACCTAGTTTTCGCCAAAAAGATTGTCCGATTTGATTTTTTGGAAGAACAGCTAAACGAATGACGTCTTTGTTCTTTAAATAGCGTTCATGAAAAGTATGATAAAGGATTGTACCGACTCCCTGGTGATGATAGCGGCCATCAATCAAAAAGAGACCAATCCAAGTTGATCCGTCCCGTGGATGTTCAGGCAAATAGTCGATAATTGCAAAAGGTCCCCCATCACTTCGACATAGAAGACTGACGGTTTCGGGGTTAAGGAACTCTTCTGTGAATGCTTGACGAGTTAAAGGAAGTTGACGATTTTCTAGCTGAGCATATGCCAGGTTGTGATTAAAAATGGTTTGAACATCTTTAAAGTGGTCTGGGGTGATTTCAATAAACGTAACGTCCATGTCGAACCTCTCTTTCATCAATTTCGTAACATTCAATGCTTTTATTATACAAAGAGCAAGTGGGTTTTGATTACATAATTGTAAGAAAAGGAACTTTTTCTTTTATTTCCCGTACAATGTAAAGGTAGAGTGAAAGAAATGAGGAGGCGAAAAAAATGTTGAAGATTGAACATATCTCGAAGCGGCTCGGAAAAGAGCAAATCCTAAAAGATGTCAGCTTTGAAGTTGCACCCGGAGAAGTCTTTGGATTTTTAGGTCCGAACGGTGCAGGGAAAACGACGACAATTCGAATCATTACAGGGTTGTTAGAGCAGGACGAAGGTAAAGTGACCGTGAATGGACACGATGTCGTCGAGGAGCGTTCGAAAGCATTGACGCAAATTGGAGCGATTGTCGAAAATCCGGCATTTTATCCGTATATGACAGGGAAGCAAAACCTCGTTCATGCGAAAAACTTAATTCCAGGTTTAGGTGAAGTCGACTACGAGGCACTTTCCCGTCTCGTTGGGCTGGAAGGGAAGCTGTCGAAAAAAGTCGGCGAGTATTCTCTTGGGATGAAACAACGTTTAGGAATTGCCCGCGCTTTATTACATAATCCGCGTGTTCTCATTCTCGATGAACCGACGAACGGGCTTGACCCAGCCGGAATCGCAGAACTGCGTGAATATTTACGGGCGATGGCTCGGGATCAACAGATTGCGATTTTAATATCGAGTCATATGTTGGGTGAAATGGAGCAGATTAGCGACCGGTATGCCATCATCGATCAAGGTGTCATCAAATCTGTCGAATCCGTCCGCAATGAGACGGGATCGAAAATTTTATTACGTGTTGCGACGGAAGAAACGGAAGACGTACTTGAAGCACTTAAAGCAGCAAACTATCAAGCGGATCTGTGGAATGATCGAATCGTCGTTACGGCTCCTGAAACGGCATGCCCGGCAATTGCTCGCCTAGTCGTTCCGATTGCTGATTTACACGAGTTAACCATTAAACGGATGACGTTAGAAGAACAATTCTTGCAAGTCACGAAAAAAGAGGGGGATTCACATGCTTTCACTCATACAAAATGAATGGATGAAATGGTGGACGATGAAAAAATCGAAAATCGTATTGGCCTTGTATGTACTCGTTACGATTGGAATCATCATAATCGCAAAGACAAATGATATCGATTTTACGCGAAGTGAATTTTATTCAATCACGTCGATGGTTTTAATTGCACTGCTTGGTATCATCACAATCGTCTTCACAGCTGAAGCGATCGGTAATGAAGTCCGGTATGATACGATGAAACATTTATTGATGAGTCCATATTCCCGGATGACGATTTATTTCTCGAAATTAGCGTTTTCCGTTCTCATCATGCTCGGTCAGTTCCTGTTTATCGTCCTGCTTTCATACGCATTGTCATTTCCGTTCTCTGAAGCTGGAGACCCACTCGTCATGCGGGATACCTGGTTACAACTGGTAGGTCCAATCTTTACGATTTTCATGACGTTATTCTTTTCGCTCGTTTTCCGCTCCGTCGGAATGATCATCGGTTTTACTGTACTTGCTCAGTTCTTTACTTCGATTGCCGGGAACGTCTTGCTTGCCTTTAAACCAGAAATCGCGAAATGGATCGTCTTCATGCACCTCGATTGGTCGATGTACTTCGATGGTTCACTAATGGCAGAGATGGCTAATCAAATGGATACGACATTGACATTCTCCGTGCTCTTTGTACTTGCGCATATCTTAGTATTGCTCGGTGGATCAATTTTAATCTTCCAAAAGAAATCATATACGTAAAAAAATCCCGTCCTCAAATGATTCGTGAGGGCGGGATTTTTTAATTACTTCACTCGATTGGAAATCGGGAAAATCCGCTGGAAAAATTCAATTAACGGACCATTCAATAATAAGAACACAAAGGTTCCGACACCAATCCCAATCAATTCGTGTTCGACGATGGAAAGAACACTTGCGATGAGGAAAGGGATTGCTAAGCTGATCGTCGCACCGATTGTCGTACTCTTGAAACGACTGATTAACGATTTCATCAAGTAATCAGGCGGCATTAAGACGAAACCTATTTGTAGATAAAGGGCGAGACCTAATGAAATCATCGGCATCCCGATTATCATATAAACCGAACGGGTTACAAGGTTCGATGGCACATAGAGTAGCTGATGAATAGCTAAGAAAAAGTCAATCGCAACACCAAATAAAACGACGAGCGAAAAACTTAAAATAATTGTCCACCAACTAAAACGACTTCCTAAAGCGAGAGCGCTGCCGAGCGCGAAGATATGCAGACAAACGATTGCTAACCCGACCGTTAAAGGTGAAATTCTCGCTAAAGCTTCGCTGGCGGAAGTCCAAGGAGCACTCCCGATTGCGGCGGTGACCATAAAGCTGTTCCCTAAGGCGTTGATGATGATGGAAAATAAGTAAATCGTAATTCGTTTTTGTTGACTCATGGTGGAACGTAGCAAGTGATGCTACGCTTCTCACCTCCTTTTCAGACAGTTTTACGTTAAGGTATACCCTAAAAGTGTTGATTCTTTTCATGGAAATTCAGGAAATCCCATTGCGAAACCCTTACTGGACACGACATACTGAAAACAATTCAAAGAAATGGGGAGAGACGATGACTTATTTTGGTCAGAAAATTTTACCGTCCGTCAGGAAACTTGAGGACTTTGAAAAAATGCTGAAAAGTCCGTATGAATACGGGGTGTTACTCGAGATGCACGTCTCGCGTTTAAAGTCGGTTTATGAATTAGCCAATCGATATGATAAAAAAATGTTTTTGCATATGGATTTAGTTCAAGGACTAAAAAATGATGAATACGCGACGGAGTACGTCTGTCAGGAATTAAAGCCATATGGTGTCATTTCGACGAAAGCGAGCGTCATCTTAAAGGCGCGTCAAAAGAAAGTTAAAACGATGCAACGGATGTTCCTGCTCGATTCTAGTTCACTCGAAAAAAGTTATCAATTGATGGAGCGGACTCAGCCTGATTATATCGAAGTGTTACCCGGATTGATGCCAAAATACATTGAAGAAGTTAAACGAAAAACGGGACGACTCGTTTTTGCGGGTGGGTTGATTGATACGGTCGAGGAAGTAGAACAAGCGATTGCAGCGGGTGCGTCGAGTATTACGACGTCCAATAAAGAGTTGTGGCGACATTTTGAACCTGAACGATGAAAGCGCTATGATAAAACGCACAAAAAGTGTTTGACAGCGTTTTCATCGATTGTTATAGTGACATTAAGTTAATACACAGTGACGGAGAAATCGGAGATTCACGCTTTTATTCCCTTTGAGTAATTCTCAAGAGGGAGGAAGTGTGAATCTCTTTTTTTTTGTTGCTATTTTTATAAAAGGGGGAATAGAACATGTCAGCAGTACTAGCAGAATTTTTAGGAACAGCCTTACTTGTTGCGTTAGGTAACGGAGTCGGGGCAGGGGTTTCGCTATCAAAGTCGTATGCTAAAGACGCTGGATGGATTGTCATTACGTTTGCTTGGGGATTTGCGGTAGCGTTGTCCGTCTATGCCGTCGGTCAGTTCAGTGGAGCCCACTTGAACCCTGCCGTCACACTCGGATTAGCCTTTGACGGTTCATTTGCTTGGGCAGATGTACCAGGATACATGATCGCGCAGGTCTTAGGTGGAATCGTCGGTGCCAGTATCGTTTATCTTCATTACTTACCGCACTGGGCAGAAACAAAAGACCCGGCAACAAAATTGGGTGTTTTCGCAACGTCACCCGCTATTCCACATACATTCGCAAACGTTGTCAGTGAATTGATTGCTACGTTCCTGCTCGTCGTCGGAATCTTATCGATTGGTGCTAATACGTTCTCGGATGGTTTGAATCCACTCATCGTCGGCTTTTTGATTGTTAGTCTCGGTATGTCATTCGGGGGAACGACAGGCTATGCAATGAATCCGGCACGTGATTTAGGACCGCGGATCGCACACTTCATTTTACCGATTGCAGGAAAAGGATCATCGAATTGGGGTTACGCTTGGATTCCAGTACTCGGTCCCGTATTAGGCGGAAGCTTAGGTGGATTATTTTATCGGTCTGTTTTCTCAGGCAAGGATACACCGGCCTTCATTATCGTCGGACTTGTGACAATTGTCATTTTAGGTTTATGCTATAAATTCGGTATTCGTCCGAATAAAGAAACGTCAGTAGCGTCAAAGTCAGCTTAACTTACTAGATACAAAGGATGGGGAAGAGATGGAGAACTACATTTTATCATTAGACCAAGGAACAACGAGTACACGAGCGATTCTGTTTAACCAAGCAGGGGAAATCGTTCATTCCGCCCAACGTGAATTCACGCAGTATTTTCCAAAACCGGGTTGGGTCGAGCATAATGCGAATGAAATCTGGGGTACAGTCCTTGCAGTTGTCGCAACATGTTTAACAGAAGCGAACGTAAAAGCGAATCAAATCGCTGGAATCGGGATTACGAACCAACGTGAAACAGCAGTCGTTTGGGAAAAAGAAACGGGTAAGCCAATTCACAACGCAGTTGTTTGGCAATCCAGACAGACAGCTGAAATCTGTGAAGAGTTACGTGAAGCGGGTCATGGTGAATTGTTCCGTTCAAAAACTGGTCTTTTAATTGACGCTTACTTCTCAGGTACAAAAGTCAAGTGGATCCTCGATCACGTCGAGGGGTCACGAGAACGTGCAGAACGAGGAGAACTCTTATTCGGAACGATTGATACGTGGTTGATTTGGAAGTTGTCAGGTGGAAAAGCGCACGTGACAGACTATTCAAATGCCAGTCGGACATTGATGTACAACATTCATGAACTGAAGTGGGATGACGAATTACTTGAGATTCTTGATGTGCCTAAAGCCATGCTTCCTGAAGTCCGTCCGTCGTCTGAAATTTATGCGAATACAGCAGGTTATCATTTCTTCGGTGAGTCGGTTCCGATCGCTGGAGCAGCAGGCGATCAGCAAGCGGCATTATTTGGTCAAGCTTGTTTTGAAAAAGGAATGGCGAAAAACACATATGGTACAGGATGCTTCATGTTGTTGAACACAGGAGAAAAACCAGTCGTTTCGGATCACGGCTTATTGACGACGATCGCTTGGGGTGTCGACGGAAAAGTCGAATATGCACTCGAAGGAAGCATCTTCGTTGCCGGATCAGCAATTCAATGGTTGCGCGACGGCTTACGTCTCATTAATGATGCGAAGGAAACGGAAGCTTACGCAAAACGTGTCACTTCTTCAGACGGCGTCTATGTCGTTCCGGCATTCGTCGGACTCGGGACACCTTACTGGGATAGCGACGTCCGTGGAGCAGTCTTCGGCCTGACGCGTGGAACAGAAAAAGAACACTTCATTCGTGCGACACTCGAGTCGCTTGCGTATCAGACACGCGACGTCTTGACGGCGATGGAGCAAGATTCAGGAATTGAAATGTCGGCACTTCGTGTTGATGGTGGTGCTGTTAAAAATGATTTCTTAATGCAGTTCCAAGGCGATATCATCAATGCACCAGTTGAACGTCCGGAAATCAATGAGACGACGGCACTTGGTGCTGCGTATCTTGCAGGACTCGCAGTCGGATTCTTTAAGAACAAAGAGCAAATCGCGGCACATTGGAAAATGGATCGTCGTTTCGAACCAGAGATGGATGAAACAGAAAGCGATGCATTATATGGCGGATGGAAAAAAGCTGTCCAAGCTACGATGTTGTTTAAATGATGTGACATATGTTATATTGGGTATAAGTTAATAAACCGGTCGGAGAATATGGAGAGACCACAACAGCAGTTGGCATAGTCAGCTTGTTCGTTGTGGTCTCTTTTTTTCTTTTTCGAACCTAACAGGAGGAACTATTCATGGCTAACCAATCTTTTTCAAGCAAAAACCGTACAGACGTCTACAATCGATTGACGCGTGAAGAACTTGACATACTCGTCGTCGGTGGCGGAATTACAGGCGCAGGAATCGCACTTGATGCTGCGTCACGCGGCATGAAAATCGGTCTCGTTGAAATGCAAGACTTTGCAGCCGGGACGTCAAGTCGTTCAACGAAACTCGTCCATGGTGGTTTACGTTACCTGAAACAATTTGAAATTCAAATGGTCGCTGAAGTCGGGAAAGAACGAGCAATCGTCTATGAGAACGGACCACATGTTACGACACCGGAGTGGATGTTACTACCGATGCATAAAGGTGGTACATTCGGACCGTTCAGTACGTCAATCGGACTCCGTGTCTACGATTTCCTAGCGGGTGTCAAACGTTCAGAATGGCGTTCGATGTTATCTGCAAAAGAAACACTCGCAAAAGAACCGTTAGTCAAACAAGACGGATTAAAAGGTGGCGGCTATTACGTCGAGTACCGGACAGATGATGCACGATTGACGATTGAAGTCATGAAAGAAGCCGTCAGTCACGGAGCACGTGTCGTCAACTATACGAAAGCTGAAGAAATCATCTACGAAGCAGGTAAAGTCGTCGGTATGCGTGTGACAGATCTCTTAACAGGAGATGTTCATGAAATCCGTGCTAAAAAAGTTGTGAATGCAACAGGACCATGGGTCGATGAGTTACGTGAGAAAGATGGTTCAAAAGTCGGGAAACAACTTCGTCTGACAAAAGGGGTTCACGTTGTCATCGACCAATCTAAGTTCCCACTCAAACAAGCAGTCTATTTTGACACACCAGACGGTCGGATGATTTTCGCGATTCCACGTGACGGTAAAGCATATGTCGGAACAACCGATACGTTCTTCGATAAAGATACAGCGCATCCGAAATTCACTGTCGAAGATCAAGATTATGTCTTAGACGCGATTCGCTACATGTTCCCAGAAGTCAAAGTCACGGCGGAAGACGTCGAGTCAAGCTGGGCTGGTGTTCGTCCATTGATTTATGAAGAAGGGAAAGATCCTTCTGAAATTTCACGGAAAGATGAAGTATGGCAGTCAGAGTCAGGACTCATCACAATCGCAGGTGGTAAATTGACAGGATACCGCAAAATGGCAGAGCATGTTGTCAACCTGGTCGCGAAACTATTAAAAGAAGAAACGAACCGTGCCTATGCGCGTTGTTCAACAAAAAATATGCCGATCTCAGGTGGACATGTCGACGGAGCAAAAGGTTTCGAACGGTTCTTGAAATCGCAAGCACCAGCAAACGGACTCACTTCAGAAGAAGTCTTGTTCCTTGCGCAACGTTACGGATCAAACATCTCGGAAGTATTGACGTATGCGGCAGCTTACGATCAAGTAGAAACAAAACTTCCGCGTGATGTTTATGCACAGCTCCATTATGGAATTGAGCAAGAAATGGTCGCACGTCCAGTCGATTTCTTTATTCGTCGGACTGGAGCTGTCTTCTTCAATATCGCTTGGGCACGTCAGTATAAAGACGCAGTCATCGAAGAGATGAAGCAACACTTGAACTGGACGGAAGAACAAACGAAACAGTATACAGAAGAATTAGAAATTGAAATTAACGATGCGTCACACGCACTCGTTACTGAAACAGCTTCTGCTGCTAACTGAATGAAATAAGTGAAAAGCCCCCGACGTGTCGTCGGGGGCTTTTCACACTGTAGACAAAGTGCCATCGGGAGATCAAGCGTCTTTTTTCGTTACTTTCCTCGGGCGAGGCGCAAGCCGTTGCTCCTTGATCCTACCGGACAACAAGCAGGGTCTTGCCTGCCTCTGAAAGTGCGTTAAAAACGCACTTTTCCCCGTAGGAGTCAACGAAACGTGACGCTTTTTAGGTAATACCGTGACGGGAAGCCGGGCATGCAGACGTTTTAAAGCGCAATCCGTCTCGAATCGCTTTTTAAGCGAAAAGCAATCGGTCGCGACCCTGCAGCTTTGCTGTAGCGGCGCGGAAGATTGCCGCTTTGAAGACGAGGCGAGACAGGGAAGCGCGACTGGATTATCTCTCGTTATCGCATGTTCACGCTTCATAAGCATTTATCGACATGCTGTGCCCCCGACGATACGTCGGGGGCATTTTTCCATGACTTGAAATCAGATTAATTGCAAGCGGTGTCGCTGAGGATTATGCTTAGTCCATACTGAAAAATCAAAGGGAGTTGGACTGAAATGAAAGTAGAAGTATGGTCAGATTACGCGTGTCCATTTTGTTATATCGGGAAAAAACGTCTGGAAAAAGCAATTGAAGCGAATGGAATGAAAAATGTCGAGGTCGAATTTAAAAGTTTTGAACTCGATCCGAATGCACCGGCTGAACCGACGATGGGATTATATGAAATTCTTGCTTCGAAATACGGTACGACAGTCGAGGAAGCACGCAATATGTCACAAGGCATCGTTGAGTCAGCGAAAGCTGACGGATTAATGTACGAAATGGATCGTGTCGTTCCTGCCAATACATTTGAAGCTCATCGCTTGACTCAACTTGCGAAAAAACATGGTAAAATGGATGAGATATCGGAAGCACTCTTTCAGTCTTACTTCATGAAAGGGGAGAACTTGAACGATCCGTCAATCTTGACGCGCGTTGCGCAGGAAGTCGGACTCGACTCAGAAGAGGTTGAGGCATTCCTTGCATCAGATACTTCAACAACTGAAGTCCGGGAAGAAGAAGAGATGGCACGCGAACTTGGTGTGACAGGCGTTCCCTTCTTCGTATTTGATCGTAAATATGCGATTTCAGGGGCGCAACCCGTTGAAGCGTTTAGCCAAGTGATGGACCGGATTCAAGCGGAACAAAAGATTGAAGTCGTAGCAGATGGTGATGCTTGCGGAGTCGATGGTTGTAACTAAAATCCAGGCTAACAAAAGGAGAACGTACCCTACATGAAACTTATCTTTCACCCTGAAATTCGAGATGCGCGGATTAACCTTGCTGTCGAAGAATTCATCTTGAATAACTTGAACGTCAATGAAGAAGACTATTTTTTATTTTATATCAATGGTCCTTCCATCATCGTCGGAAAAAATCAAAACACGAATGAAGAAGTCAACTTGAAGTACGTCGAGGATCATGGCATTCACGTCGTGCGTCGTCTATCTGGTGGTGGAGCGGTTTATCACGACGAAGGAAACTTGAACTTCAGTTTCTTGACGAAAGATGATGGTGATTCGTTTAATAACTACAAAAAGTTCACGGAGCCTGTCGTGCAAGCCCTTCACAAACTGGGCGTGGAAGCTGAGCTATCTGGGCGAAACGATATTCATGTCGGAACGCGTAAGATTAGTGGGAATGCTCAGTTTACGACCCGTGGGCGGATGTTTAGCCACGGGACATTGATGCTTGATTCGAATATTGAAGAAGTCGTCAATGCGTTAGTCGTCAGCGAAGAAAAAATGCGATCAAAAGGAATCAAATCAGTTCGTAGTCGTGTCGCCAATATTTCTGAATTCTTAACTGAACCGTTGACGATGGATCAATTCGTTGATCATCTGCTCGCTTCGATTTATGAAGGAAAAGAAATCGAGCGTTATACGTTGACGGAAGCAGACTGGGAAAAGGTTAATGCGATTTCAGCAGAACGGTATGGCAACTGGGACTGGAACTTCGGCAAGTCTCCGAAGTTTGATGTCATCCATAAAAAACGTTTCCCGATCGGAACGATTGATTTCCGGCTTAATGTTACGAAGGGCATCATTCAAGAAGCGAAAATCTATGGAGATTTCTTTGGTGTCGCGGACGCCTCGGAAATTGCTCAAGCATTAGAAGGAAAACGATACGACCGTGCGTCACTACGGGAAGTATTAAGTCAGTATGAATTAAAAAAATATTTTGGTGCTGTCGAACTAGACGAAGTACTCGACGTTTTAGCATAAGCTTTTTTGGGAAAACTCTCTCTATCAACTTGCATAGGGGGAGCTTTTTTTATGGGCTACAATAAAGATAACTTTTTAGAAGGTACGTTAGAGGATTTCATCAATTTTGAACAGGTCTCAGAAGGGTTACCAAAAACAGAGGATAATCAACCGCTCCCTTACTATGAACGTGACGATTATCGTGCGGCCGGGAAATTAAAAGGCAAGGTCGCAATCATCACTGGTGGTAATTCCGGAATCGGACGTGCCGTATCGCTTGCCTATACGCTTGAAGGTGCGAAAATCGTCATCGCCTTCTATGGCGACCAAGAGGGCGCGGAAGAAACGAAAGCGCGTGTCGAAGAGCTTGGTGGGGAAGTGCTCCTGTCTAAAGGAGACATTGGAGACGCAGCTTATTGTGAAGAACTCGTTCAAAAAACAATCGACAAATTTGGCCGCCTTGATATTGTCGTCAATAATGCGAGTATGCAAAAACCAGAAGACTCGCTTCTCGATATTGAAGACAAGTCGCTGGAGAAGACATTTAAAACAAATATTTTTGGAATGATGCGTCTTGCACGTGCTGCTTTACCACACCTCAAGCAAGGATCTGCCATCATCAATACAACATCATCAACAGCATATGAAGGCAATGCCCTTCTGATTGATTATTCTTCAACAAAAGGGGCGATCGTCAGCTTCACGCGAAGTTTATCCATGAATCTCGCAAAACAAGGGGTTCGTGTCAATGCTGTCGCACCAGGTCCGATTTGGACACCGTTGATCACGGAGACGTTCCCCGATGAATCGGTAAAAACATTCGGTAAAAATACACCGATGGATCGACCGGGCCAACCGGCAGAAATGGCATCCGCGTACGTGTTCTTAGCGTGTAACGATTCGAGCTATATGACAGGACAAGTGCTTCATCTCAATGGTGGCGTCATCGTCAACGGATAATGATAAAGAACGTGAAAACGTTTCCATAAAATGATATACTATCCATACTAACGCAAGCGTTATGTATGGATTTTTTTTGCGTAAAAAATGAATGGTTGTTCATTTGAAGGGGGAAGTTAATGATGATGGGATTGATTCATTCTGTAGAGGAGACCGCCCGGAGAAGTCCGGATGCAGTCGCCTACGTCTTCGAAGACACGAAAGTCAGTTATCATGAGTTTGTCGAGAAGTTCCACCGGGCAGCAGGGGCATTAGAAGCGAACGGGATTCGCAAAGGAGATCATGTTGCATTGATACTTGGGAACAGTCCAGCGTTTTTAGTTGGGTATTATGCCATCATGAAGCAAGGGGCGATTGCGATTCCAATCAACCCAACATATACACCGGATGAAATCGGGTACATTTTGATGAATGGGGACGTTAAAGGAATTCTTGGGATCGCTCCGCTCGTCGAAGCAGCAAAAGCACGGTTAGTTCATTTACCGAACTTATCCGTTGTCGTATCGGTGCCGTTTAACGGAGTAATTGGCCCAAGCGAAAAAATCGGGAATGTTGAATTTACGACGTTAGAAGACTGGCTTTCCATCGAACATCCGGTCAAAGACGTGATGAATGAACTCGATGATACGGCAGTCATTTTGTATACGAGTGGAACAACAGGGAAACCGAAAGGCGCCATGCTCTCACACCGTAACTTAACATCAAATGCACAATCGATTGGTGAATACTTAAATGTGTCAGAGCGCGACCGGACGCTCGCTGTGTTACCGATGTTCCATGTCTTTTGCTTGACGGTCGTCGTTAACGCTTCGTTAGCACACGGAGCATCAATCATCATTGCACCACGTTTTTCACCCCAAGAAACGTTTGAACTGGCGAAAAAAGAGCAAGTTACGATTTTTGCCGGCGTACCGACAATGTATAATTTCCTTCTTCAGACGGTTCAAGCCCACCCGCATTTTGCAGATTACTTTGCGTCGAGCCGATTATTCGTTTCCGGTGGAGCGAGCTTACCGGTTCCTTTACTTGAATCATTTGAAAAGACGTTCAACTGTCACATACTAGAAGGATACGGCCTATCAGAAGCCTCACCCGTCACGTGCTTCAATCCGTTAAATGGAATCCAAAAGCCGGGGTCGATCGGTCCGTCAATCATCGATGTCGAAAATAAAATTGTGGACGAACTCGGACAAGAATTACCGGATGGTCAAGTCGGAGAGTTAATTGTCCGTGGACCGAATGTCATGACGGGCTATTATAAGATGCCGGAAGAGACACAAGCGACGCTACGCGACGGCTGGTTATATACGGGAGATCTCGCGAGAAGAGACGAGGATGGGTATTTTTATATCGTCGATCGGAAAAAAGATATGATTATCGTTGGTGGTTACAATGTCTATCCACGTGAAGTCGAAGAAGTGCTCTATAAACATCCAGGGGTCGTCGAAGCTGCCGTGATCGGTGTACCAGATGAAGAGATGGGAGAAGCCGTCAAGGCATTTATCGTGTTAAAAGATAGCGTCACAGAAGCAGAACTTCTCGATTTTTGTGCGATTTCACTCGCAAAATACAAGTGTCCGACACGTCTTGAATTCATTGATCAATTGCCACGCAATACGACTGGTAAAATTTTACGGACCGTGTTAAAAAAACAACCATCCAATTCATGACATCCTTCTTAACCGACGACGTTCAAGCGTGAACATCGTCGGTTTTTTAGTCTATTCATGAAAATGAGAGGTTTTTGAAGGCGCGTTTGAGTGCATATACTCTAGAGAGGAGGACGATAAAATGAACATTGCATTGATTGCACATGACGAGAAAAAAGATGAGATGATCATGTTTGCCCGGGCCTACCAGGACTATTTAGCAAAGAATCAATTGTACGCGACGGGGACGACAGGGAAGCGGATCGTCGAAGCGACGGTGCTCGACGTACACCGCTGTAAATCTGGACCACTTGGTGGCGATCAAGAAATTGGCGCGATGGTTGCTCGAGGGGAAATTGACATCGTGATCTTTTTACGTGATCCGTTGACGGCACAGCCTCATGAACCGGATGTATCGGCCTTGATTCGCTTATGTGATGTCTATGACTTGCCGTTAGCGACAAATGTCGGGACGGCTGAGATTTTAATTAATGGGCTTGAACAAGGTGATTTTAAATGGCGTGAAATTATTCAAAAGCGACGGGAAGAGGAACAAGATAAATTTTCTTCGTAACAAACTGCTTGAGAACGCTTCTCATTTTCGTTTCATCGTGTTATAGTCGTATTGAAGATGATACTGATTATCAATTGCGATAGAAAAGGGCGGCGAAAACAATGGAAATCATTTTAATGACAGGTGTCACGGTCTTACTCGGTGGAGGAGCAACCTTCTTAGCACATATTGTAAAGACGGAACGTCGTCATATTGCGACAGATGTTAAAACGAACGTAGAACGTGCAACCTACCCATCGTTGCGCCTCGTAAAATAAATAGTGTTACTGACTAAACGCGCCTCTTTTTGGATAAAAGAGGGCGTTTTTTTCACATTTGGAGTGTTCTCACATAATTGTGCGGAATTCCTTTGATACACTACAAAAAAAGGACTTAGTCAGGAGTGACAGTGATGCATACGATTTATTTAGTGGATGATGAAGTGAATCTGAACCGCGTGCTCGTAAAATATTTAGAACAAGAAGGATGGCAAGTGAAATCGTTCACCTCTGGGGAAGCGGCAGCTTCAGCGATTATTGAAAAGCCTGATTTATGGGTGCTCGATATTATGTTACCGGATATGGACGGATTTCAGTTGATTAAACGGATCAAGGCACATGATGAGACGACACCTGTTATTTTCATCTCTGCCCGAGACGAAGATATCGACAAAATCATCGGCTTAGAAATGGGCTCGGATGATTACATCGCGAAACCGTTTTTGCCAAGAGAACTTGTCATTCGTGTCAAAAAAATCTTAGCGCGCGCCTATGCGACACCAAAAACAGGAGTGATTCAGTATGGCGATTATACAATCTATCCTGAAAAACGAGTCATCGAAGAAAATGGTCAAGAAATTGATTTGACCTCAAAAGAGTATGATTTGTTGATTTTATTCGCGACACAAATCGGGACGCCAATGTCCCGTGAACAGATTCTTGTCAGTGTCTGGGGTGATGATTACTTTGGTTCCGATCGTGTCGTCGACGATTTAGTTCGACGAGTCCGGAAAAAATTATCCAAACTTGAACTAGAGACGATTTATGGGATTGGCTACCGGTTGGTGTCTGCATGAAGAATCGGAGTTTGGGATTTCAGATTTGGGCGATGTTTCTACTCGTCATCGCAACGCTCTCAATCGTTATCCTTGTCGTCATGCGGTCATCGATTGGAAACTTTATTGATGAACAGGTCTATTCGACGTTAGAAAACAGTGAAGTCTTCTTTTCAAAAGATGCTTCTGTCATCGACATGTTGCAGGACAATCCAATTGAATTTGATCGTCGAAAACAGGAGTCGCGTTCCGTTAATATTTTGTTGCTTTCGAAAAATGGGAAACTCTATTATGGGGGAGCCCCGCAACAATTGATTGATCAGATGTATCGTGATGCGATCAATCAAAAAGCAGAAACGGAAAAATATACGACACAACTTGATAAAGAAGACGTCTATTACAGCATTCTCAAGATAGAATCGGAAGGGGAGACGTATTATCGTGTCTCTTATGTCTGGGATGCCTATCGTCAAGAACTGATTACGCAATTGTTTTCAAAAATTGGCTGGGTCGTCGTAATCGTGAGTATCTTGACATTGTTCATCGCTTTTTGGTTAGCACGTCGCTTGACGCAACCATTGATTGAAATTGAAGGTGCAGTCGGAAAAATTGCAGCGCAACAGTGGAATACGCCACTTCCTCTTGATCGCGGAGATGAAATTGGTCGTTTGGCACGATCGGTCAATGCCATGCGCGTCGATTTAGAAAAGCAGGATAAAGCACAAAAAGCGTTGCTACAAAATATTTCACATGACCTGAAGACACCAATCATGGTCATTCGCAGTTATGCACAGTCCATTTCTGACGGGATTTATCCGGATGGTGATTTGACGGGTTCGGTCTCGGTGATTGAGGAAGAGGCCGAGCGGTTAGAAAAGAAAGTCGCTGCCTTGCTTTATGTGACGAAATTGGATTACTTTGAATTAGATCGTTCTACATGGGATACGATTGATTTAGACCGAATGGTTCATTTATTACAAAGTCGTTTCTCGAGTACAAAGCCGCTCACGTGGACGATTACAGGGGAAGCCGGTCTTGTACTTGGCGAAGGAGAACAATTACGGGTTGCACTTGAAAATGTAATTGATAATGCGATGCGATATGCCGAGACATCGATTGATATTCGTTTATCCGGGACCGAAGAGATAGCTCAAATCGAGATTGAAAACGACGGTCCGCCACTCGATTCATCATCACCACTTTTTCATCAATTTTCACGTGGTAAAGAAGGTAAATTTGGTCTAGGTCTTTATATCGTAAAACGTATCGTTGAGCGTCATGACGGGGAAGTTTCAATCGAGAACCAAGCAGTGGGAAATGGAAAAGATAAAGTTCGTGTGATTTTCAAATTCCCACGTCATTTTAAGCCAGAGATTGACCAATCAACGAAAGAACTTTAAAAACGAGATAGCGATATCTCGTTTTTTATATTGGGAAATATCGAACAGTCGAGGGCGTACAGGTGGGTTCTTTGATATAAACAAAGTAATAGAAGAAGGGAGATAGTAGGATGCCACATAACATCACGGAAGAAACGTTAGCTCTTATTCCTCAGTACGGTCAATACGGGGAACCGCAAACACTACTTATTAAAGAACGGTCGGAACTTGTGCTCGAAGGACATCCGATCAAACTGATTGAAGAATCATGTTTGTATTTTGGTTCTTCGATGCGAGGAAGAATTGAAGCAGCACGACATATCTTAGGACCAAACCGAAAAACGCCGGTTTTAATTGATTGGCAAGCACAAACCATCTTCTTTCCGACGACAGCTAAAGAAAAGGCGGAGTGCATCTGGATTAACTTTAAACAAATGAAGACCGTTAAAAAGAGTGGCGGAAAGGTGCAAGTCGAGTTTCAAACAGGACAGCGGATTGATACCGCCGCATCTGCCTATAGTATTGAACGACAGCGGATTAAAACCCTAGAATTAGCTTACGAAATGCAACGACGCTTCCAGGGGACGGGACATGAACACGTTTAACAAGTGCAGAAAAGTGGAACACTCTAACAGGAAACGTTACCAATGAGAGCGAAATGAACTTGAGTAGAAACTGAATGCGCATTGAAGGGGAGGTGAAGCGACCGATCTGGTCGCTACACGATGAATGAATCATATGAATGGTTAAACCGTAGAAAATTACAGCCGGTCTTCGGTGTTAATGGAGGACGCCGTTTTATTAGTTCACGGATCGTCCGTCCAGAAAACACGCCCGGCAAACGAATTAAAGATATTAAGCGAACACGCCAACTCATCGTCGACGAGGCAGGAAATCGACGTTGGGTGACAAAGCGAGTAGTCGTCACAGATGCATCAAAACATATGACGATTAACCGCCGCACATCGATTGCGCAAAAAGAAGTAACAGAATCTCGCTTAGAGCAAGTGAAGCAAAAATTATCTTCGAAGAAAGTATTGATTCCCGTTTTAGCGGCGACAGGGCTTGCCGTTGCCGGAGGGGTACTCGCATATGTACTTCGTCGCAAAAAAAGAAACACTCCCGAGAGTGAATAAACAAGCGTATAAGAAAAAAGCCGCGTCCCTCATTTAATCCAGGGACGCGGCTTTCTCTATACATAACCTATCTTAAAGGAAACGTTTTCGAATCGAAGTTGAGAGTGCTTTCTCTGCAATTTCTTCGAGCTGTTTCAAATTCGTCGCGTCAAAACTATCATTATAGAAGCGACCAACGAATTCGACACGATCATAATCGAGTTCCTTGAAAATCAAATGCTTGTGGTCATCATAAAAGACGACACGGAAGTAATCAGAACCGCGCTCTAATGTGACGAGCCCTTTAATATGTTCGAGTTTCTTTTGCTCGTCAGACTTTTCTTCTTCAACCGGTTCCTCTGCAGTTTTCGCCTCTGCTTGTTCGAGTGCCGATTTCACTAAATCAGGTTTCTTATCTTGTTCTTCAGTCATAATTATCGCCTCCATCTTTCATTTTACATGGAAATGGACAGATGAGAAAGAAAAATCCCTCACGGTTCCTGATGAGCCTCACAAATCCGTAAGACGTTTAATGCACCAATTCGTAAGCGCTCCATCAAACGTTCAGCTACAGCTCGATTGGAAAGTGTCTCATAGATGGCCACTTCCATCAACTCCATCCAGCGAAAGGCGTGTTGCTGTTCAATTGGTAAGAGTCGGTGAATCATCGCTAAATTCGTCCGCGAATCATCTAACTCATATTGGCGTGGACCACCTGTTAAGTGTGTCAAAAAAATAACTTGCGCCTGCTCGACACGTTGACGATCATCAGGAAAAATCGGACGAAGTATGGGGTCGGCATAAACAAGTTGATAAAAGCGAGCGACTAGCTGTTCAAGCATCGGTTGTTTTCCGATGTCATCATATAGCATGGTATTCCTCCTGTCTAACTAATTTTAATTGGCTTCAGTGTAGCAAAAATAAGTAGAAAAATATAGCTTCAAAAACGGACGTTTGTTCGTGTTTTATGAGATAATGACGTATACAAAAACGAGCTAAGGGAGGAACTGATGACCATGAATCATATGCACCTCGGTCGTGCCGGAACCGGAAAAACCACAAAATTAATAGAGACTGTAATCAATGAGCTCGAGGAGCGACCACTTGGAGAGCCGATTTATTTTATCGTCCCCGATCAAATGTCATTTGAGATGGAACGTCGAATTGCGACGGATGCCCGCCTATCTGGATTAGTACGGATGGAAGTCATGAGTTTGCGGCGCTTTGCTTTTCATATCATGCGGGATCATGGCAATCAGGCGATTCCGTTTTTAGACGAGACAGGGACACAGTTGTTATTACGTCAAGTCGTCGAAGAAGTTGAAAATGAGTTAAAGATTTTCAAACGGACAAAGAATATGCCCGGGTTTTACAAGGGGCTTGATGAACTGATCGCTACGTTCAAACGTTCGCTCGTCGCTCCAGACATGTTACGTCAAATTAGCGGACTTTCTCCGGAACGCTCGCCGAAACTACATGATTTAGCTCTGATTTATGAGCGGTTCTCAGAACGCATCGTGGATAAAGCGCTTCATGCAGATGATTACTATACAACGTTACTCGACTTGTTACCGACAGCAGGTCTTGGTAATACGCAATTCTTTATTGATGGTTTCTATGAGTTTTCGTTACAGGAACAACAGGTGTTGCTTAAATTGATGGAACTAGCAAAAGAAGTGCATATCAGCTTTACAATCGATGTGAGCGATCCCTATGCGAAACAGACGGAGTTTGGGGTCTCCCAACGTTGTTATATGCAATTGCTCGAACAGATGCAAGACCGACAGCTCGAGCATGAAGAGGTCCATTATGAACGGACGATTAAGTTCAAGTCGGAAGGACTACAAACATTAGAACAATCATTGATGAGTCCTGCCTATCCTCCTGTCGATCATGAAGTGGACGGGGTCACGGTGACAGCTGCCGTCAATCGCCAAGTTGAAACGGAAGCCGCTGTCCGCCAGGCAATCCAACTCGTGCGCGAGCATGGTTACCGGTTCAATGAAATTGCTTTTATCGTACGACATCTTGAACCATATGCGGATCATTTAGAACGTGCGTTTCAGCTCTATGATATTCCGTATTTCCTTGATAAGCGGGAAACGATGATTCATCATCCGATTGTTGAATTGATTCAGTCTGCTTTAGAGCTCGTCGTCGCCGGTTACCGTGAAGAAGCAGTCTTTCGTTTGCTGAAAACGGAATTGATGCCACTCCCGGCAGATGATCAACGGCTCGCGCTTGATCGATTAGAGACGTTTGTCTTAGAACGTGGCATTAAAGGCACGATGTGGCAAAAGCCGTGGCAATTGAAACGACGCTTAACGGATGAAGTCAGTCTGACGGCGGAGGAACTCGAAGAAGAGGATGAGTTAAACCGGATGCGTCAATTCGTCGTTGATGCGATTACCCCGTTACAAGACCGGTTGAAGAAATCAAAAACAATGAGTGAACATACGCGTTCGCTTTATCAGTTCCTTGAAGAACACCAGTTGACAGATCGGCTGTTCAGTTGGAAACAAGAAGCGCTCGAGCGCAATGAGCTCAGTCATGCCCGGGAACATGATCAAGTATATGAAGCGGTCTTACATTTACTTGAACAACTTGAAGCAGCAGCTCCTGAGACGGAACTGTCGACAGACTTATTCGTACAAATGGTCGAAACCGGACTTGAGAGTCTGCGCTTCTCACTCGTCCCACCATCGCTCGATCAGGTCATCGCGACGGATTATGTCCGGGGGCGTTTACAACGAGTAAAAGTCGCATTTTTACTCGGCGCGAATGATGGTATGATTCCGTTCGTCGAAGACCAGTCGAAACTACTGTCGGAAGGAGATCATGATTTTCTTCATAATCATGGAGTTCCGGTCGGTAAAGCGTCACTGGATGTCTTTGATGACGAATTATACTACCTGTACCACGGAGTGACGGCACCGAGTGAAGCGTTGTATATCAGTTATGCTCTTGTTGATGAGGACGGGAAGGCATTACAACCAGCCTCCATCGTGAAACAAATCAAGTACCAATTACTGCAAGACCGTCCTGTCAAAACACACTTCGCAGAAGCAGGGGAGCATGCACCAAATGATCAATTCGATTTCGTAACTGATCCCGACCGAGCGGCGGCTGCGACCGCAATCGAGTTACGCCGTTTACAGCGCCGGTATCCGATTCAATCGTCATGGTTTGATGTTTACAATGCATTGCTCGAGAATGGTCAAGGACGAGAACGAATGGCGTTACTCGTCGATGCGTTATTTTATCAAAACCGAGCAGATGAACTTCCAGACGACTTAGCACGTTCCCTTTACGGTGACAGCATCAAGGCGAGTGTCTCTAGATTTGAGACATATAATGCGTGTTCCTATAAGCACTTCGCACGGTATGGGTTACGTTTGAAGGAACGAAAACTGTATAAATTCGAGGCACCCGACATTGGAAATCTATTTCATGGCGCGTTAAATGATTTGTCCGTCAACATCAAGGAGTCCGGCAGAAAATGGCGTGATTTAGATGATGCATCGTGCACAGAACTTGCGAAAAATGCCGTGGAAAAAGTGACACCAGACATTCAAAATGCTATTTTGATGAGTTCGAATCGGTTCGGATACATTCAGAAAAAATTAACGGATGTCGTCGAACAAACGGCGAAGATGCTCGTCAAACAAGCAGAACGGTCTGACTTCGAACCTGATTTATTTGAAATCAGCTTTGGGAACGCGATGTTCCCGCCGTTACGGTTTACACTGCCGGATGGAACGGAAATCGAATTCACTGGTCGAATTGATCGAGTCGACCAAGCGACGATTGGTGACCAATTGTACGTCCGGATTGTCGATTACAAGTCGAGTGCCCGAGCGCTTGATTTTGCTGAAATTTATTATGGTCTTGCGATTCAGATGTTGCTCTATTTAAAAACGGTCGTCGAACAATCAGAAGTCTTATTTAATCAACAAGCGAAACCAGCAGGCGCCCTGTACTTCCATGTCAAAAATCCGATGTTACGAAGTGATTTGTCGGCGGCTGAAGAAGAACGGAATCGTTTATTGCTCGAATCCTACCAGATGCAAGGTGTGATTGTCGAAAATGATGATGTGTTACGGGCGATGGATCAAATCGCGTTTGATGAACGGAAAAAATCGCCACTCGTCAAAGTGACGTTTACGAAGACAGGGCTGCATAAATCACATACGAAAGGGGTCGTCAAAGAAGCGGAACTGAACGCGTTGATGGATCATGCCTGGGACGAATTGAAAACAAGCAGTGCCGAGATGTACGCGGGAGATATCGCCATCGATCCGTTCGACTATCAAGAGCGAACACCGTGTACGTTTTGCGAATACCGTTCGGTCTGTCAATTCGACGAATCGCTCGGGAACAGTTATCGTCAACTGGACCCTTTATCTGAAAAAGAAGTATTGGACCGACTGAAGGAGGAAGAGGAATGAGCGTCAATTGGACGAATGAACAACAACAAGCAATCGATGCGCGCGGAGGACACATTCTCGTTTCGGCAGCAGCCGGTTCAGGGAAGACCGCCGTACTCGTTGAACGGTTGACGCAACGCGTCATCGATCAGGAAGATCCACTGACAGCAGACCGGATTTTAGTCGCGACGTTTACAAACGCTGCCGCAAAAGAAATGAAAACGCGTGTCATCGAGGCGATCGAAGCGAAAATCAAAGAAGCCCCAGACGATGTTTATTTGAAGAAGCAGCGTCAGATGATGAACCGGGCACAAATTACGACAATCCATTCCTTCTGTTTATCAATCTTACGGGAAAACTATTATCGAATCGGGCTGGATCCGGCTTTTCGAATTGCGGATGAATCCGAATTATTGTTGTTACAAGATGATGTACTGGAAGAGGTCTTTGAAGAATTTTACGCTGCCGCCAATCCGGCATTTTATGAATTGATTGATAGTTATACTTCCGATCGGGACGATCAGGCAATGCTCTCTCTGATTTCAAACTTGTACCGGTTTTCGCGTTCGCTACCAGATCCAGACGGTTTTTACGAGCATCTGCTTGCACAATACGACCAGCCGGTTGATCCTGATGAATCTTCGTTGCTGACACGACTCCTTGAATTAGAATGGCAAAAAATCGCACCGCTTTTAGAACGTTACCTTGAGCTCTCCTATCGTTTGCATCAGTCCGGCTATACAGAAATGGCGGAGCTCCTAATGCGTGACATTGAACCGTTACGCCGTATTAATCCGGCGACTGATCGTTGGACGACGGTCGCACTGACGTTCCAAGCTGTCGAGTTCGGACGCTGGAAAAGTCCGCGTGGGGATGAGGCGATTAAAACATTTCAAACGGAACGGACGCGTCTCGTCAGTGAGTTGAAAAAGCGTCAGGAACTATTCGTTCAAAAAGAGGGTGTCGACTACCTCGAAGATCTTCGGTCGCAACTTGGACATGTCGAGATGATCGTGACACTCGTCCGAAAGTTTGCTGAAGCCTATCTCGAAGCCAAACAAGAACGGGGGCTTGTCGATTTTTCCGATTTGGAACATTTTGCTTTAGCCGTTTTAGAAGAAGACGGGGCACCGACCGATGTCGCCCGCTTGCTTCAAGAACGCTTCGTCGAAGTGCTCGTCGATGAATACCAAGATACGAACGAAGTGCAAGAACGTATCTTGACGTTAGTCTCCCAATCAGACGAACAAACCGGTAATTTATTTATGGTCGGTGACGTTAAACAATCGATTTATAAATTCCGTCATGCTGAGCCGGGACTTTTTCTTGATAAGTTCAAGCGATTCCGGCAAACAGATTATGGAACACGAATCGATTTGACGAAAAATTTCCGGAGTCGTCTTGAAGTCCTTGATGGGACGAATCATATTTTCAGACAAGTGATGGATGCCGCCGTCGGTGAAATCGATTATGACGACGCAGCCTATCTACGGCTCGGGAATCTGGGTTACTTTGAATCAGAACAAGTCGAACCGGAATTGATTTTAATCGATCAACAAGATGAAAATAAGGAAGAATTAGAGGCCCGTGCCATCGCAACCCGAATCATCGAGATGGTCAATGACGACAATCCCTATCTCGTCTTCGATGCCAAACAAAAACGTTTTCGCAAATGTGAATACCGGGACATCGTTGTACTCGTTCGTTCACGTGGGAAACGCGTTCAAGCGCTTGTGGAAGTATTCGAGCAATATGAATTACCCGTCTATGCAGATACGACAGGCGGTTATTTCCAGGCAACGGAAATTCAAATCATGATGGCATTATTAAAAACGATTGATAATCCGTTACAGGACATTCCATTCGCGAGTTTGCTCCGGTCGCCGATTTTTGGTCTGACCGATCGCGATTTAGGACGGATTCGTGCAAAATCGAAGGATACGAGTTTTTATGAGGCTGCCGTCCATGTCGCAGGCGAAGCGACACCACTCGGGATTCGAGTCGATGAAGCGTTACAACGTGTCAACCAATGGCGGACAGAAGCCCGTGGTAAGTCACTTGCTGCACTCATTCGCTCACTGTTTGATCAAACCGGGTATTTCGAATACGTCGGGTGTCTCGCAGGAGGACGAAGTCGTCAAGCGAATTTGAATGCGTTATACGAACGTGCAAAACAGTATGAAGGAGCAGGGTATCGCGGGTTGTATCGTTTCCTACGACTGATAAATCGTTTGATTGAGCGTGGTGAAGACTTTTCCGAAGCTCGTTCACTAGGAGAAGACGAAGATGTCATTCGCATCATGACGATTCATCAATCGAAAGGGCTCGAGTTTCCTGTCACGATTGTCAGTCAGCTCGGAAAGCAATTTAATAAACAAGATCAAATCCAAGCCATACAATTACACAAAACGTATGGGATTGCGCTTGACGCGATTGATCCAATCAAACGCTTGCGGTCAGGTACATTGTTAAAAGAGGTCATTCGCCGTGAGATGGATCGTGAAATGAAAGCGGAAGAAATGCGAGTTCTTTATGTCGCGATGACCCGAGCAAAAGAAAAGCTGGTATTAGTCGGTTCAATCAAGGGATTAGATGAACAGTTGGTAAAATGGCGAGCTGCTCCACACGATGAATTATTGTTGCCGGAAATCGACCGTCGTAATGCGAAAACGTATGCAGACTGGGTAGCACCAGCTGTACTTCGAAACTTTATGTTACAAGAAGGAGAGCAACAATGGGCATTCCGGATCATGGAACTGAACGAAATTGCACCATACCAAGAAATTTCGACGATGATTGAACAACTGGAACATGTCCGCGCACTTGAAAAAATTGATCGTCCTGAAAATGACGCTTTCAAAGCGCGAATCGAAGAAAGTTTTGCTTATCGCTATGCGCACCAGCTTGCGACCGAGACGGCAGCGAAGCAAACCGTGACTGAACTCAAACGGACCGAAGAACTGGAGCGGGCAGCGTTTGAAGCGACAGAACGTCAAGCGACGTATTACCGGACCCCACAGTTCTTAGGCCCGGTCTTAACGGGAGCAGAACGTGGGACTGTCTTACACTTAGCGATGCAACTTTATGAAGCGGATCTGCCGCTCGCTGAACAAATCACGAAGTGGGAGACAGGTGAACGAATCTCAGAACAAGAAGCTTTGACGATGCGTGATGCGCAAAATCAGCTCGAGACATTCCTGTCCTCAAGCATCGGACGATTATTTGAGGAGCGTTTACGGGCGGGAGACGTCTACCGTGAACTACCTTTCACGTACAAAATCGATGCCTCACGTTTTCGTACGGATTGGCATGGTCCCGTTGATCAAGCAGTCATGCAAGGGATTGTCGATTGTTTAATTCAAGACGGGGAGGACTATATTCTTCTCGACTATAAATCGGACCAAGTCTTCGAGACGAGCGCTGACCAAACGCCAGCTGAGATTCTTTGCGAACGTTACGCGACACAATTGAACCTGTATCAAGAAGCTCTTGAATCCATTTTGAACATTTCTATCTCTCGAAAATTGATTTATGCATTTTCCTTAGAGCAAGTGATTGAAGTTATCTAACGAGTAAACAAGAGTAGGATTTCTTTTCCAGTAGGCGTCGAGGATGGAAGGTTCCACTTTACCGCAATCAAATGGCCGATGATCCGATGAAAAAGGGGGATCATCGGTCATTTCTATGTGGATTTTTCCCAATCCTGATGTTCGTTTCTTTAAGGCGTGCCTGCAAAAGTCCTCTTCCCTTGTATATGAGGAAAAGGAAGCATATCGCCTTACACGATTCCTACAGGAAAAAGCACGTGAAAGGAGTTGATTCCTTTTTGAATCAACTCCTTTCGGCTAGGCGCATGAGACGACTCGCATTTAAAAACAATAGTCATCGAGTAATTTCCATTTCCTATTATGAAGGAACTGTGTAGAATGAAGGAAGTATGGTTGAACTTCCTCCATCCATGTGTATAAGTGAGGATGGAGCGAGTACCGCCAAGATGAGTAGATATTTTAGGAGGAATTATAGATGGCACGTATTTTATTAGCAGAGGACGAAGACGTATTACGGATGTTGGTCCTTGATACGTTAGAAGATGAAGGGTACACAATCGATGAAGCGACGGATGGCGACGAAGCCTATCAAAAAATCATGAGTCAGCATTATGATCTTGTATTACTAGATTACATGATGCCTGGAATGACGGGAATCGAAGTTATCGAAAAAGTACGACGTCATCCGGACAAACAACAATTAAAGATCATGATGTTAACGGCTAAAAGTCAACAATCTGACCGTGAGCGTGCTGAAGAGATCGGGGCGAATTACTTTTTCTCAAAACCGTTCAGTCCGTTAGAGTTGATTGATGTCGTAGGAGGGATATTGAGTGATCATCAAGTGGATTAATCGAAAAATCGGACGCCAACTAATGGCTTCCTTTTATGTCGTTTTAGCTACGCTGATGATTTCTTCTTTGGTCGTCTACAACTATACGGACACAAGGTTACAAGATACCCGCGCGAAGCTTGAAGATATCAGGGATCGTAGCGCCCGGGCCGGTGCACTATGGGAAGAGTGGCAAGAACTTCAGTTTAATATGCGTGGTTATGCGTTAATGGGGGATGCCACCTTATATGAAAAAATCGCTGCGCAACAAACAACGATTGATCGTCAAACACGGTGGTTCGAAAAAAATGCGATTTATGAGCAAGGAAAAGTCTATGCGACATCTTCACGCGAATTGTATAGCTATTACTTCGATTCGGTTTTGCCGCTTGTACAGTCCTATGTAAAAGGTAAAAAAGATGGGGACGTAACGGAGACTTTTCTTCGCGGGACGACTTTAACAAATCTTCCATTAGGGAAAGAACTTGTCGCGGATGGAAAAATTTCATTAGATGACGCAGGCAATATCGATGTCCTCTCGGAAATCGATAAAAGTGAGTTGGCACTTGGAGGATACCGTGAATTTCTTGATGAGTGGGCAGAGAGAACGAGCCAGCAGTTAGGACAAGAGATTCGAACGACACAACTGATTTGGTTGTCGAATATCATCGTCGTCATTGCTGTGTTGATTTTCTTTATCTACCCGTTCATTCGAAGAATCACCTCTGAGCTTTTAGGACTCGTTAAAAATAGTCAGCGCCTTGCAAATGGAGAAGACATTTCGAACATTCAAGTCCCAAAAAGAAAAGACGAAATCGGAATCCTAGCTTTGTCATTCAATCAAATGGCCAGTTCAATCTCAGAAAATAAACAACACTTACTTGCAAAAAACGAAGAACTGCAAGCGCAACAAGAAGAACTGCAAGCACAACAAGAAGAACTGCAAGCCCAACAACAAGAGTTGGAAGAAGCGCTAGAACTGACGATGCGAAACGAACAGCATCTTCAATACCGAAATGATTTAACAGAGACGCTGGCGGCTCGGGAAGCATTGACAGCCTATCCGGAAATTATCGAAAAACTTGTAACGATTACAGATTCAGAAATTGGTGCCCTCGTTTTCGTCGATGAAGGACAAAGTTATTCTGTCGTCACGCATGGTATGACGGAACAATTGACGGAACAATTGCTAGGTAGCGATTTCTCATTGTTGAAGCGAGCAGATACTTTGAAAAAAGCAGTCCATTCGTCTAAACAAGTATCGAGTAATCACCCGTTGCCCTACCCGTACTATATGTATGAGACAGCAGTACCGATTTTAGATCCGTCATCGGATGAAGTGATTGCTTTCATCTATCTCGTTCGTTACCGCGACCAATTTACGAATGAACAAATGCGGGATGTCATGTCGTTCTCACGTCAATTGTCACTCTCCCTATTACGGATGCGGTTATTTGATGAGATGAACAAAGAGAAAACGAAAACTGAACGTATTCTCGATTCGATCCGTGAAGCGGTCATTTACATCGAACCCGGTAAAGAAGAGGTCTTCGTCAATCAGCCATTGTATGATCTATTTCCAGAGTTGCGCTATGGAGCGAACGAAGAAGTCGAGACACTTGATTTCTGCCTAGAAGCAATTCATTCCATCGTCGATGACCAAGCGACATTTTCACAGTACGTTGAAGCCGTTCTAGAAGGAGATGTCCCGACAGAAAGTCTTCAATTCTCAATCCGACAACAAACGGTCTTCATTCAATTTTATGTCGAGTCGATTGAAATCCTTGGTGTTCACAAAGGGACGATGCTCGTCTTGCGTGACGTGACGAAAGAGACGGAAATGGATCGACTGAAGTCGGAGCTTGTTTCGACGGTTTCGCATGAATTACGGACACCGCTATCGTCCATCTATGGATTTACGGAGTTGATGTTGAATCGAGATATCGATACGACCCGTCAAGATAAGTATTTGCAGACGATTCACTCCGAGACAGAGCGCCTTGCCAATCTCGTCAATGATTTTCTTGACGTACAACGGATGGAATCGGGGACACAGTCGTATAAAAAAGAGCCGCTTGATTTGCGTCTACTCCTCGAAGAGACGACACAATTTTATGCAGCATCGACGAAAAAGCACACGATTTCTTTCCGGACGATGAGTGAGACACTTCCGCTCATAGAAGCAGATGAAGAAAAGATGAAACAGTTGATGAATAACCTATTGAACAATGCCGTCAAATATTCACCGTTCGGTGGAAACATTGACGTGACCCTGTCGATTGAAGAACAACATGTCTTGTTCGAGGTCCGTGATCAAGGGATTGGTATTCCAGCGGCAGCACTCAACCACTTATTCGAGAAGTTTTATCGTGTCGATAATTCAGATAGCCGTAAAATTGGCGGGACTGGACTTGGACTCGCGATCTGTAAAGAAATCGTCACGGGTCACGGCGGAGAAATTCAAGTCGAGTCCATCGAAAAACATGGAAGTGCGTTCATGGTTAAACTTCCATTACTGGTAGAACGTGTGACGATTTCTTGAATAAATGATATGTTACGAAAATAACCCTATATCTAGCAGGGGAAATCAGCTACCATGAAATAGGAACTAGAAAAAGGGGGAAATCATCATGCCAATCACTGCTTTTGTTCATACCCATGTTTTACTATGGGTGTTACTACTCGTTGCGTTCTTTGTCGCCTTTTCAATGTATAAGAAGGGGAAGCCTGCAGCTAAAGGAATCCATATGGCCTTTCGCCTCTTATTGGTGTTAACGTTTGCGACAGGATTGTATCTGTATATCCAAATCATGGGGATGTCTGAAAATCCGGACGGTTTATACCATGCAAAAATCACCGGTGGTTTATTGTCACTCATCTTGGGTGAATTGACATTAGTTCGACTGAAAAAAGGAAAATCGTATTCTGGGTTCTTGCTCGGATTTGCGGTGCTCATACTCGTGACGATTTTCTTAGGATACTCGTTACCATTCGGTATGGAGTTCTTCTAATTCACTGTCCGGTTGAGAGTCGACCATCATTGTGTTCCGGCACAGCGATGGTCGACTCTTTTTATTTTGCGTTTTCCTGCCTCGATCGAGGAAACAACGAAAAAAATGCTTTTATCTCCCGATAGCACTTTGTACACAGTCTGAAGCAAAAGTTTGATGCGTTTTTTTTGTTTACAAGTTGTTGTTATTTGGGAAAAGGGATGTATTACGTGGTAGAGAGGGGAACGCTTGTGGCACAGTTGAAAGAATGGACAAAGGTTTTTCGGGCGAGAAAATGGATGAAACGAGCGGAACCGGTTTTACCATTATGGCATGGATATATTGGCTATAAATATGGGTTGTTCGATGTCTTAGGTGCTGGCGCAACACAAGCAGAAGCCCAAATACGACTGAAGCAACCGCTCACAACAGAGGCATTATCGCGTTGGTTCGAGGTTGGTCTGGCAGTCGGACACCTCAAAAAGAAAGATTTACGGTACACGGCAACACGGCATGTCCTTCCAGAACTCTCGAAATCAGATGACCGCAGTATCGGCTTCATGTTATCAGAACTGATGGAACTGCATTTGCCGGCTTTATTTTCCTATCCGCAATTTTTAGAGGATGGTCAACAGAAGACCTTTAATGGAGAGGAACACGGGGACATCGTTGCTGAAACGTCCGCACTTGTCGAAACGGTTGCTTTTCCGGCAGTACGTCATATCATTCGAAATGAAAACGTCACGTCCTTACTTGATATCGGATGTGCGTACGGAGGATACTTACGAAAAATCCATGAAGCCTTACCGGAACTCCGTTTGGCTGGAATTGATATCGAAGAGTCTGTCATCGCTGAAGCGAAGCGACGCGATACGACAGGAGAAATTGATTTTGTTGTCGGAGATATTAAAACCTTTGAAGTAACGGAAACATACGATGGTGTCATGATGAACAACATTCTTTACTATTTTCCGAAGGAAGAGCGACTCCGTCTCCTCGAAGGTGTCCGTCGCTTCGTCAAGGACGATGGAACAGTTATTCTTGTCACACCACTTCGGGATAGTGAATACGGGGCGCCGTTCTCAGCTGCCTTTAACGCCTTCATGACGTTACACGAAAATTTATATCCGCTTCCTGGAAAAAAAGAATTGACTGAACAATTACATGCAGCCGGTTTTGAAAATGTATCGATCACACCATTTTTGAAAGAAGGAGCTTGGTATATCGTCACTGCAAACGCCACTTCCTAATCGGAAGCTTGGCGTTTTTACAGTTTGAAGGCACTTTAGATTTGTGGGCATAGTATGTGATTAGTATAATAGTTAAAACGACCAGAGAGAAAAAGGAGAGATTCGTGTGAAGCAGCGTGTAGCCGTTATTGGAGCAGGACCCGGAGGACTCGCCTGCGCCATGTTATTAGCAGGGCGAGGGGTAGATGTGACTGTGTACGAGAAACAAGCAGTCGTAGGTGGACGGACGTCACGTGTGCAAGTTGGTGATTATCAATTTGATCGAGGACCGACCTTCTTAAATATGCCCCATATTTTAGAAAATCTATTTACGAGCATCGGATTGAATTTACACGATTATTTGGAACTAAAGGCATTGGATCCGATGTATACACTCTATTTCAATGGAGGGAAGGATCAGTTCACGATGACGACGGACCGAGACCGGATGAAGCAAGCAATTGAAGACCAGTTCCCAGGTAATGGAGAAGGGTATGATCGCTTTATGGCGGAACAAGCATTAAAACTAGGGAAGTTGATGCCTATCCTCCAAACGAAGCATGATCGATTGACGGATTATTTATCACCACGTGTGTTGACGGCGTTACCTCGGCTATCGTTAGGACGCTCGTTATATGATGTATTGTCGGACTACTTTACAAGTGAAGAATTAAAGTATTCGTTTACGTTCCAAGCAAAATACCTTGGTATGTCAGCTTGGGAATGTCCAGGCGGCTTTTCAATTCTATCTTACATGGAACATGCTTACGGCGTTCATCATCCGATTGGCGGAATGAACCGCATCCCGGAAGCGATGAAACAAGCAATTGAGGACTTAGGCGGGAAAGTTCATCTGAATGCTGGAGTCGATCAATTGATTTTAGATGGAAAAGAAGCAACCGGTGTTATTCTAGAATCGGGAGAACATGTGTTATATGACGATGTAGTCGTAGGTGCGGATTTCGCTCATGCGATGAATCATCTCGTACCGGAAGGCGTTCTCAAAAAATGGTCCCGTCCGAAAATCGATCGTAAAAAATTCTCATGTTCGACATTCATGTTGTATTTAGGTGTCGATAAACGGTTTGACGCTCCGCATCATACGATTTATTTTGCGGAAGACTACGAAAAAAATGTCCGTGAGATGACGCAGACTCTTGAATTATCAGAAGACTTTTCGTTTTATGTTCAAAATCCTTCAATCATTGACACAACGCTTGCTCCTGAAGGCAAGTCATCTCTATATGTGCTCGTCCCAGTCCCGAATAATTATTCAGATCTTGATTGGGCAGTTGAAGGACCGAAGTTACGCCGGAAAGTCCTCGATGCACTAGAAGAACGTTCTCCATATAAAGGTGTGGAAGGGGGAATTGAAGTCGAAGAAATGTTCACGCCTGACGATTGGGAAGCGATGGGGGTCCATCAAGGAGCGACGTTCAACTTAGGACATCAATTGACGCAGATGATGTATTTTAGACCACACAATCGGTTTGAAGAATTAGATCATGTCTATCTAGTTGGAGGCGGGACACACCCAGGTAGTGGCCTTCCGACGATTTTTGAGTCCGCTCGTATCACTGCCGATTTGTTGACTGGTGAAGTAGGTGTGACGAAATGAAGATTGGATTTGTAGGCGCGGGCGTCGGGACACTGCATGCGGCGCTCTTATTGACGAAACGCTATCCAGAGATTGATATTACAATCTACGAAAAGGAAGGGCGGGTCGGTGGTCGACTCGCTTCTGTCGACTTTGAGTCAGGCGGTCGGATTGATCAAGGGCCGACAATTGTCTTGATGCCTGGAAAATTACAGGAACAGTTAGCAGAAGCAGGACTCGATGGAGTCGAATTGTTACGAATCGATCCCCTGTACGATTTACATTTTGATGATGGGACGGTCGTGACGAAATTAGGTGATGTCGTCGATCAGGCAGTTGCGATTGAGCGACAATTTGGAGAAGGCCGTGGCTTTTCTGAATTTATGCATCAAAAATCAAAGGATTATGACATCAGCGTCTCGAAATTTTTAGAGCGGAGTTATTTCCGTAAATCTGAATTGTTACAGCCAGGCATGTTGAAACCATTAGTAAAGATGCATGCACTTGAGACAGCGCATGATCATTTGAAGCGCTATTTTAAAAATAAATACTTGCGAATGGCCTACAGTTTTCCGACGTTTTACATTGGTGGGAATCCTTACACAACTCCCTCGATTTACGGTTTGATTCCATATCGTGAGCAAGCAGAAGGTGTCTGGTACGTTAAGGGCGGCTATTTCTCTTTAGCTGAACGCATGTATGAAGTATTGGTTGAACGCGGTGTTCGTTTTGAATTCAATCAGTCCGTCGAACGTGTCACGATTCAGGACGGGCAAGCGACAGGTATCGTAGTGGGTGATGCAGAATATCATTATGATAACGTTGTTTTAAACGGTGAGTTTCCATTGATGGAATACCTTGTCGAAGGGAAAAAACCGAAAGCCTATACGCCTTCTGGCGGAACGTTACTCTTGTATTTTAAAATGCGAGGAAAAGTCAATCTGCCGGTTCATCGTTTTTTGATGCCGAATGACCTAGAACCGTTGATGAACTCGATTTTCCATCAAGATGAACTACCAGAACATCCGGCTGTCTATTTGTTTAATCCGAGCAAGGTTGACGATTCGCTAACGGATCGTGAGGATAGTGTCGTCTATGCGTTAGTTCCTTCTCCGCGGAATTTTAATCGGGAGAAGTTCGAGCAACACGGTTTTATTGAAACCATCTTAACGAAAATTGAGAATCATCATCCAGGATTCCGTAATCAAATCGAAGAGATGCAAATCCGAACACCGCAAGACGCAAAAGAGTTTGGATTGTATGAAGGCGGAAGCTTTGGTATCGCACCGACGATTCGCCAATCAGCAGCCTTGAAAACGCAGGCGCGTCCTTATCCTGATATTGAACGATTATATGCAGTAGGTGCATCCGTCCATCCATGTGGAGGCGTTCCGATCGTCATGATGGGAGCGACATTACTTGTCAATCGTATGGAACAAGAGATGAGGTGGAAAAATGAATACAGTGACGCAGGCATACGCAACGTGTGAAGAAACGATTCAGAACGGATCAAAAACCTTTTATAAAGCATTTTCGTTATTACCAAAACAAGATCGATTAGCCGTTTATGCCATTTATACATTCTGTCGTTTTTTAGATGATGCCGTTGATGAATCCGACACACCTAAAAAAAGTTTGGAAGCCTTTTTAGAAGAATTTCGTTTGTTCCGTTCAGGATACCCTATAAAAAAGCCGCTTTGGATTGCATTGACGGATGTCTTTGAACGGTATGAAATGGATGAGACGCCTTTCCTGGAGCTGGCGGAAGGAATGCGTTGGGACATCGAAAAAAATCGATATCAGTCACTCGAAGAAACAGAACAATACAGTTATTATGTTGCGAGTACGGTCGGCTTGATGCTGCTGCCGATTTTAGCACCGGGTCAACCAGAACTCCGTCAATCTGCGATTGAGTTAGGCATCGCGATGCAATTAACGAATATTTTACGGGACGTCGGTGAAGATGCAAAGCGTGGCCGAATCTATTTGCCGAAAGAATGGATGGATGAATACGACGTCACGCCACATTCTTTGCTCGCAGGAACACCGTCTGGGGACTTCGTAGGTCTTTGGGAGGCATTAGCTCTACGCGCAGAGCATCTCTATGATGCAGCAAGTCCTTCGTTCGAGCGTTATCCAAAAGAAAGTCGACGGGCCTTAAAAGTGGCAGCATTGCTTTATCGTGGTATTTTGGATGCGGCACGCGATAACCAATATGATGTTTTTACGAAGCGGGCGTACGTGAGCCGCTGGCAAAAGATGAAGTTACTCGCAACGATTTAAAAGTTCATAAAAAAAAGACCTTGGCGGGGACCAAGGTCTTTTTTTATGTTTCGTCTAGACCGGGGAGTCTAAGACGTTTCTGAGCGATTTTTGAAACAGTTGAGCAGTTGCTAACAAGGCAGGTCAACAATTCACGGGGATGAACTGTATTTCAACGAGCTGCCTGTGAACCAATCAGGATGAGACGATCTAAGGGGGAACGTCGTAAATCATGCTGACAGTTCAAACGTAGAACTACTTCGTTTAAGTGGGTCTTAAACGATGAATCAAATAACCGCTGCAAGTGTGTTAAGTTCTTAAACGCTCTTGACTCGGGGAAGTCACCTTGCGCTTGATTGAGGATGTGGGGTCAATCACTACCTCTTGAACTCGAAGTAATCTTATCAAATCTTAGTTGTCCGTACAAGTAATCGATTTGCAATTCACATAACGTTCACAGGGATTGGGCAGCACTTGACACGATTCGTTCACTTGCCAGTTTTCCTGAAAGCGTCACCATTGGACTACCGCCACCAGGATGGGTCGATCCTCCCGCGAAAAACAAATTGTGAACATTTTTTGAACGGTTGCTTGGGCGCATGAACGCATTGCGTGTACCATTCGAAGATAGTCCATAAAGAGACCCGTGATACGCAGAAAATTTTTGTTCGATATCGGTCGGTGTGATGCGTTGTTCGAAGACGACGTCCGATTCGATATCGATTCCGAACTGTTTTAGCCGTTGATTAATCAAGTGATCATACGTGTCGAAGTCGATGACGTTGCCTTCATTCGTCGCGGGTGCGTTGACAAGTATAAAGAGGTTGTCCCCAGCTTCGCCCATCTCAGGTGCCGTAACGGAAGAATTCGAAATGTAGATGGTCGGTTCTTCCGCGTAACGGTGTTCTTTAAAAAGGGCACGAAATTCTGCTTCATAATCCGATGAGAAGAAGACGTTATGATGGGCAAGCCCTTCAATTCGTCGCGTGAGCCCGATACAACGAACATAGGCCGAAATCGAAGGTTCCATTTGACTGGGTGTCGGGTTTTTAAAATCGGGTCGAATCGTTTCCGAAACGAGACGCGGGTATTGCGTCAATAGATCACCATTCATCACGACGAAGTCGACAGGTAAGTAATCGACATGGTTCAGTTCGATTTCTGTCGCAAGTCCATCCGTAACTTCGATTTGTGTGACTTCCTCGCCTAAGCGGAAAACGACGCCCATCTCTTGCGCCCGGCGTGCGAACCCTTCTGCGATTGCCGTATTTCCGCCACGAGTAAAGTAGACGCCGTCATTCAGTTCGAGATGAGCGATTAAAGCAAATGTCGCGGGCGCCTGAAAAGGACTACTACCAATATACGTCGCGTAACGATCGAGTGCCTGAATCAGTTGAGGATCCTTGAAATAGCTCTTGTGCAGCGAATGGATCGTTTTGAACGGGTGAACTTTGACCATATCTCGTAGTAAAGAGAAATTGAAATATGAATCGATATTGATAAAAAATTGCTGTTTAGCGATTCGGAATAATTCGGCGGCCTCTTCTTGATAGCCTGTGATATCATTTTTTGCTAATTGTCCGTTCGTAAAACGATCGATTTCCGTCCGCATTGCTTCTCGGCCATGCGTAAAAGTTAAGGTCCGCCCGTCAGGAAAGTGATTGGCGGTATGGCGTGCTAATTTTTCGAACTGGAAGTAATCATCGGGATCTGCTCCCGACTCCCGGATGACAGATTGAAAGACTTCAGGCATCGTGATGGTATTTGGACCGAAATCAAACCGGTGTCCTTCCGTGATCAGCGGCATCAATTTTCCACCAATATGATCATTTCGTTCAACGACAGTAACTTTAAATCCTTTTGAAGCGAGTGAAATAGCGGCACTTAAACCACCTAAACCGGCTCCGATGATAGCGACATGTTTCATAATGAACAATTCCTCCTTAAGAATAGGCCCGACCTTTCCAAGTGATTTCCCGTTTCCGAGCTCTTCGAATCATCGCCGTTGCAAGTAAGAGGACATAAAGACCGGTTGCGAACGGGTGCAACAACCAAACATGGCGAATCCGCGCCATCCGATCAATCCTGTATCGTGCGAGCAACAAGAGAGCAAGTCCACCAATCGTCTCCCAAGACGGAAAGAGGAGGGCAGCTGGTAGTAAAGAAAACTGTACGAGATAGAACAACAGGAAGTAACTGCCGACGAAGTAGGAGTCGTTCATTCCCCGAAAGACATTTTTGAGAAATCCCTGCCATACTTCATCGTTCGTAGCATACATGTCACAACTGACATAAGGGGCGACATGAACGAGTGTCGTCGTATGACCGTGTTGCTTAAACGTCCGACAGAGCTCTAAATCATCGACGAGTGCCGTTTGAATCGCTTGATGTCCCCCGACGTGTAAATAAGATGCACGTTCAACGAGTACGACCATCCCGTTCGCAGCGGCAAAAGCAGGGTGCTTTACCTTGCGAAAAGCAAGCGGGAGATGTTGCGAAATTAAGACATGTTGCATCGGAATCAAACACTTGCCTAAAAACGTCGGTACAGGAAATGACGGAAAACCAGATAAAAAGCTAGCTTTTTCCTGTCGCATCGTCGCATATAGTCGAGGAATCGTATCCGGCATCAATGTAATGTCTGCGTCAAGAAATAACAGATAGTCTTCCTTTGCGACAAGTGATAGTTGATGGCAAGCATGAACCTTTCCCGCCCAATCTGAGGGGAGTTCGATTCCGTCAATGATTGTAAAGCGGTCATCCTGATGTGTCTGTTGCAACAGTAGGTTACGTGTCTCATCCGTTGAGCGATCTTCATAAAGATAGACATGCATATTCGGTCCGAGTGCGCGTTTGAGCGAATCAAGCAACTTCACGACATTTCGTTCCTCGTTCCGCAAAGGGATACAAATTGCGAGACTCGGTGGAGAAACGGGTGCAGCGAGTTTAGGGAGAAACATCAAGTTAATGAACGTATAGAGGCAGACAAGGAGCGAGAATATGAATAAAGTCATGCTCATCGTCGAACCGCCTTTAGCCAACGCTCCGTTTTAACAGGAAGCGGGTCTGTTCGCTGCGTCAACACTTGATAAGCCTCGACATTCTCTGACATCGCATCAAGCCGGACATCATCATATAAGCGAGTCATTGCTGCTGTTAGAAATTCAGTCTGGTTTGAAGTACGACCAGGTGGTATTTCGATTTGGCGTGTTCGGATGTAGACATCCGGTTGTTGTTCATGACTGAACGAATAATAAAATGAAAAAATGGAGACAGACCGGGCTGCTTTAGCAAGATAAGTCGCGCCGCTCGCGAGTTGAAGCGGTCGTTCTTCTTGATGGCGTTCTTCGCCTTGCGGGAACATCCAAACACTACTGCCTTCCTGCAAACGTTCCTTTGCGTAGTTGAGGCTCATCTTTACATCCTTTAAGGAGTCCCGGTTGATGGAAAAGGCACCGAGTCGTGAAAAGAAAGGGAAGCGCTTTAAGCCATGTTCATCAATCATGACGTACGGGTTTTGATGGAGTACGGATTGATCGAGATGAAATAAGATCATCCCGTCCCACCACGAACCATGTGTTGCAAGCATCAAACCAGGTACCGGTAAATCATCAGGGCGATACAATATTCGATGGAACTGTTTGCGGATGAGCCGCTCTTTCAAGTACAGATGAAAGGCTTGTTCAGCTAATTTGTTTTTTTGCGCCTTTTGCATGTAGTGCTCCTCCTTTCGTCAGCCAGTAAACAAGCAATGCTAGGCTACTGATTATCGTCACACCATAAAGGCCTGCGACACCAGCAGTCAGTCCAAATAAACCATGAAGCATCAAAAATAAGTACTGATTGTTTCGTTCGAGCTCGGTGAACGTTGGCTTTTGTTCAAATCGTGCCATCAAAAGAGCGAAGACAAGTGCTGTTCCGTACCAACCGATAAAGTTTTGTGTTGGGATATCATAGTACAGACCCCCATCTTGCCAAAGCCAATACGATTTGACGTTCGCTGAGACCGGATCAATGGCCAAGTCGAGCCAAACAGCAAACAAGGGGACAAGGATCAGGGTGTTGTAACGAAACGGAAAACGCTTCGAGAATGCAAGACTTGCCCCCATAACGGACAACCAAGCTGCACCGATCGTGATTGGAACACCGAGTAACTGAACACCGAAGTCCGATTCATACCGATAGGCCCCGAATGGCCATCCGGTGTGGACACCAATTGATTCGATTAAAATGGACCCAAAGAAAATAAAAGGAATAATGAAGCGTCCTTTCGGTAAGACATCCCATAAGTAACAAGCGGCATACAGACCAGAAGCGAACAAAAAAACGGCATTTGCCCATTCGAGCCAAGGGGGTAATAATGAAAATCCGACTAAAATGAGCCCGATGACGAACCAAACTGTAAAGAATAACCAAAGGCGGCGCTGAAATATGGCCATGACGTATGTAAACCTCCATTCATTAGCATGATGTCACTAGTATACCCATATCCATCTGACTCGAGCGAGCATGGAGGGGCAGATCAAAAAAACAGACTGTCAAAAGACGGTCTGTTCAGCGTGTAGACAAACTATTAAAAAGCGTAAACATATGGTATCGAGATGCAATCCGTTCGCGCTTCCCTGTCTCGCCTCGTCTTCAAAGCGGCAATCTTCCGCGCCGCTACAGCAAAGCTGCAGGGTCGCGACCGATTGCTTTTCGCGGTTCTAAGCGATTCGAGACGAATCGCGCTCTAAACCGTCTCTATGCACGGCTTTCCGTCACGGTATTACCTAAAAAGCGTCATGTTTCGTTGACTCCTACGGGAAAAGTGCGTTTTTAACGCACTTGCAGAGGCAGGCAAGACCCTGCTCGTTGTCCGTAAGGACCAAGGAGCAACGGCTTGCGCCTCGCCCGAGGAAAGCAACGAATAAAGACGCTTTTTCTCCTGATAGCACTTTGTCTACAGTCTGAACAGACCGTCAAAAGACGGTCTGTTCAGCAGTAAAGCGTTTAATGTTGCTTTTGTTTTTTTCGTTTGACGAATGAAAAGAGTAAAAAGGCAATATAAAGGGGGACGGCAATAAACCAAAACGTCGACCATTCGTTACTCCGGGCAATCATGACATACGTGACATAGAGTAACGTGAACGTGATGACGAATGTATGGCGCGGCACTGGAATATCTTTGAAACTCGGAATCTTGACGCGACTGACCATCAAGAAGGCAAGTCCCGTAAAGGCGAGCGGAACCATTAAATCATTCATTCGTCCACTAAACAGCGTGACGACAGCTAAAATCCCACCTGCTGCTGTAATCGGTACACCTGAGAAGTAGGTGGACGCGACATTTGTTGCTGAAAGGTTGAATCGTGCCAAGCGAAATGCTCCGAATAAAGGGAACAAAGCGGCAACGAGTAAGCCGATTTCACCAAAGTCGTAAAAATAAGTGTAATATGCCATCATTGCGGGGGCGACACCGAATGTGACGACATCGGCGAGCGAATCAAGTTCTTTCCCAAAATCGCCAGCGACACCGAGCATCCGTGCAATCCGACCATCTAAACTATCCAACATCATGGCGATGACAATCAACAATGTGGCATTTTGAAAATCTCCCCGCGCTGCCATGACGATTGCGAGAAAACCACAATATAAATTCCCGAATGTAAAGAGATTCGGGATTGAGTTACGAACACGTTCTTTCCACAAAATGATTCCTCCTGCCACTTCTTCGATACTACTCATCATATCATATCTAGCTTTTCGTATCAGCGGTTTCGATAGAGAATCCCACTAGTAAATTCCAATAAATCATCCGGAGACAATTTGATTTGCTGTCCCCGTTTACCAGCTGAGATGATGATGAACGGTTGACCGATGGCACGGTCGGACAGGAAGACGGGAAAAGCTTTTTTAGCTCCGATTGGAGAAACACCGCCACGGACGTATCCTGTCAGACTTTCTAGTGCCTTCATTGGAACCAATGACATTTTCTTCGCACCAGATGCCCGAGCGACCGCCTTCAAGTTAACCTCTTCTTCGCCAGAGATGACAGAGAACAAGTAGTTTTTTTGATCGTCCTCTAAAACTAATGTTTTAAAAACCGATGAAAGCGGGAATTTAATTTTTTCAGAGACGGCTTGAGCGGACAAATCGCTCAAGTCGACCGGATAAGAAATAGATTCAAAGGAAACGTTAGACTGCTTCAGTAGCCTTTCTGCGTTCGTTTTGCTCATGAGATTCTCCTTTAGTGAGGGAATATTGAACCCACTTACGACCGTTCCAACGTTTCAGTGCGAAGATACCACGGAACCATTCGTCGGCTGAGAAGGCAATCCAGATACCGAGAAGTCCGAGACCGAACTGAAGTCCGAGTACATAACTGACAACGACAGCGATTCCCCACATCGATAGGACACCGATTGTGACCGGGAAGCGGACGTCTCCTGCTGATTTCAACGTTCCCATCAAGACGATATTCAGCGCGCGTCCTGGTTCGAGGATGACACTTGCCCAAAGCAACGGAATACCGATGGCAATGATTTCAGGGCTCGATGTAAAGAGTGACATGATGGATGTCCCGAACGCTGCGATTGCGACGGCTGATACGAAACTTGCGAAGACAGCGATTTTTAATGTCTTGATGCCACGTGCATGTGCCTGTTCAAATTGGTGTGCTCCAACTTGGCGGGCGACTAACAATTGTGTTCCTTGGGCAATTGCGAGACTGAACAAGAAGCAGAGCATTGTGATGTTTGAGACGTAAACGCGTGCAGACAAGGCAGCTTCACCAATTGTTGCGATGAAACCAGTGATGATGAGCTGTGAAAACTGATAAGAAATTCCTTCTCCGGCTGATGGAATTCCGATGTTCATGATGCTCTTAATGTCTTGACGGTTGATTTGAATTAAATCTTTTAAACGAAAACGTAGTGATAATTTACGGTAAACGACAAAGAATAACAGTGTGACGGCGAAAGCACGTGCGATGACGATCGACCACGCGACACCTGCGACGCCGAGTACCGGAATACCGAACAGACCGAGTACGGCGATGACGTTACCGAAGGCACTGACGAAGTTCATTAAAAGAGTGACGTACATTGCATTTTTTGTGAAACCATGACTCCGGAGGATTGCTCCGAGTGTTAACGAGATGGCTTCTAAAAATAGGAATAAGCCAACAATCTTTATGAATGTTTCGCCGTAAACTAATGTTTGTCCTTCTAATGAGAAGAAGCCTAATAATTGTTTCCCGGTTAGGGCGACGAGTACAGATATGATTAATCCGATGTAAAGATTAATCGAGAAGGCAGAGCGGGCGGTTTGACGTGCATCTTGGACACGTTTTGCACCCAGGTACTGACCGATGATGATTGTCGCTCCGACGGATGTGATATTAAATAAAATGATGAAGATGTTCAAAACCTGGTTCGAGACACCGACAGCGGCTGCTGCACTGTCAGAGTAGTAACTTAAGATTAATGTCGCGATGATCCCTAAACTCATATGCAACGCGATTTCGATGAATAATGGCCAAGTGATTTGGAATAATGTTGGTTGTTTTACAGTTTTCATAAAATTAAATTCCCCTTTTAAGTCCTTAAAACATTTTGTCTTACTGTATCTTTTGGAAACTATACGCCTTCAATTTTCATAATGAAAGTGAAAAACAAAGCTTTCATAAAAAAAACGGGGATTTAAAAGGATTTTCATAAAACATCACGAATACATCATAATGAATCGTTGTTCACTTTTGAAAGGTAGGGGAATGTGATGAATTCTGAAGTAGAGTACACGGTAGCATCGAGCGTAGCAACGGTGACGTTAGCTCGTCCGGAACGATTAAATGCCTTAACATCAACACTTTTAAATGAATTAGCAGATTCAATCGAGGAAGCCAATCAAGATGAAGCAGTCCGCGTCATCGTATTGACTGGAAAAGGACGCGGCTTTTGTGCCGGTCAAGATTTAAAGACGGTCTCACCAGGAATGGACCATGGCGATTATTTGAAAAGCTATTATCATCCCGTTGTCCGTGCATTAGCCGGATCGAAAAAGCCGATCATCGCAGCAATCAATGGTGTGGCAGCAGGAGCAGGACTGTCGTTGACACTCGCATGTGACTTCCGGATTGTTCAGGAAGATGCAAAATTGTCACTCGGCTTCATTAACATCGGTCTCGTCCCGGATGCTGGAGCACCATACTTCTTACCGCGTTTAATCGGTTCGGCGAAAGCACTCGAATTAGCGCTGCTTGGTGATACGATAACAGGGAAGCAAGCAGTCGAGTTTCAACTCGTGACAAAAGCGGTCGCAGCTGACCGGTTTGAAGAGGAAGTAATGGATTTTGCTCAGCAGCTCGCAGCGCGACCGACAAAAGTAATTGCGTATATTAAACAACTTCAATCAGCAAGTTTTGAGTCGACGCTCGATGATATGTTGGCACAGGAAATTATCTACCAATCACGTGCCGGTAAAACGGAAGACCATCAACGTGCGGTTCAAGCATTTCTTGAAAAAAAACCGCCTGTTTTTACCGGACGTTAAAACGACTTATTTTAATATCAGTGAAACAAGCAGGACCACTTCCGTTGTAATCGGAAATGGTCCTGCTTGTTTTAGCGCATTTTTTGTTTGATTTTTTGGGCCGTAGCATGTGTTTGATCGGTTAACCTACTCGAGAGACGAAATAGTAAAATTCCTAGAAAAGCGGAGACGAAAATATATAACCCCGTCAGCGTGATGAAGGCGCCGCTAGCGAGTGTAATAAAAAGAATTGAAAATTCTCCGCGTGGTCCTAAGCAAAAACCGGATTCGATGGCATGGTAGTTTGACAGCCCGAATGAACGACCACCGAAGAATCCGACCAAAAATTTAGATAACAGCCCCCAGATGACGAGTGCCAAAAAGAACCAGTTTAAAGGCAGTCCTTCCGTCAATTCAAACGACATCCCGAATGCAATGAAAAAGAGAGGGAGCAGTAAATCTTGAAAAGGTGTGACGAGCCGCTTCAAGTAGCGTGTTTCCTTTAGTTCAGTCAACAAAATCCCGACGATGAAAGCACCGAGTACTTCTGATAAACCGAACATGATACCGACACCTGAAAAAGTTAAAATCAAGCCGATGATTCCAATTCCGGCGTCAGGATGCCGGTACAAGGAACCAATGATTCGTTCTTTTCTGCGAATAAAGACGGTTAGTAAGATTAAAGCACTGAACAGAAAGAGAAAACCCGCGAAAATGGACCCTACTTTGGCAAATGTAAAAGGTTCTGTACCAAGTATAAACGGTGCCGTCGTCAAGAGAAGCGGGGCAATCAAATCTTCAAAAATAAGTAACGATAAGACAAAGCGATTAACGTCCTTGTGTTTGTCTGGCTCACGATCGAGCAAACGGGCAGAAATCGAAGAACTCGTCGCATATAAAACGCAGCCGATTAAAAAGGCTTCAGGAATGGAAAAGCCAAACGCAAGCGTCAGGAGGAATGTTCCACCAAAAGATAACGCAACATCAATTAATCCGGCTTTCCAGACAAGGCGTAGTTGACTGAGCAAGTCAGCAATTGAAAATTTAAGTCCCAGCAAAAAAAATAGAACGATGATTCCCGCTTCACCGCCTAACTTCAATTCTTCAGGTGCATCGTAATAAAGCCCGATGGCAATCCCGATTAAAATGAAAGCGAGGATACTCGGAAGGTGGAAACGTTCACTCAAATAACTGATTGCAAATAAGCCGATGAGAATAAGACCGGCATAAAAAAATAATTCCATAGCGAGCACGTCCTCCTTTTATGTTTTCCTTTACCCTAGAAAAGCATCAAAATAACTATTAGATGAGCTTCAAGGGACAGAAAATGAAGTAGGAGGGAAAACTCGCTGATTTTGTTTCTTCCTTCCTGTACTTGCCCGTGACAGTACTTGTCCCCGCATAGCTAGAAACAGGTAAGAATGGGATTAAGAAGCAACAGCTTGCGCTTTGTCCGAGAAAAGTAACGAAAAGGACGAGTCCAATATTATTTTGTCGACACGTCAAAATACGGCATCCATCTCGAAACGAGACAGATACCGTATTGATTAAAGGACTTGGACGATTGTTCCTGTATAAGGTGGAAGTGTTACTTCTAAAGAAGGAAGTGGTGAATTCGAGAACAAATCCATGCCTTGTCCTGCCGCTGGTGCGGGAAGTGTTACTTGCTGATTCGAGTTGTTGAAGTAGATGTAGTAAGTTCCATCTTCGCTCGTTCGACGCATGACGATCGAATTCGTCTCGTCATCCGCATGAACGAATGAAATGTGTCCGTTATTCGCAAGAGTCTTATGCTGTTGCCGCAGTTGAAGTAAATGTTTTGTATACATCAAAAGGTTTAAGTCCTGTTCTTCTTCGTCCCATGGCATACATTTACGGCAACCCGGATCTTGATCCCCATCGAGTCCGATTTCATCGCCATAATAGATGACGGGACTACCGGAAAACGTCAACATCGATAGTAAGAGGAGACGCATCTTATTTTTGTCATGGCCGGCACGCGTCAAGGCGCGCGGTGTATCATGTGAGCCGATTAAGTTAAATGTCACTTCGTTGACGTTCATCGTATTCGAGAAGAGAACGTGTGACATTTCATTGGCATACGCCGTCGCCTTCGTTTTATCAAGGGCAAAGAAGTTTAACGCTGCGTTCGTAAACGGATAGTTCATGACGGCATCAAATTGATCACCGAGTAACCACTCTTGCGAATCATGCCAAATTTCTCCAAGTATATACGTTTCAGGATTTGCTTCTTTGACGACCCGACGGAAATCACGCCAAAAAGCGTGGTCGACTTCATTCGCGACATCTAATCGCCAACCGTCGATTCCGAATTCCTCGACCCAGTAGCGGGCGACGTGAAGAAGGTATGCTTTTACTTCAGCATTTTCTGTATTGAATTTCGGCATCTCAGGCACAAAGGCGAACGTATCATAGTTCGGCATCGGTTCCGTGACGAGTGGGAAGTCGCGGAGGTGGAACCAATCACGGTAAGACGAATTGCTACCGTGTTCACGGATATCAGCGAAGGCTTCGTGGTGGAACCCGGCATGATTGAAGACGGCGTCGAGCATGATACGAATGCCATTTTCATGTAGAAGGTCGACCATTTCTTTAAATTTTTCTTTTGTTCCGAATTGTGGGTCGATTTCGAGATAGTCGATTGTATCGTATTTATGATTTGATTTCGCTTTAAAGATAGGACAGAAATAAATGCCCGTAATACCAAGCTCAACCAAGTAGTCGATGTGATCAATCACCCCTTGGAAATCCCCACCGAACAGATTCGTTGTCGTCGGTTCTGTACTATTCCAAGGCAATGTACCGGTAGGGTCGTTCGAGGGATCACCATTCGCAAAACGATCAGGGAAAATTTGGTACCAGACCGTATCTTTGACCCAATCGGGTGACGTGAAGACATCGATTTTATTTAAGTAAGGTACACAGAAGTAGTAACCGGTATCATCAAGTGGTTTTTCATTGAACCAACCACGTTCTGTGAAAACTTGTGTTGTTTGCCCATCGTGTAACCGGAAACCATAGCGAAGACGACGGAATGGGGGAATGACATCAATAAACCAGTAATCATATAATTCGTCTGAACCACTTCTTTTCATTGGTGTTTCGAATGTGTTCCAATGATTTGTTTTTGATGGATCGAAGTTCCAGTCCGCATCATCGGGATTTTCAGTATGCCAATCATACGGGTCTCCCCAAATCAGTTCGACATGCCCAACATCATTTTTTTTAGTTTGGAGACGGATATGAATCGAGTTTTCGTCGTACTTATAGACGAACGGAGACATGGCGCGATGGAATACGGCTTCTTTGAGCATAATGGTCACTCCTCTAGTGCAATCGATTGCACTCTAATATAATGGTCCTCGAACTAAGAATAGTAAAGCGCTTTCTTAAAGTCAATTAGAATTGGTGAAAACGAGAATTCCAAAAGATAATTTTATGATTTAATGCAATCGATTGCATTAAAGTGCGCAATTAAATTAAATGTAAACGTTTTCTTTTTTGGAGAATAAAAATTTTCGGAAAGTTTATTCGATTAAATACTTTTTTAGAATGTTTTTAAAATGTAGGAAAATAATTAATAAAAAGGACTTGTCAAAAGGGAATTAGATTGTATAATAAAAATGTAAAGGTGATGCAAACGTTTTCATAAAACGCTTACAACTACTCAGTTGTTATCATGAGAAAATGGTTGTGCCTTTATGCAAACGTTGTGCATTAGAACTTATCATTCGTACGTTAACTTGGGGAGGAATTTTCAATCATGGAAATGAAAAAACTTGTAGCAGGTCTTTCAGTATCGGTAATGGCAATCGGTGCTCTCGCAGCATGTGGTGGCGGAACAGATTCAGACTCTTCATCGAATACATCAGGCGATGGTGGCAAACCAGATAAAATCGTTATTTGGGAAGATACTGAAAAAGCCGAAACAACAAAAGCAGCGGCAAAAGCGTTTGAAGAAAAAGAAGGCGTAAAAGTTGAAGTTAAAGAAGTCAAAATGACAGATCAACAGAAAAAAGTTGCACTTGACGGACCTGCTGATAAAGGACCTGATATCATTCTTCTTCCGCACGACCAGATTGGGACAGTCGTTGACCAAGGGTTGATCACTGAACTTAAAGATGGTGAAAAAGCACTTGAGCCATTCATCGATACAGCAAAATCTGCTGTCACATTTGATGGTAAAGTGTACGGCTATCCAAAAGCTGTTGAAACACCGATTCTCCTTTTCAACAAGGATGAGTTAAAAGAAGCACCAGCTTCAATGGATGATCTCTATAAATTATCAACGGAACAGAAAAAAGACGGCAAGTATGGTTTCCTCGCACTTTGGGATAACTTCTACTTCGCACACGGTCCGATTGCTGGGTACGGTGGATATGTCTTTAAAGATAACGGTGGAAAACTTGATCCTGCAGACATCGGCTTGAACAATGCTGGTGCTGTCGAAGGAATGGACTACATCGGCAAATGGTACAAAGAAGGTCTCTTCCCGAAAGGGTTGATCGGCGGTGGCGGCGGTCAAGCAATGGATCAATTGTTCGGTGACAAGAAAGCAGTCGCTGTCATGAACGGACCATGGGCAGTCTCAAGCTATAAAGAAAAAGGCATCAATTTAGGAGCATCGGCGCTTCCGAAGCTTCCAAACGGTGAAGCAATCAAAACATTCGTAGGAGTTAAAACGTATGCGGTTTCTGCATATTCTAAAAATCCGGAATGGGCTGAGAAATTCCTTGCTACATTAACAGGTGAAGAAAACGCGAAAGCGATGTTTGAGAAATACAACGAGATTCCACCAGTCACTTCACTCCAAGAAGATGCATCGATTAAAGATAACGAAGTTGCAGCTGCAGTCTTCGCTCAGTCTAAAGACGGTGTGCCAATGCCGAACATCGCCGAGATGGGACAAGTTTGGGAACCAATGGCAGCAGCACTTCAACTTGTTGCAACAGACAAGCAAGATGCTCAAAAATCAGCAGATGACGCTGTCAAACAAATCAAGCAACAAATCGAAGCGAACAATCAATAAGTCGTCGTTTCCCAATTGAATCACTAAAAAAGAATTAAAGAGAGGGGGATCATTGATTCCCCCTCATCTTTATGGTTGGAAGAGAAGCCTGAGGTCAGACATGACCTTTGGAAAGGAGAACAGACGATGGCTGCCATTACGACACCGAAACAAACGGACCCGACACCGGAACTACAAACGAATCACCGCAAAATTGCTTCGTTGATTTCAATCGTCCCAGGTTTAGGGCAACTGTATAATAAACAATTTTTAAAAGGCGCGATATTCTTTATCGTCGTCCTGTCATATTTTTTAGTCAATTTTGATTTGTTTTTTAAAGGAGCCGGGAATGGACCAGGGGATCGCGGTGCGATCTGGGGTCTGATTACACTCGGTGAGGTAGCAGGCGTAAGGGGAGATCACTCGATTTTCTTAATGGTCGAGGGAATCATCGCGTTGATTTTACTTGTGTTTGGTATCGCCATTTACGTCTGGAACTTTATCGATGCGTATCGAATCGGTAAACTGCGTGATTTAAATGTAGAAGTACCTTCATTGAAGATGCAGCTACGGAATTTCCGTGATAACGGGTTCCCGTATGCCATGCTGATTCCATCGTTGGTACTACTCGTCTTCACAGTCGTTTTACCGTTGATTTTTACATTCTTGATTGCTTTTACGAACTATAAATTCAATAACTCGCCACCAGCCAAGCTCGTCGACTGGATTGGCATTCAAAACTTCTTAAACATTTTCACGGTCGATATTTTCCGTGATACGTTCATCAGTGTGTTAGGTTGGACGCTCGTTTGGACAGTTGCTTCGACGACAGGTGTCATCGCAATCGGAATTGGTCTGGCTGTTCTCTTGAACCAAAAAGGTCTTAAAGGGAAACGCTTCTTCCGTTCAATTTTGATTTTATCGTGGGCGGTACCGGCTTTTATCACGATTTTGATTTTCCGTTCAATGTTCAATGAAACATTTGGCGTCTTTAACACGACGTTGCTCCCGGCGATCGGAATAGGCGGTGGTGTCGAGTGGATGACTGACCCGACGTACACACGTCTCGCACTGATCGGGATTCAGTGGTGGCTCGGATTCCCGTACATCATGACGCTCACGACAGGAATCTTACAGTCGATTCCGGAAGATCTATATGAAGCAGCGACGATTGACGGGGCGACTTCAGGTGAAAAATTCCGTTTGATCACGTTACCGATGATTTTATTCGCGACAGCTCCAATCTTAATTACGCAATACACGTTTAACTTCAATAACTTCAACATCATTTATCTCTTTAACAATGGTGGACCGGCTGTACCGGGACAATCTGCGGGTGGAACCGATATCTTAATCTCCTGGATCTATAAGCTATCGCTCGGTTCGAATCCACAGTATGGTTTCGCAGCAGCAATTACACTCGTACTGTCGTTCTTCATCATGACGATTGCCGTCATTCAGTTTAAACGTTCAAAATCATTCAAAGATGAGGATATGATCTAATGAGAAAACAAAACCGAATCAATATGGCGTTGTCATACCTCATTTTGACGATCGCCTCGATTATTATTGTCTATCCACTGCTTTGGGTTGTCGGGACTTCGCTCAACCCGGGGAAAAGCATTACTTCGGACATCTTCCCGAGTAATCCGACACTCATCCATTACTTCGATCTGTTCGATGCGACACAAACGGATTACGGCATGTGGTATCTCAATACAATCAAGATTGCTGTCATCACGATGGTCGTCTCGGTCGCATTGATCACGTTAACGGGCTATATCTTTTCACGTTACCGGTTCGTCGGACGAAAAAATTCGTTGATTTTGTTCCTCGTCTTGCAGATGGTCCCGCAATTCGTTGCGATCATCGCGATTTATGTGTTGCTCAACATGCTCGATTTGTTCGATACACATCTTGCGTTGATTCTTTTATACTCTGGTGGAGCGATTCCGATGAATACGTATCTCGCCAAAGGATATTTTGATACAATACCAAAAGAGCTAGATGAAGCGGCACGAATGGATGGGGCAGGTCATCTTCGGATTTTCTGGCAAATCATCCTTCCGCTTGCTAAACCAATGGTTGCTGTCATCGCTTTGTTCAATTTCATGGCACCGTTCAATGATTTCATCCTGGCGTCACTTGTTCTCCGTTCGCCGGAGAAACAGACGCTTGCGGTCGGATTATACAACATGGTTTCTGAGCAATTTGATAACAACTTCACGTTGTTTGCGGCAGGTGCCGTTTTATCTGCAGTCCCAATCGTCCTTCTGTTCTTCGCCTTCCAGCGCTACTTCGTATCTGGATTGACGGCAGGTGGAACGAAAGGGTAATAAAGGAGGAATTAGCGGCATGAGACGAGGCGTGATGCTTCTCTTCTTGCCGCTTCTCTTGTCTTTCGGACTTTTTCCGCAGACGAGTGAAGCAGCAAATTGGGAAAAGGAACGAATGTATTTTATTATGATCGACCGGTTTGAGAACGGGAAAACGAGTAATGATATCGATGTGAACAAGGACGATCCGAAAGCTTATCATGGTGGTGATTTGGCAGGGGTGACGAAACGCCTTGATTACATAAAAGATGAAGGATTCACGTCAATCTGGTTGACACCGGTCTTTAAGAATCGACCGAATGGCTATCATGGTTACTGGACGGAGGATTATTATAAAATCGATCCCCATTTCGGAACAAAAGAAGAATTTAAAACATTGGTCGACGAAGCACACGAGCGTGACATCAAAGTTGTTCTTGATTTAGTTGTCAATCATCTCGGACCAAATCATCCGCTTGTCGAAGAAAAGCCGGATTGGTTCCATGAAGAACAACCGATTATGAATTGGAACAATCAAGTCGAAGTCGAAAACAACTGGTTATTTGATTTGCCAGATTTCAATACTGAAAATCCAGAAGTCGTCGATTATTTGGTTGACGTCGCGAATTACTGGGTCGATGAGACAGGAATCGATGGGTATCGTCTCGATACGGTCCGTCATGTTCCGCCGGCATTTTGGAAGGAATTCATTCCGGCCGTCAAAGAAAAACATCCGGACTTATTTTTACTCGGAGAGGTATTCGATGGTGATCCGCGAAAGATTGCGACCTATTCAGAGCTTGGATTTGATTCCGTGACAAACTTTCCTTTCTATTACGGGATAAAAGATCAATTTGCCCGCAAAAATGGTTCAGCGGAAGAACTCGATTCAGTTTATAATCGAGATATCACATTTAATCCGAAAGCGATGTCGCTCGCGACATTCATTGATAATCATGATTTGAAACGATTCATTACAGAAGCGAAAATCGGTGGAACTTCAGATGAAGAACGCCAATTACGCCTCGCGTTATTCGCCCTATATGCTGCTCCAGGTATGCCGGTCGTCTATCAAGGAACGGAAGTCGCCATGCCGGGTGGTGAAGATCCGGGGAACCGGATGATGATGGAGTTTGATAAAAATGAAAAGATGCAGGAGTATGTAAAAACGTTGAATCAGATGCGTCAAGACTACCCAGCGTTCGCGACAGGGAAGCAACGCTTGTTAGGAAAGACGGATCATATGGCCGTATACGCTCGAGAATCAAAAAATCAGACGGCGATTTACGCAATCAATCTAGGAGAGAAGAAAACGACGATGCGGATTAAAGCTTCTGAAATCGGTGATGATCAACGTCTGCGAGGATTATTATTTTCCGATCTCGTCCGACAAGATGGAGATGCCTATGAAATTACATTGGATGGCAGTAGTGCGAATGGATATATCTTAGAAGATTCTCAAGTGAACTGGTGGTCACTTGTTGCGATTGGATCCATTGCCCCAATCCTTGCGTTGATTCTTCTCTTGGTCCATCGCAGACGCGTCAATCGTTCGAACGAAAAACAATAAAATACATTTGTAGGGAAATGATGAGGTGAAGGGGATGCAAGTCACAATTAAAGACGTCGCTAGGGAAGCGAACGTCGCACCATCGACGGTCTCACGTGTCATCGCGAATAGTCCGCGAATCAGTCAAAAAACAAAAGAACGTGTTCGACAAGCAATGGAAGATCTCGGTTATTATCCGAACGTCCATGCTCGGAGTTTAGCGAACCGGACGACGCAAGCAATTGGTCTCGTCATGCCGAGCGCAGCGACGAAAACACTTCAAAACCCATTCTTTTCAGAAGTCATCCGTGGAATCAGTACGAAAGCGCATCAAAATGGGTACTCGCTTTATATGACGACAGGCGTGTCGGAAGAAGAAGTATATGAGGGCGTCGTCTCGATGGTTCAGGGCCGTCGCGTCGACGGAGTTGTCGTTTTATATTCAAGAACCGATGATAAAGTCGTACAATTTCTTCAAGAATCGAAGTTTCCCTTCGTCGTCGTCGGGAAACCGTTCAGTGACTCATCGCAAGTCACGTATGTCGATACGGATAATTACCTTGCCGGTCGTGAAGTGACGAAGTATTTGCATCAGCTCGGACATGAATGTATTGCCTTCGTTGGCGGGTCACAAGACTTAGCGGTCACGCAAGAACGCGTCGGTGGGTATAAAACGGCTTTAATGGAAGAGGGTCTTCCGGTCGAGGATAACTATATCGTCAGTGCACCATTCATGACGACTGGTGGGGCTGACGCCGTTAAACGATTGATGTCACTCGATCATCCGCCGACTGCCGTCGTCGTCAGTGATGATATGATGGCGCTCGGCGTCATGAGTACGTTGAATGAGATGGGGATTAGTGTCCCGGACCAAATGGCGGTCGTCAGCTTCAATAACCTGTTCATCGCTGAGTTTTCGAGTCCGCCATTGACCTCGGTCGAAATCAACATCTTTGGTCTAGGATTTGAAGCGACGAATTGTTTGATTGAACAAATCAATGAAGATGCGACGCCGTATGGTAAACGTGTCATCGTCCCGCATTACCTCGTCGTTCGTCAGTCTTGCGGGGGTCCAAAAAACGAATGAAAACCAGTGACTTCATCTCGCCCGGAACGGGGCTCGAGATGAAGTTTTTTTTATGCTATGAACAAAAAAACACAAAGAAACTAAAGTGGAAAGTAAGTTATTAGGAACGGTTTCACAAAAAGAAATTTATTTTCGTGCAAACGATTGCATTAAGCTGTTTTATGTGTAAAATAAAGAATGTACAGAAACGTTGAAACGCTTACAAATGACGATGAAAACGTTCGAAATCGGCAATGATAAAAGGAGCGACTGATGATGAAACGATTATTTGATATGAATGAATGGAAAATTATAGAGCAGGGGTTCCATCCTGAGGATAACCGTCTCGCCGAATCGATGACTTCGATTGGGAATGGCCATATGGGGATGCGTGGTAATTTCGAGGAAGATTACTCAGGCGATACACACCAAGGAATGTATGTGGCAGGTGTCTATTATCCGGATAAAACACGTGTCGGCTGGTGGAAAAATGGCTATCCCGAGTACTTCGCAAAAGTATTGAACGCAGTCAATATCATGGGTATCCGTGTTTCGATCAATGGTAAGAATGTCGATTTGAATGAGTGGGAAGTCGTCGATTTTAAGCGTGAACTCGATATGCAACATGGTGTTTTGACACGAACGATGTTACTTAAGAATGGCGTCGAAGAGACGAAGATTGAATCGACGCGATTCTTCTCAATCGTGACAAAAGAAATCGCAGCACTCCGTTATACGGTCACACCGATCAACTTTGAAGCGGAAATCATCATCGAGTCGTATCTTGATGCGGATGTCGAGAACGAGGACTCGAACTACGATGAAAAATTCTGGCTCCCGGTCGAACATGGGACGGAAGAGCGTTTCGGATATGTCACGTCGAAAACAAAAAAACTCGATTGGCACGTAACGGCGGCGATGATTACAGATGTTGAAGGCGCATTTTGTGAAGTCGTTGAAGGCACGTCACAATACGTGGCGAACCGCTTTACGAAACAAGTCGAACCAGGTGAAGCGGCGACGGTAGAGAAAGTAGTCGCGCTCGTGACAAACCGTGATTATGAAGTCGAACATTTACTGGAGCAGGCAATGAAGCGTGTCAATGAAGCGTTCGAACTGGGATTCGATACCGTCCTCGCACAGCATGAGGCCGCTTGGTTGAAGCACTGGGAAGAAGCAGACGTTAAAATCGAAGGTGACGTCGAAGCGCAACAAGGGATTCGCTTCAACATCTTCCACATGTTCCAAACCTACACAGGAGAAGACTCCCGGTTGAACATCGGACCAAAAGGATTCACCGGCGAAAAATATGGTGGCGCGACCTACTGGGATACGGAAGCGTATTGTCTCAACTTCTACCTTGCGACATCAAAACCTGACGTCGCGTGGAACTTGTTGAAATACCGTCATAATCAATTGCCGCAAGCAAAAGAGAATGCAGACAAGAACGTCGGTATGAAAGGTGCACTCTATCCGATGGTCACGATGAACGGAGAAGAGTGTCACAACGAGTGGGAAATCACCCATGAAGAAATTCACCGGAACGGCGCGATTGCGCATGCGATTTATAACTATACGAACTACACAGGGGATACGTCATATCTCGGACAATACGGGTTTGAAGTCCTTGTCGAAATCGCGCGGTACTGGGCGAGCCGTGTCAACTATGTCCCGCAAAAAGACGTCTACATGATCCTCGGTGTGACAGGACCGAATGAATATGAAAATAACGTCAACAATAACTGGTATACGAACTTGATGGCAGCATGGTGCCTTGAATACGCGCAAACCGTCCATCGTCATTTAGCGGACAACGAGCCGGACCGTCTCGCCGAGTTGATGCATCAATTAACATTGACGGATGAAGAGCTTGCGCAGTGGGCCGACATCGATCAAAAAATGTATTATCCAAAAGATGAGACGGAGCCGGCAGTTTTCATGCAACAAGACGGCTTCATGGATAAAGAACAAATCATGGTTGCTGATCTTGATCCGAAACACTTGCCACTCAATCAAAACTGGTCGTGGGATCGTGTCCTCCGGTCCGTCTTCATTAAACAAGCAGACGTCTTGCAAGGCCTTTACTTCTTGACGGATCGTTTCTCGATTGAGCAAAAGAAAGCGAACTTCGACTTCTATGAACCACGTACGGTGCATGAATCGTCGCTCTCACCTTGTATCTATTCCATCATTGCCGCTGAAGTCGGATATGAAGAAAAGGCAGTTGAATTGTATCAACGTTCTGCACGCCTCGATCTGGATAACTACAACAATGATACGGAAGATGGTCTTCACATCACGTCGATGGTCGGATCATGGATGTCGATCGTGCATGGTTTTGCCGGACTCCGTGTTCAAGAAGGAGTATTATCCTTCAATCCGATGTTACCGCAAGGCTGGACGAGTTATTCGTTCCGGATGCAGTGGCGCGGTCATCATATCCATATTCACGTCAAACAAAATGAAATCTCGATCGAGCAATCAGCAGGTGAAGCATTCTCGTTGACACTCCATAATCAAGTCGTTGACGTACCAGCTGAAGGTAGCGTCACGGTTCCGTCTTCAATGACGGTCTAAAAATTAGAACGAATCAGGTGTATATGATTGACACAAATCCGGATGATTTTCGAAATTCTTGATGAATCTCGAAAATCGTCCGGATTTTCGAGTTGTTTTCGTTCAGTCATCGCGCGGACACATGAGAGCGCTACCAAAAAAAGAAATCAATTTCTTTCGCATTCTTGACTATCCGCTGTCATTTGTTATGTGCTAAAGTGTTCCAAGATAGTTCAAGCAGGAGAGGAGAACGAGGTGTGACAGCAGTTGTGAAGGAAAATATTTTAAAGGTAATGGTCGCTTCGATTGGTGGGTTCGTCATTGCGGTCGCAATGAACTGGTTCTTGATTCCAAGTGGCGTTTATTCGACAGGGTTTACGGGCCTTGCCCAAATCCTGACTCAGGTTTTACAGGACACGGCATTTGCGTTCGGTGAGAACGTTTGGTTTTTAGCCCTTAATATTCCATTGATTATATTAGCGTGGATTATGCTCGGTCGTAGCTTTACGATCATTACGCTGATTTCTGTTTTAGCGACAACGATCTTTATCGGTTTGATTCCACAATATGCTGTCATTCCGGGTGACCAAACATTAAACGCAGTGTTTGGTGGTGTCTTGCTTGCGATTGGAACGGGGATCACGATTAAATTTGGTGCGTCGACCGGTGGCTTCGATATCGTCGCCTTGATTTTTGCCCGGTTCTCGGACCGAAGTGTCGGTCTTTATTTATTCGTTTTGAATTTTTTGATTGCAATCCTTGCCGGCGCATTGTTCGGTTGGTCGACAGCTCTCTATACGATTGTCTTTATCTACGTGACGTCGAAAGTGGTCGATGAGATTCATACGAGCAATCAGCGCCTGACAATCTTCATCATCACGAACCATGCCGACGATATCACGATGGCACTGCACCAACATATCATTCGTGGAATCACACAGATGCCGTCGATCGGAACGTATTCACGGGCCGAGAAATCGACGCTGATGATGGTCATCGAACGACATGAACTGCGGGATATCGAACGGATTTGCCGTGACGCGGATGAAACCGTCTTTATCAATGTCGTACCAACCGATTCAGTCGTTGGTTACTTCCGAAAAGGATAGAACAAAAAACGCATCTTCTTGAGTAACGACATTTGTCGGTCAAGGAGATGCGTTTTTTTATCATCAGGCGAGTCCGAGGACATGCTTCAAGTAATAGGCGATGCCATCGTCTTCATTTCGTTTTGTCGTCCCGTTCGCAAGTAATTTGAGTGGTCCGATCGCATTGCCCATCGCAACACCGTGCCCCGCATACTCAATCATTTCTAAATCGTTTTCTTCGTCACCAAAGGCAACGATTTGTTTCTGTTCAATTCCGAGATGTCGTGCGATTTGCTCAAGACCAATCGCTTTGCTCGTTCCTTTACGCATGACTTCGACCATATACTCGGGCTTGATCCACTGACGGTTCAAGACGGTCTCGGCATGAACATGCGACAGCTCTGACCGGATTTCGTTAACGTGTTCACCCTTGGCATGAATCAACAGCGAGGTCGGTTCATGTTGGAGCAGCCTCCGCAAATCACCAGTCGTCACGGACAAGGCATGGTCTGTATAAAATTCGTAAATCCCGACCGGATCACGTTGGAAATAGACATGATCGGTCACTTCACAGACGATGTTTTGTGTTTTCGTATCAGCAACGGATTCGAGAATATGCTGGACGGTCTTTAGTGGGATCGGATGATGACTGACTTGAAAGTGGGGATCATTCGGATGATGAACGAAACCTCCGTTGAAATTAACGATTGGTGTCGTTAAACCAAGTTCTTCATAGTAGCGTTTCGCGTGGCGAAACGGACGACCTGTCGCGATGACGACTTCATGACCATTTTCACGCGCTTTGTGCAGTGCGGTAATATTTGCAGGACTGATTGTCTTGTCGTCTTTTAAGAGTGTACCGTCGAGGTCGACGGCAATAAGATGACGTTTCATACATTCACCAACTTCGCTTTAGATTCTTTCCTCATTACTTTAGCATATGGACCGGTAGAAAACAGGGAAGTGACTGTTTTGAGCAAAAAGGAAAACGCTTAAAAAAATCCGATTAAAGCTGTCGGATGATTTAAAAAATGATATACTACGAGACGTAGGACTAATAAAAGTAAGCTATGGAAATGGAGGGGAAAGAATGCGTTTTCTCGTTACATTCTTTTGGTCGTTCTTACTCGTGAACACAGCTGTGTTCATCGTATCAGCGGTCGATGCAGTTACGTATAACTTTGGATTTGCGACAGCGATGTCAGTCGTGACGTCACTTGTTGTCTTCGCACTTGATGCAGTCAACGAAGATCTTGGTCTTGGTCAAGGGACAAAGGCAGAATAACTTGAAAGCGAGGTATCGTCACGGGGCGATATGCTCGCTTTTTATCGTTTATAGTGAGGGGGAAGAGGCTTGATTTTAATTAAACAAGCACTTGTTAACGAGATCCCGACGGATGTACTTGTCGGAGGTGGAACGATTCTAGGAATCGGGACATATAATATCGATCAGGATTTGCTTGAACAAACGATTGACGGTACGGGGAAGCGACTCGTTCCAGGATTGATCGATGGTCATGTTCATCCGATTGGCGGAGGTGGGGAAGGCGGATTTGCTTCTCGGACGGCTCCGTTAGTCGCTAGTGATTTCTTGACGGGTGGTGTGACGACGGTCGTCGGATTACTTGGCACGGATGGTTGGACCCGGACCGGGATTGATTTACTGGCACACGTCCGCGGGTTTGCACGACACGGAATTCGACCTTTTCTGTTAACGGGCAGCTACGCTGTCCCGCCCGTTTCGATTACGGATACGATTGGTCGTGATATCGTCCTTATCAATGAAGTCATCGGACTCGGCGAGATTGCGATCAATGATCATCGTTCGACTCAACCGACTGTTCAGGAGCTGACGCGACTCACAGCTGAGGCGCGCATCGCCGGGATGGTCAAAGGGGTCAATGGAACGATGAACGTCCATATTGGAGACGGGAAACAAGCGTTACATCTCCTCGAAGAAGTCGTCCGGACGTCGGATGTACCGATCGAACAATTTTTACCGACACATATCAATAGAAGTGAACGGATTTTTGGAGCCGGTCTTGCTTGGGCGAAACAAGGGGGACGGATTGATTTTACGACCTGTACGACAAAAGCCTTCATCGAAGAAGGCGAGGTGCCGGCTGGACTTGCGCTGAAACGGGCACTTGAAGCAGGGGTTCCCTTACGGCAGATCACGATGTCGAGTGACGCCGGTGCGAGTCTGCCGGCGTTCGATGCGGCAGGTAAACTTCTACGAATGGAATCAGGAAAGCCGACCTCGATGTTGCAAGCGGTCGAGGAAGCGGTTCGTCATGGGGTAGCGTTTACGGACGCCATTCAGACGGTCACACGAAACGTTGCCGAAGCTTACGGGATTTCTGGAGGGACAATCAAACCGGGTGAACGTGCCGACCTGTTACTGATTAGTGACGCTTTTGAAATCGATACGATTCTAGCAGGTGGTCATGCTATAATGATTCAGAAAAAATGGTTTATGCCAAAATGATGGAGGGATCGATTTGTCGAAAAAGTCTACGCGCGTGAAGCCGTCGAAAAAGTCGCAATCAAAAGCGAATTGGATAACGGCCGGCGTCATCGTATTGATCGTCATACTGGGAGCAACATTGCTACTCTTCATGGATAATGAAGATTCAGCAACGAAAGATGGAAATCTAACAGCGAGTCAAGTCGCTGAAAAATTAAAGTCAGGTGACGAATTCTATACGTACTTCTATCAGACAGGGTGCGTCCACTGTGAAAAAGTAAAACCGTACTTAGTACCGCTCGGCGAGCAACAGGATATTCCGTTTGAACAAATTGATCTTGCTGTCGAACAGTCGGCGTGGGATACATTCGGTATCGAAGGAACACCAACTGTCGTCCACTTCAAAGATGGGAAAGAAGTAAGCCGTGTCGCAGGTGAACAGACAGAAGATAGCTACAAGGAATTTTTCGCAGGTAAGGATATTGAGGATTCAAAAGAAGAATCATCGGGTGATTTAAATGATTAAAAAATGGTTTTTTAAAAATCTATTCGAATTAAATGGACGCCCGTTCGTCGCACGTCAATTGCGGCGCTTTGCGATGAGCGAATTGAGCCGGCCTTTCATCAAACCGTTTATTAAGCTGTATGATTTACAAATGGACGAAGCGAGTCAGCCGGTCGACGCGTACCCGACTCTACATGAGTTGTTCGTCCGTCACTTAAAAGAAGAAGTCCGACCGATTACGCAAGCTGAGCACGCATTCGTCAGTCCGTGCGACGGTGTTTTATCTGTCGTCGACGACTTGACGGAAGAGAGTCGCTTCACGGTCAAAGGACAAACGTATTCAGTCGCGGAATTGATTGGTTCACACCATGAAGCGGCAACGTACGTTGGTGGCCGTGTCCTGATTTTTTATCTCAGCCCACAAAATTATCATCGCGTTCATGTTCCAATCGATGGGACAGTTCGGACGAGTTATACGCTCGGGCGGGATTCTGCACCGGTCAATGATCTTGGATTGGCTTACGGAACGCGACCGCTGACACGAAACTATCGACGGGTGACGCGAATCGTCCAAGGTGCACATGCGCTTGAACACGTCATGGTCGGAGCGTTGAACGTCAACACGATCGTCCAGACGAATCATGCACGTGACATTCGTCGTGGCGACGAGTTCGGGTATTTTTCATTCGGTTCGACGGTCGTTTTAATTGCTCCAAAAGGTGCGCTTGATTTAGAAGGTGATGTAACTGGTCCTGTCTTGATGGGACAAGCACTTGGTATTTGGAATTCATGAAAGCAAAAGCGCCCTTAAAGTGAAAGGGCGTTTTCTTTTGTGCATCGCTCTACGCCATTGATTGTGCTATAATCGAACGATAAGAACATAACTGTTTCTTAAACTTAACTATAGAGCTAGACCATTATCTGGAGGTTTTATTCTTGTTCAAACGACTTTATCCGAAACATTTCGTCGCATCCATTTATGATATCGATTTAGAGATGTTAAAACGAAACGGTGTCAAAGCAATTTTGACGGATCTTGATAACACGCTTGTTGCATGGGATATTGCCGATGCTCCAGACGAATTGGTGTCATGGCTGGATATGGTGAATAATCAATACGGATTTGACGTCATCATCGTCTCGAATAATAACGGCGATCGTGTCAAAAAGTTCGCGGATCCACTCGGACTTCACTATATTGCACCTGCCCGAAAACCATTACCAATCGGTTTCAAACGAGCATTAACGGAATTCGGTTACCATGCAAAAGAAGTTGTATTTCTTGGGGATCAGCTGTTTACTGATGTGCTAGGAGCAAATTCCGTAGGCATCGAAGTCATTCACGTCCAACCCGTCGTTAAAACAGACGGTGTCGTCACTAAATTCAATCGCTTGATGGAACGTCTCGTCTTCCGTCGCATGAAACGTAAAGGCATCTATAAATTGACGCAACGTGTCAAAGAAGAGTCTGAAACGGAAAAGCGGCAGATCGAGTCACTGCGTCAAGATAAGCAACAATGACCCTGTCATACCGGTAGATGAAAGGATAGGCAGTAGTCGCAACATGTACGGCAATAGGTCGGAAGTTACGCTCTTGGAGTAGCGTGCAGGGTGCTACGTTGAATAGAGAAGGGAAAGTTCCCGATGCGGCTCAACACACATATGAACGAAGAAATTCATTGCGCCGGCTGTGGTGTCGAGATTCAAACAGAGGATCCGAAAGCACCAGGTTATGCGCCTAAATCTGCACTTGACCGTGAAATGGTCATTTGCCAACGTTGTTTTAAACTGAAACACTACAACCAAATTCAAGACGTTGCATTGACGGACGATGATTTTGTCAAAATTTTAGACGGAATCGGTCAAAAAGATGCACTCGTCGTTAAAATCGTTGATATTTTTGATTTCAACGGAAGTTGGTTACCAGGATTACACCGCTTCGTCGGAAAAAATGATGTCCTGCTTGTCGGGAATAAGGCAGATTTGTTGCCGAAATCACTTAATCCGAATCGTTTGATGAACTGGATGCGCCAAACATCGAAGGAACTGGGCTTACGTCCGGTAGATGTTCACTTGATTAGTGCGAAAAAAGGGCATGGCGTCGATGAATTAGCCGAGAAGATTGACTACTATCGTAAAGGGCGCGACGTTTACGTCGTCGGCTGTACGAACGTCGGGAAATCAACGCTCATCAACCAAGTCATTAAACGTTTTGGTGAAGAAGAAGAGGCCGTCATCACCGTCAGTCACTTCCCAGGAACGACACTCGATTTGATCGACATTCCGCTAGATGACAACTGTAACCTGTACGACACGCCAGGAATCATCAATCATCATCAGATGGCGCACTATGTCGATGCGCGCGACTTGAAATTGATTACGCCGAAAAAAGAAATCAAACCACAAGTCTTCCAAATCCACCCGCAACAAACGTTATTCTTTGGTGGTTTAGCACGCCTTGACTACATGGAAGGGAACAAACGTTCATTCGTCATCTATATGTCAAATGAACTCAAGGTTCACCGGACGAAGTTAGATAAGGCGGACGATCTTTATGCAAATCATAATGGAGAGTTATTATCGCCTCCGAATGAAAAAACGCTTGAGATGTTACCACCGCTCGTCCGTCATGAGTTCAGCTTACGTGACAACATGAAAACAGATATCGTCTTCAGTGGACTCGGTTGGGTTGCAGTTCACGGAAAAGGTGGACGAGTAGCTGCCTACGCGCCTAAAGGTGTTGCTGTTTCCTTACGTGAGGCGCTCGTCTGATGCGTTTCGCTGTCATCGGTCATCCGATTGCCCATTCACTTTCACCCGTGCTGCACGAGGCATGGCTGGAAGCGGCTGGGCTTTTCGGCTGTTATAGTATGATAGATGTCGAAGCAGACGATTTAGAGCAGGTCGTCCGGCAATTACGGATGCGCGAGCTCGACGGGATTAACGTCACGATTCCCTATAAGACGGCAATCATCCCGTTTCTTGATCGACTCGAGCCTTCTGCTGAAAAAGCAGGGGCGGTCAATACGGTCTATTTTGACGGGACGGAACTGGTCGGTGCGAATACGGACGGGACGGGATTCGTTCGTGCCTTGTCCGCAAGACAATCGTCAGAAAACATTCTTGTGATTGGCGCGGGCGGGGCGGCGCGAGGAATCGTCGCAGCGCTCGACGGGACTGTCACACTCATGAACCGGACGAATCAACGCGCGCGCGCGCTTGCCGCTGAATTTCAGGCGCAGGCAATCGACTGGTCGGAGTCACCAGATTTAACGCCGTATGACACAATCATCAATACGACATCGGTCGGTATGATGCCACGCATCGAAGCAACACCAATCGTATTGACCGAGACGACGGCACTGATTTGTGATATTATTTATCGACCGACTCCGACGCAACTACTACGTGATGCCTCGGCTCGAGGACTCGCGACACTAGACGGCGTCCCGATGTTCGTTTTACAAGCGGCTGAAGCATTTGAACGCTTCACCGGTCATGCACCTGATCTTACGCTTGGTGAGCAGGTGATTCGAAAGCAATTGGAGGAATATTGATATGTTAACAGGTAAACAAAAACGATTTTTACGTGCGACAGCACATGATTTAAGCCCGATTTTCCAAGTAGGGAAAAATGGCGTTGGAGAAGCGATGTGTGCGGATTTGATCGATGCACTCGAAAAACGTGAATTATTGAAAGTCCAAGTTTTGCAGAACTGTGCCGACACACCAAAAGACGTAGCGGCTGAACTCGTCGACGGAACAAATGCTGAACTCGTTCAAGTCATCGGTAAAGTTGTTGTTCTCTACAAAGAATCGAAAGAGAATAAAACGTTACAATTACCACGATGAAGATTGGTTTGATGGGCGGAACGTTTGACCCGCCCCACATCGGTCATTTATTGATAGCGGAACAAGCAAAGGAACAACTGCATCTTGATGCGGTTTGGTTTTTACCTGCGAACGTCCCTCCGCATAAAGCGGCGAACGTGACGAGTGCTGCGCAACGGTTGAAGCTCGTTGAAGCCGCTGTCCAGGCAAACGATGCGTTTTCCGTCTCGACGATTGAGTTCGAGCGTCAGGAAAAATCGTATACGCTTGAGACGGTTCTCGAATTGAAAAAACGGTATCCGACAGACGAGTTCGTGTTTCTACTCGGGGCAGACTCGCTTGCGAGCCTTGATACATGGTATCAAGCAGACCGCCTGTTTGAGGCAGTTCAATTCGGAGCGGTCGCACGTCCAGGCAGTCGTTATTTGATTCCGGCAGGTGCGCAGGTGACAGCAGTCGACTTACCGTCGCTTGAAGTGTCTTCGACGGACATTCGAAAACGTGTCGCCCGCGGTAAAAGTATCCGTTACCTTGTTCCTGAAGCTGTCCGACAACTAATCGAGGAGTGGGAATTGTATGTTACTTGAAGAAGCAGACGATATCATTAAACGAACACTCCCGCATAAGCGTTATGTGCATACGCTTGGAGTTGTTGAAACAGCTCGTCAACTCGCGCGGCGAAACGGTGTCGACGAGGAGACGGCAGCGTTCGCTGCGATGCTGCACGATTATGCGAAGTATCGGGACACCGAAGAAATGCGGACGCTCGCTCGCGAACTCGGACAGCTCGAGTTGCTCGATTATGACGATGAGCTCTTGCACGCGCCAATCGGCGCAGAACTCGTCAAACGTGAACTTGGCGTCAAAGATACGGTGATTTACCAAGCGATCGCGAATCATACGACCGGTGCTCCGGATATGCCATTGCTCGATCAAGTGATTTTCGTCGCCGATGCGATTGAGCCGAATCGTACGTATCCAGGCGTTGAAACATTACGTGAAATTGCAGACGTCGATTTAACGGACGCCGTCATCGCGACGCTTGCGCATACCATCCAATTTTTATGTAACAAACAAACAGTGATTTTTCCGTTGACGATTGAAACGTATAATGCGTTCGTCACGGCTAAACGAAAGGGGACAGTCCTATGACAGTCGAACAAGAATTAAAATTAATCGTAAATGCAATTGATGATAAACGGGCAGAAGATATCATCGTTTTAGATATGAAAAACATCTCACCAATCGCAGATTATTTCGTGATTTGTGAAGGTGGATCAGAAAAGCAAGTTCAAGCGATCGCACGTGAAGTGAAAGAAGTTGCGCATAAAAATGAACTTCCGATCAAACGTCTCGAAGGACTTGACGCAGCGCGTTGGGTACTCGCCGATCTTGAAAATGTTGTTGTGCATGTCTTCCACCGTGATGACCGTGACTACTACAACCTTGAAAAACTCTGGTCAGACGCACCTAAAGTAGAAGTCGAGATCGACTGATGGCGTACGAACAGTTTGCATACGTCTATGACGAGTTGATGCAAGATGTTCCCTACGACGAATGGGTCGCCTGGGTATCGCAATACGTCGAAGCAAACAGTACGATTGCTGACGTCGGTTGTGGGACAGGAACGGCGACGTTGTTACTCGCTGAGCATTACCGCGTGACAGGTATCGATCTATCGGAAGAGATGCTTGAAATTGCACAAGAAAAAGCGATGGGACAACAGCAAAAAATCGATTTTTGGTGTCAAGACATGCGCGAAATCGAATTGCCTGCTCCAGTCGATGCGCTGACGATTTTGTGTGACTCGCTCAACTACCTGAAGACAGAAGCGGATGTGCAACAGACGTTCGAACATGCGGCACGGACGTTAAAAGAAGGCGGGAAGTTGTTGTTTGATGTGCATTCCCCGCATAAGATGGAAACACTCTTTAACGGGAAAACATATGCGACACACGCCGAACAAAGTTCTTATATTTGGTTTGCCGATCCCGGAGAAGCACCACTGTCCGTCGTCCACGAATTGACGTTCTTCATCGAAGACGAAGATGGACGTTACGACCGTGTTGACGAGACACATCATCAACGGACGTATCCGCCGGAACAATACGTGACGTGGCTTCGTGAAGCAGGATTCCGGACGCTCGCCGTAACAGGTGATTTCACGAGTGATGCACCAACACCGACGGCCGAACGAATTTTCTTTGTAGCTGAAAAAATATAATGGATGGACCGTTGCAAAAGGAAACTTTCGCAGCGGTTTTTTGTGCTGTATGTTAAAGAAAAATACACGATTTACATGAAAAAGATTTCTTGAGGAATTGATTTGTCAGTTAACACCACGAGAAAAACGAATTACTCAAAGCTACGTGACGACTCGAGCCTGGTAAAGTCGAGGCAAGAGGAGGGAGACCGATGACTATTCCCCGGATTCAACAAATCGCGAGTGTTGTTGTTGTCGTGTTACTGATAATCGTACTGTTCGTCCCGTTACCATCGTGTTCGAAAGAAGCGCTCGTCGACAAACCAGCAATCGTTAAGCATGAGCAAGACGCCAAAGCAGAAGATCAAGGGTCCACGGAGCAGACCCTCTTAAACAAAAAAATCATGGTTGATGTGAAAGGGGCAGTCAAGCGACCGGGACCCTATTCCTTTAAGTTAGGCGACCGGATTAAAGACGCAGTCGTTCGTGCGGAGTTGACACAAGCTGCTGATGTGACAGAAATGAATCTCGCGGCACGGTTGATTGACGGTCAGGAAGTCATTGTTCCGACAAAAGAAAAAGTGAAACTTACACAACCGAAAGAAGAAGTGCCACAAGCAGATGTGCCGACTGGTCTGCTCGACTTGAATGCTGCGACGGAGCAACAGTTACTTGAAATCCCTGGAATCGGTCCAGCTAAAGCGAACGCGATTTTAGCCTATCGTGAAGAAAAGGGCGGGTTCGCGCGTTATGAAGACTTAGGAGAGGTTAAGGGATTTGGTGACAAGACGCTTGAAACATTGAGAGCCTATTTGATTGTTTACTGATGCCGTTATTCCCGTTATTTTTCATGATTGTATTGATCGCAATCAAAGAGTCACTTTGGCTCGTAGGTGTGATTTGTCTCGTTTTGACCATTAAAAGCTGGTCTTTTACTTCGACACGCCTTGTCTTGATGAGTCTGTTGGTCGTAGTGCTCATCGTGTACGGACAAGATTTCGTTGATACGACACCGATTCAGACAATTGATATTTTGGACGCGAAGCAAAATGGAGATCGGATTCGGTACCTGGCGACTGCGAATCAACAGGAGTTGATCGTTTCGGCGACGCTAGATGAACATCAGGATCTCGATTACGAGCGAATTGGAAGACGATGTCAAGTCGAACTGACGGAAAAAATGGTTTTACCCCGTGTCAATCGTGGCGGCTTTGACGAGGCGCGCTGGATGCGTACAGAACGATTAGCAGGAAAATTCGAAGTGAAAGAATGGGGATCGTGTACCGATACACCTGGATTTGACGCGCAGGGACGCAGGATGCGCCAAGCATGGATGGACCGGATTGAACGACTTCCGGCGAAACAAGCCTTGTATATCGAAGCGCTCGTGCTAGGTGAGGACCGATTGATGGATCAGTTGACGCTTGATCGCTTCAAGAAGTTTGGATTGTTACACGCAATCGTCATTTCAGGTTCACATATCGCCTTTTTGATTTTTACGATATTATGGATTTTGAAAAAGTGCCGATTGACGCGTGAACGAAGAGCGGAATTCGTCCTTGTCTTATTACCGTTATATGGTTGGCTGACGGAATGGAGTGCGCCGGTCACGCGTGCAGTCTGCGTCGCGTTCATCTTGATGCTCTATCAGCGTCTCGGACGACGGACAGACCCGCTCCTCGTGGTTGCCTATGTTGCAGCAGCGCAACTCGCCTATTCTTATACGAGTCTTTATGATATCGGCTTTCAGTTGACTGTCGGACTAACGATTTTTTTATTATTGTCGCGCAAGATCTGGCAAAAAGTAAAACGTCCTTGGAACTGGTTGTTAATTAGTGTCTGGGCGCAAATCTTAACGAGCCTAGTCTTGCAAATGGCGGAACAAACGGAAGTTTCGCCATGGTCGCCTCTGTTGAACCTCGTCATTGGAGCCTGGATCGAATGGATCATCCTTCCGCTTTCCTTTCTAGTAGGCTTACTCTTGTTTTTCCCAGTCACGGATACATTCATGACGCTCCACGAGCGAGCAGTTGGTGTACTTGATCTTGCCCTCGCGCAAGCGGAGCAGTTACCTGTTCCGACCGTTGCTGTCCACTTATTGTCGTTACCACTCTTTTTGCTCGTTATAGTCGTCGTCTTAATCGGATGGTATGTAGCGGAACAAAAGTGGTGGGGGCATCTTCTTCCCGTCTGTGCTCTCCTTCTTGGAAGTGTATCGATGGATTTAAGGACGGAAGAACAGGTGACATTTCTCGACGTCGGTCAAGGCGATAGTACGGTAATCGAGAAGGATGGAGAAACGTTCGTCATCGACACAGGCGGGGCGTTTACGTTATCACAACGTCCCACGTTACGTCCGTTCGACCCTGGTAGTCAAATCGTTGCGCCTTTTCTTCATACGCGCGCGGAGACAGTAATCGACGGACTCATCTTGACTCATGCTGACAATGATCATATTGGAGGTGTCATCGGGTTATTAAAGAAAATTCGTGTCGATACGATTTATTTCGGAAGATACGATAATCAGGATGAAAAGCGGCATCGTTTGCTGGAGCAGATTGAAGCGACAGGGACCAAAGTGGAGTTCGTCAAGGCAGGGCGAGAGATACGACCTTGGCTTACTGTTGTTGCACCTGACGAATCAGAAGCAGAGGAGAATGACCGTTCCATCGTGTTGCTTGCGGACGTTGCAGGAAAACGGGTTTTGTTGACGGGTGACGCGAGCATTGAACAAGAAGAAGGTTGGAACCTTGGACCAATCGATATTTTGAAAGCGGGTCATCATGGCTCGAAGACGTCGACGGGACTCGACTTGTTGCAACAAACGAATCCAGAAACAGTCATCATCTCCGCGGGACGGAATAATCGTTATGGTCACCCGCATGAAGAAGTGTTAGATCGCATCGGAAATCAGCGGACGATTTGGCGGACGGACAGGGACGGGATGATAACTTGTTCTTCAGCAGGCTGTGAAGCTATGATAAAATAAAAAACAGCAACCCCCCAAGGTTGCTGTTTTAGTGATTATAGACTTAAGAATTTGATTAAAACGCCAATGATGAATAAAACGGCGAAGAAACCAAATGAAGCGCCAAAACCGACGGCTGAGTCAAGCGCGTCATTACGTTTTGATTGAATATCGTTTTCAAACGCATTTTCACTTGGTGGGCGTACTGAATGTGCCATGCTGCATTCCCCCTTAATAGATTCCGCTTCTAGTATAGCGGAATAAAAGAGGATTATCTATGATGAAGTTAAGAACAAACTGTGAAATGTGGTGGGAATGATGAAAACACCTTGGCTTGTCAACGGAAAGTTGGCTAACCTTTATTTATTATATGGGACGGAGCGTCATCTTTTAGAGGAGTGGGAACGTGAAATCGTGAAGGCGGCATTACCAGATGGCGAACGATTTGACTACATGAAGATCGATTTAAACGATCAGCCTCTCGATGCCGTGTTAGATGAGGCGGAAACAGTTCCTTTTTTAAGTGATTACCGTGTCGTGGTTGCAAAACCAGCGACTTTTCTGACGGGCGCGAAAGATAAAAAAACGCATAACGTTGATCGATTAGCGGAATATGTCTTACAACCGGCAGATTATGCAGTCGTCGTTTTAATTGTCGAAGCGGAGAAACTGGATGAACGAAAAAAAATCGTCAAGCGGTTGAAAGATCGTGCGACGGTCCTCGAAGCAAAAAAGCCGACTCCGGAAGAATTATTCCGCTTTACGATGGATACTGTTAATGACAAAGGATACCGGATGGAGCGACCGGCAATTGAACGGTTAATCTTTTTGACAGGAGAAATGTGGGGAACGCTAGCGCATGAGCTCGATAAGCTGATGCTTTATGCAGGCGATCATCCGACGATTGAATTGGCGGATGTTGATTTGTTAGTACCGCGGACACTTGAAGACAATGTCTTTCAATTGACGGATTACTTAATGAAACGTCAACTTGAGCCTGCGATTCGCCTGATTCGTGACTTAGAAAAGCAAGGTCAGGAAATATTAGCGCTGCTCGGTTTGATGGCACGTCAGTACCGAATGATGTTACTGTCTAAGCGTCTGGCGGAACAAGGTTATGGTGAACGACAAATTGCTTCAAAGGTCGGGGCGCATCCATATGCGATTAAATTAGCATTGCAGTCCGGGAAACGATTTACGTTCGCCCAACTCGAACAAGCGTTAATCGCCATCACGACGACTGATGAAGGGATGAAGACTGGGCGTGGTGATAAGCGAATATTGTTTGATTCACTAATCGTCCGACTAGCGACTTTGTGAGGAGCTGACGAACTAATGGAAATTCGAATGATTCAAGCAACAGAAGTGATTCCACTTCGTCATGGCGTCTTACGTCCGCATCAACCGATTGAAGCGTGCACGTATCCGGACGACTTGGCGACAGATACGTTTCACCTTGGAGGCGTCAAGGACGGTAAAATTGTCGCAATCGGCTCATTTGCAAAACGGTCATATGATACGGCACCCGAATTGACATATCAATTGCGGGGAATGGCGACGAGTCCGGATGTACGTGGTGAAGGATACGGGATTGCATTGCTTGAAGAAGCACGACGAATCTTAAAGGAACGGCAAGCTACTGGTTGGTGGTGTAATGCCCGGCTGGTCGCAGTTCCGTTTTACGAACGATTTGGAATGAAGATTGCGAGTGAGCAATTTGAAATCGAAGGAATTGGTCCGCATCACGTGATGGTCGATCGATTGACGTATTGAAACGAAGTATTCAAATCAACTGAGACTGACTCGAAAGGAAGCATTCTTTTGGAGTCGGTCTCTTTTTTAAGCACAAAAAAATCGCCACCGGGGAAGCCCCTAGTGGCGATCGATCACCGTATTCTTCGGAAAGAATTAAAGTGCGTTTACGAGTTTAGCGAGACGTGATTTGTCACGACCAGCTTTGTTGCTGTGGATAAGACCTTTAGCAGCAGCTTTGTCGATTTTCTTAGACGCTGTGTTGAAAGCTACGAGCGCTTGCTCTTTGTTACCTTCAGTAGCGAAAGTTTCGACTGCTTTGATAGCTGAACGCATTGACGATTTACGTTGTACGTTAGCGACGCGGCGTTTTTCAGCTGTTTTAACACGCTTGATTGCTGATTTAATGTTAGCCATGGATGATTCACCTCCAAGAAAACTCATTCGAGATTTATATTCGCATATCTGCATTTATCGTTCAACAGAACAAACACAATTGTAGCAAACGTTTTTCTTAAAAGCAATAACAGCTCTAGGGTTTCTTTGGATTTTTGTTTTTCGGTAAAACAAAACGGGATGGTACAGCTCGTCTGATTTTTGTTATAATGAAGCGTATGTACGTTTGAATATAAGGTAAGGTGACTATAAACATGAATAATGCAGACCGTTTAAAACGGCAGAAGAGCATTCGGAACTTCTCGATTATCGCCCATATCGACCACGGGAAATCGACGCTCGCTGACCGTATTCTAGAAAGAACAGGCGCTTTGACGTCACGTGAAATGAAAGACCAAACGCTTGATGCCATGGATCTCGAGCGGGAACGTGGAATCACGATCAAGTTGAATGCCGTCCAATTGAAGTATACAGCAAAAGATGGTGAGGAATATATCCTCCATCTGATCGACACACCTGGACACGTCGACTTTACTTATGAAGTTTCGCGTTCACTCGCAGCGTGTGAAGGTGCTGTTCTCGTCGTCGATGCGGCGCAAGGGATTGAAGCACAGACACTCGCGAACGTCTACTTGGCGTTAGATAACGATCTTGAAATTTTACCGATCATCAATAAAATTGACTTGCCATCGGCGGATGTCGAACGTGTTCGTCAAGAAATCGAAGATGTCATCGGACTCGATGCATCTGAAGCGGTTCCGACGTCAGCAAAAGCAGGAATCGGAATTGAAGAGATTCTTGAACAAATCGTCGAAAAAGTGCCTGCACCAACCGGTGATCCATCGGCACCGCTCGAAGCGTTAATCTTTGATTCGTTCTATGATCCGTACCGTGGCGTTGTCGCATCAATCCGAATCGTCAACGGAACGGTCAAAGTCGGTGATAAAATTCGCATGATGTCGACCGGTAAAGATTTCGAAGTCTTAGAACTTGCCGTTTCGACACCAAAACCACTCCGTCAACAAGAATTAACGGTCGGAGATGTTGGTACATTGTCAGCGTCGATTAAGACCGTTGGAGACGTCCGAGTAGGGGATACGATTACACTCGCGAAACAACCGGCAATCGAAGCGTTACCGGGTTACCGGAAAATGAATCCGATGGTGTATTGTGGACTCTACCCAATCGACGCCGCCCGTTACAATGATTTACGTGAAGCACTTGAGCGTCTCCAGTTAAGTGATGCGGCACTCGAGTTCGAGCCGGAGACATCGCAAGCACTTGGATTCGGTTTCCGCTGTGGATTCCTAGGTATGTTGCACATGGAAATCATTCAAGAGCGAATCGAACGTGAGTTCAACATCGATATGATCACGACAGCACCGTCGGTTATCTACAACGTGACGACGACGTCCGGCGAAGTCTTGCATGTCGACAACCCGTCGAAGATGCCAGACCAGCAAAAGGTCGAGTTCATCGAAGAACCTTTCGTCAAGGCAGCTGTCATGACGCCGAACGACTATGTCGGGGCGATTATGGAGCTTTGTCAAAAGAAACGCGGGACGTTCATCGACATGGAATACATCGATACGACACGTGTTAAAATCACGTATGAGTTACCGCTTTCGGAAATCGTTTATGATTTCTTCGATCAATTAAAATCGAGTACAAAAGGATATGCTTCACTGGATTATGAATTGATTGGCTACCAACAATCACGCCTTGTGAAGATGGATATCTTATTGAATAACGAAAACGTCGATGCCCTGAGTTTCATCGTTCACCGTGATTTCGCGTACGAACGTGGGAAAGTCATCGTTGATAAATTAAAAGAATTGATTCCACGGATGCAATTCGAAGTGCCGATTCAAGCTGCGGTCGGGACAAAAATCGTTGCGCGTTCGACGATTAAAGCCCTTCGGAAAAACGTTCTCGCAAAATGTTATGGTGGGGATATCTCACGGAAACGTAAATTGCTCGAGAAGCAAAAAGAAGGTAAGAAGCGTATGAAGATGGTAGGCTCGGTAGAGGTACCTCAAGAAGCCTTCATGTCGGTTCTGTCGATGGATGAAGATTAAAGTCAAAAGGGGGCGTCTAACGCACCCTTTTTCTTGTTTATATAGAAAGGATGAGGCGAAATGACTCCACGCGCCGCATATGTCCACATTCCGTTTTGTGAACATATCTGTTACTACTGTGATTTCAATAAAGTATTTTTAAAAAATCAACCGGTTGCGGAATATTTAGATGCGTTAGAACGTGAAATCGAACTGACACTACAACAATACCCGACCGATCGACTCGAAACGATTTTCATTGGTGGCGGAACACCGACTGCGTTAAATGAACAACAGATGCAACGTCTGATGGACATCATCAGTAAACACCTCTTGCCGCTGACGGATGAGACGCTTGAATATACGGTCGAGTCGAATCCGGACGGCGTCTCGCCTGAAAAACTCGATATCATGAAAGCGGGTGGTGTCAACCGTGTCAGTTTCGGTGTCCAGTCGTTTGACGACGGATTGCTTGAACGGATCGGTCGGACGCACCGGGAAGCGAAAGTCGCAGAGACGCTTGACGAAGCGGCTAAACGGTTTGATAACATTTCCGTCGATTTGATGTTCGGCTTACCGAATCAAACGCTTGAGCAAGTTAAATACGATGTCGAGCGCGCCCTTCGCTTACCAATTACCCATATTTCGTCGTACTCGTTAATTTTGGAACCGCACACCGTGTTCGCGATTCAAGAACGAAAAGGAAAACTCCCGTTACCGACACAAGATCTTGAAGCAGAGATGTATCGTTTGATGATTGAGACGATTGAAGCCGGTGGTTTGAAGCAATACGAAATCTCGAACTTTTCGTTACCGGGGAAAGAAAGTCGGCATAACCGGGTCTACTGGGAAAATGATGAGTATTACGGTTTCGGTGCAGGCTCGCACAGTTACATCGATCAAACGCGTCGCGCGAACATCGCACCGATTCCGCATTACATCAAGGCGGAAGGTTTACCGGTCCGCAACGAGACACCGTTGGCACGTGTCGAGCGAATGGAAGAAGAGATGTTCCTCGGACTTCGGATGAAGCAAGGGGTGTCAATCGAACACTTTGAGCAAAAGTATGGTATAGCGTTAGATGCTGCTTTTGGTAAAACAATCACGAAGTTGTTGCCGCGCGGATTAGTCGAACGGACGAACACACACTTACGATTAACGGAGGCGGGTGTCCCGCTTGCGAATGAAGTATTCGCCGAGTTTATCGGTGAAGCGGAAGTTGAATGATTTCAGGACGACAAAAAAACCAATCCACAGTAGCGGGATTGGTTTTTTGCGTACAGACAACGTGCTATTGGGAGATAAAAGCGTCTTTTCTCGTTATTTTCCTCGTACGCGTCTATTTTTTAGATTTTCTTGCGAAATAAGCAGTCGTTCCGATGATGGCAATGAACAACCAAACGAACACACCGGCCATCGCAAACATCTCAAGCATCTTGATCATCCTTTTCATCATTTGTTTCACTGTATCGTATAATGGGAAACTGTTCAAAGGGTTCAGCAAATCTGTTGACATCATTTCCACTATTCCTTATAGTAAAGATGTAATTAGCACTCGTTAAAAGTGAGTGCTAACAAAATAAGGTGGTGAAGAAGGTGCTGACGGATCGTCAATTGTTGATTTTGCGTGCAATCGTCGATGATTATATCAAAACCGCTCAACCCGTCGGCTCACGGACGCTCTCGAAACGAGACGACGTGACGTTCAGTTCCGCGACCATTCGAAATGAGATGGCGGACCTCGAAGAGATGGGATTGATTGAAAAACCGCATACTTCTGCGGGACGAATTCCATCTGAGCTTGGATATCGATTTTATGTCGATCATCTGATTCGTCCGGAAAGCATCTCACCGCAAGAGGCAAAAGCATTAAAATCATTATTTGCCCATTCCGTGAATGAAAATGATCGCTTGATCAGACATACGGCGGACTTGTTGAGCGAATTGACGCATTACACGACACTTGTATTAGGTCCTAAAGAAGAAGGACAACGGCTCCACCATTTAGAATTAATCCCGTTAGCAGAAGGACGCGTCGTAATCGTTCTCGTAACGGAGACAGGTCATGTTGAGCATAAGACACTTCAGTTAGCGGAAGCTCTCTCACGTGAGGCAGCGAGTCGACTGATGGAACGTCTGAATAAGACGTTACGAGGAACACCACTGAGCAATCTTCGTATTCGTTTGCTGGAAGAAATCAGACGTTTTCGTTCCGAACATTCGGAGCAGACGTCGTTACTTTCGAAAGCACTCGATATCGTTTTGATGGATCAACAGGATGAGCGTCCCTTGATTTATCTGGGTGGGAAAGCAAACATGTTCGACCAACCGGAATTTCAAGACGTCGCCAAACTAAGACCTGTCTTAGAATTGATTGAACAGCAGGAAGCATTGTTTGATTTCTTGAGTCCGAATCTCGATAATCAAATCTTGATTACAATCGGAAGTGAAAACAATGTCGATGCCCTGAAGGATTGTAGCGTGATCCGTGCCCATTACTCCGTTGATGGCGTTTCGCTCGGGACACTTGCGCTGATTGGTCCAAAACGGATGGATTATAATCGAGGCATCAATTCGATCATTCATCTTTTGCAAGCATTCCAAACCGAGCTGCGTAAGAACAGCTTGGATTGAATATAGAAAGGGGCTCGATTCAGAGTGGAAGAAAAAGAGCAGAATCAAAACCTCAGTAATGAAGAAACAACCGAGCAACAAGCAGAAACAGTTGAAGTAACAGAAGAGGAACTCGTGCAAGCGGACCTCGTCGAAGAAGAAGCGACACCGAATTTTGAAGCACAACTTGCAGAAGCAAAAGCATCAGAATTACGGTTGCGTGCCGATTTTGATAACTTCAAGCGCCGTAACCGGATTGAAGCGGAAAATCGTGCGAAGTATTCATCACAATCAATCGTCGAGAAGTTACTCCCACTCGTCGATAACCTTGATCGCGCACTCCAGATTGAGTCTGACAACGAAGAAACAAAGTCAGTCTTAGCGGGTGTCGAAATGGTCAAGCGTCAGTTAGCCGAAACCCTTCAAAACGAAGGTGTCGTTGAAATTCCAGCGGTCGGCGAAGCTTTTGACCCGAATCTGCATCAGGCAGTCGTTCAGGAAGCAAGTGACGAATTCGAGTCGGGCATCGTAACGGCTGAATTCCAAAAAGGGTATAAGTTACATGACCGCGTGATTCGTCCAAGCATGGTCAAAGTCGCAGAGTAATCTCGAATCATCCGAAACACAACAATTAACTAATCGAAGGTGAGGAATTTATCATGGCAAAAATCATTGGTATTGACTTAGGTACAACGAACTCATGTGTAGCAGTAATGGAAGGCGGAGAGCCAGTCGTTATCGCAAACGCAGAAGGTAACCGTACGACACCATCTGTCGTCGCTTTTAAAAACGGAGAGCGTCAAGTTGGGGAAGTCGCGAAACGTCAAGCAATCACGAACCCGAATACAATCATGTCGATCAAACGTCACATGGGTACAGACTACAAAGTTGAAGTTGAAGGAAAAGATTACACGCCACAAGAAGTATCAGCCATCATCCTTCAAAAGTTGAAAGCGCAAGCTGAAGATTATCTCGGTGAAAAAGTAACGGAAGCGGTCATCACAGTTCCTGCTTACTTCAACGATGCAGAACGCCAAGCAACAAAAGACGCGGGTACAATCGCTGGTCTTGACGTAAAACGGATCATCAACGAGCCGACTGCAGCAGCACTTGCATACGGACTTGAAAAAGGCGAAGACCACACAATCTTGATTTATGACCTTGGTGGCGGTACATTCGACGTTTCAATCCTTGAACTTGGTGATGGTGTCTTTGAAGTTGTTTCAACAGCCGGTGACAGCCGTCTTGGAGGAGATGATTTTGACCAAAAAATCATCGATCACCTTGTTGCAGAATTCAAAAAAGACAATGGTATCGACTTAGCACAAGATAAAATGGCGCTTCAACGTTTGAAAGATGCTGCTGAAAAAGCGAAGAAAGACCTTTCAGGTGTCTCTTCGACACAAATCAGCCTTCCGTTCATCACGGCTGGCGCAGCAGGTCCACTTCACCTTGAAATGACGTTATCACGTGCGAAATTCGACGATTTGACTGCTGACCTCGTCGAGCGGACGATGGAACCAACGCGCCGTGCCCTTAGCGATGCTGGTATGTCACCAGATAAAATCGATAAAATCATTCTTGTCGGGGGATCAACACGAATTCCTGCAGTCCAAAAAGCAGTTCAAGACTTCACAGGTAAAGAATCATTCAAAGGCGTTAACCCGGACGAAGTGGTTGCCCTCGGTGCAGCAGTTCAAGGTGGCGTATTGACTGGTGACGTCAAAGACGTTGTTCTTCTTGACGTAACACCACTCTCACTCGGAATCGAAACAATGGGTAGCGTGATGACGAAGTTGATCGATCGTAACACGACGATCCCGACATCGAAGTCACAAGTTTTCTCTACAGCAGCTGATAACCAGCCGGCAGTAGACATCCACGTCCTTCAAGGGGAACGTCCGATGGCAACAGATAACAAAACGCTTGGTCGTTTCCAGTTGACAGACATTCCACCAGCACAACGCGGCGTGCCGCAAATCGAAGTTAAATTCGACATCGATGCAAACGGAATCGTTAACGTATCGGCGAAAGACCTCGGTACAAACAAAGAACAATCGATCACAATCCAATCATCAAGCGGCTTGACTGAAGCGGACATCGACCAAATGGTCAAAGATGCTGAAGCGAACGCAGATGCAGATAACAAACGTAAAGAAGAAGTTGAACTTCGTAACGAAGCCGATCAACTCGTCTTCGCGACAGATAAAGCAATCAAAGACCTCGGCGAACAAATCGATGCTGCCGATAAAGAAAAAGCAGAAGCTGCAAAAGAAAAAGTAACAACGGCTCTTGCTGGAGAAGACATCGAAGCGATTCGTACGGCGAAAGATGAATTATCAACAGTCGTTCAAGAACTCACACAAAAAGTCTACGAAAACATGGCTCAACAACAAGCTGGCGCTGAAGGCGCACAAGCTGACGGACAAGACGACAACGTCATGGACGCAGAATTTGAAGAAGTAGACGATAAAGACAACAAATAATTCGAATCGACCGATTTTTCGGGCGCTAGAGAGAGCCAAAGCGTGATCCGCGCTTTGGCTCTTTCCATGTCGCACGAAGTTCGGTAAAATCAAACAGTATGAAGTGAATCGGAGCCAAAGAGAGGGAGACTGAACGTGGAAAAACGCGATTATTATGAAGTGTTAGGTGTTGCACGCGACGCCTCAGCAGCAGAAATTAAACGAGCTTATCGGAAACTCGCCCGGACGTACCATCCGGATGTCAATAAAGAATCAGATGCCGATGCAAAATTCAAAGAGATTTCAGAAGCGTACGAAATTTTGTCTGACGACAATAAACGAGCACGTTACGATCAGTACGGTCACCAAGATCCATCGCAAGGTGGTGCAGGATTCGGTGGCGCAGAAGGATTCGGGGACATCTTTGATATGTTCTTTGGTGGTGGTGGACGCCGTCAAGATCCGAATGCACCGCGTAAAGGACAAGATCTCCAGTACGTAGAAGAAATTGATTTCATGGAGGCATTCTCGGGTGTTGAGAAAGTCATCACGATTCCAATCGAGGAAGATTGCGAAACGTGTCATGGATCAGGTGCAAAACCAGGGACGCACCCGGAAACATGTAAACGTTGTGCTGGATCAGGTCACATCAACGTCGAACAAAACACGATGTTCGGTCGTGTCGTCAACCAAACAACATGTTCGACATGTCACGGACGTGGACAAATCGTCAAAGAACCATGTGAAACATGTCGTGGTGCAGGACGGGTCCGTAAAAATAAAGACGTTCGTGTCAAAATTCCAGCAGGGATCGACAATGGACAACAAATTCGTCTGGCTGGTAAAGGGGAAGCAGGCGTCAACGGCGGACCGTTCGGTGACCTCTACGTCGTCGTCCGTGTCCGGGAACACGAATTGTTCGAACGGGTTGACGATCATATCGTCATGGACATGCCGTTAACATTCGCTCAAGCGACACTCGGGGATGAAATCGAAGTGCCGACCGTTCATGGAAAAGTTAGCTTAAAGATTCCTGCCGGTACACAGACTGGATCACGGTTCCGCCTTCGTGGTAAAGGGATGCCGAACGTTCGTTCAGGTCATCATGGTGACCAGTATGTCAACGTCGTCCTCATCACACCGAAGCATTTGACAGATCGTCAAAAAGAAATCTTACGTGAATTCAACGAAATCAGTGATGAAAAAGGTGTCGAAGAGCAGCATGAAGGTGTCTTTGGCCGCATTAAAACATTCTTTAAAGGGTGATTCGCTAAAGGAGCGTGACAGGAAATGAAATGGTCAGAAGTTTGTGTCCATACGACACAAGAAGCAGTCGAAGCAGTCTCGAATATTTTACATGAAGCAGGAGCGAGTGGTGTCGTCATCGAGGATGTCGAAGATTTCGAGATGATGTCGCATCGTGAAGACAACTTCGGTGAAATTTGGGATGAGAAAAAACGAGACGAATATCCGGATACAGGTGTCCTCGTCAAAGCTTATCTTGCGGAAAGTAGCGATTTGACGGATATGATTAAAGGAATCGAACGGGATATCCAGATGCTGACGCAGTTCGGACTGACGATCGGTTCAGGTACTGTCACGCTCACACAAGTCGATGAAGAAGATTGGGCCCATTCGTGGAAACAGTTTTATAAGCCAGTTAAGATCAGCCGTCACTTGACGGTCGTTCCGATGTGGGAAGACTATACACCACAACCGGATGAAAAAATCATCGAACTTGACCCGGGTATGGCGTTTGGGACAGGAACGCATCCGACGACAGTTCTATGTATTCAAGCGATTGAAAACTACTTGCAAGAGCAAGACCGCGTCGTCGATGTCGGGACGGGTTCTGGTGTCCTCGCGATCGCCGCTGCGAAACTGGGAGCAAAAGATGTATTCGCGCTTGATTTAGATGAAGTCGCAGTTAAATCAGCGACAGATAACGTGGCACTCAATCAAGTCAGTGACCGGATCACAGTCCGTCAAGGTGACTTGATGAAAGCATTAAATGAGCCTGTCGAATTGATTGTCGCAAACATCTTAGCTGAGGTCATCTTATTGTTTGTGAACGATGCCTACGAGCTGACACTACCAGGCGGGCATTTCATTGCCTCAGGCATCATCAGTCAGAAGAAAGACATGGTGGTCGAGGCGATGACCGAGGCTGGTTTTACGATTGTTGAAACAACAAAACTGGAAGACTGGGTCGCAATCATCGCGAAACGCGAGGCCTGAGCCGATGCAACGATACTTTGTAGAGCAGACAGCTCGCTCGGGAGAACGGTTTACCTTGCAAAAGGATGACGCCCATCATATGAAAAACGTCATGCGAATGGATGTCGGGGATGAAATCTTGGTCCTTGATGGAACCGGCCTATTTCGTTGTGCGCTCGAAGAACTCGACAAACAACAGGCCGTCGCACGGATTGTCGAGTCGTTACCAATCGATACAGAATTACCGATTCGGGTGACGCTTGCCTATGCCTTGCCGAAAGGTGATAAAATCGAGCTCGTCGCTCAAAAAGCGACCGAACTCGGGATGAATCAACTACTCATTTTTGAATCCGCCCGTTCGGTCTCGAAATGGGATGCGAAAAAGGTCCCGAAAAAAATCGAGCGTCTTGAAAAAATCATCAAAGAAGCAGCCGAGCAATCCTACCGTGCTCACTTGCCGCAAGTTGACTATGTGACGTATGATGAAGTCCTACAAGAAGCACCGCAATATACGGCATGTTTAGTCGCATACGAAGAATCAGCGAAAGAAGGCGAAGCTACGGCTTTTGCCTCGACTCTGGCGCGACTGCAGGCGGGGGATTCACTCCTCGTCGTGATTGGTCCTGAAGGTGGACTGACGGAGACGGAGGTAACACGGTTGACCGATGCCGGCTTCTTACCGGCATCACTCGGACGACGGATTTTACGGACGGAAACGGCGCCGCTGTATGTCCTATCCGCCGTATCGTATCATTTTGAACTGAAAGGGTGAACGAAATGGCTACTGTTGCCTTTCAAACGCTTGGCTGTAAAGTCAATCATTATGAGACAGAGGCCGTCTGGCAGCTGTTTAAAGATGCAGGTTACGCGCGTGTCGATTTTGCAGATCATGCAGACGTCTACGTCGTCAATACATGTACCGTTACGAATACGGGTGATAAAAAAAGTCGTCAAGTCATTCGACGGGCGATTCGTCAAAATCCAGACAGTGTCATCTGTGTAACGGGTTGTTATGCACAGACATCGCCTGCTGAAATCATGGCGATTCCAGGGGTTGACGTCGTCGTCGGGACACAAGACCGCCACAAGATGATTGGGTACATCGAACAGTTCCGCGAAGAACGGATGCCGATTAATGCAGTCGGGAACATCATGAAGGCAAAAGTCTACGAAGAACTGGACGTTCCAGCGTTTACGGACCGGACACGTGCTTCGCTGAAGATTCAAGAAGGCTGCAATAATTTTTGTACCTTCTGCATCATTCCATGGGCACGTGGGTTGATGCGTTCTCGTCAACCGGAAGATGTCTTAAAGCAAGCACAACAGCTCGTTGATGCCGGTTACAAAGAAATCGTCTTGACGGGGATTCATACGGGTGGCTACGGTGAAGATTTGAAAGACTATAACTTAGCGAAGTTACTCAAAGCACTCGAGTCCGTCACAGGTCTTGAACGCCTTCGGATTTCTTCGATCGAAGCGAGTCAAATCACGGATGAAGTGTTAGACGTCTTAAAGGATTCGCCAATCGTCGTCCGACACTTGCATGTCCCGATTCAGTCAGCATCGGATACCGTTTTACGGCGGATGCGTCGTAAGTACACGATGGCGGAGTTCGGGGAACGGATCACGCGTCTGAAAGAAGTGTTACCGGACTGTGCCATCACGTCAGATGTCATCGTCGGTTTCCCGGGTGAGACGGAAGAAGAGTTCATGGAGACGTTCAACTTCATCAATGATCATAAGTTCAGTGAGCTGCATGTCTTCCCTTACTCGAAACGGACGGGGACACCAGCTGCGATGATGGACGATCAAGTGGAAGAGTCGATGAAAGAACAACGTGTTGCGCGCTTGATCGCCTTATCGGATCAACTCGCAAAAGAATATGCTTCAAAATATGAAGGGGAACTGCTTGAAATCATTCCGGAAGAGTTTTCGGAAGAAGCAGGCGGTCGTCTCGTCGGTTACACGGACAATTACTTACGTGTCGCGATCGAGGGAGACGAATCTTTGATTGGTCAACTCGTGCGCGTCAAAATCAATAAAGCCGGCTATCCAATGAATGACGGACAATTCGTCCGCATCATGGAGACATTAAAAGAACAAGCGATCTGAAATGAGTTCGTCTTCCTGCTTCAGGGAGACGAACTTTTTTAGCGAGTAGACAACGTGCTATCGGGAAATCAAGCGTCTTTTTTGTTGCTTTCCTCGGTCTTTCCTTCCTCTGAACGTGCGTTGGAAACGTACTTTTCCCGCAGGAATCAACGAAACGTGACGCTTTTTAGGGAATACCGTGACGGAAATCCGGGCATGCAGACGGTTTAGAGTGCACTCCGTCTTGAATCGCCTTAGAACCGCAAAATACAATCGGTCGCGACCCTGCCGCTTTGAAGACGAGGTGAGAGACAGGGGAGCACGAAAGGATTGACTCTCGATATCGCATGTTCACGCTTCATAACACGCTGAACAAAATAAATTGTTTTGTTTTCAAGTAACGGATACGCTACACTGAGGAAAGATTCTAACAAGAGAAAGAGGACAATCTATGCGAATTAATAAATTCATCAGTGAAACAGGATACTGCTCAAGACGAGCAGCGGATAAATTGGTCGATGCCGGTCGCGTCACAATCAACGGTGTCGTTGCCGAACTCGGCTCACAAGCGGAAGCGACGGATGCCGTTGAAATCGATGGACAGCCGCTCCAAACAAAACCGACGCTTGAGTACTTGATTTTGAACAAACCGGTCGGCATCACATGTACGACCGAACTCGACATCGAAGGAAATATCATCGATTTCGTCAATCATCCGAAACGGATTTTCCCGATCGGGCGCTTAGACAAAGACTCAGATGGACTGATCATTTTGACGAACGATGGAGACATCGTCAACCGGATTTTACGGGCAGAGAATAATCACGATAAAGAATATATCGTAACGGTTGATGCCCCGATCACAGAGACGTTCATCGAAGGAATGGCGAGCGGCGTCGATATCCTTGGAACGACAACGAAAGAATGTATCGTCGAACAACTCGAGTCACGGACATTCCGAATCGTCTTGACGCAAGGCTTGAACCGGCAGATTCGTCGCATGTGTAAAGAATTTGGTTACCGCGTCAAACGGTTGCAGCGGGTCCGTATCATGAATATTGAGTTAGGTGATTTACCGATTGGTGAATGGCGTGACTTGACGGAGTCAGAAATGAAAACCTTATTTACGACGCTCGATCAGGAATAACGAAAAAGTCGCCATGATGATGGCGGCTTTACTTGTATACATAAGGAGGTTCATTGTGGATAAACGGGGAATGAGCGCGACGTTCGTCGCATACGTGATTGGCGGGTTGTTACCGATTTACAAATTATTTGCAGACACTGTTCCGGCATGGACGGTCGTGTCGATTCGCATCATCAGTGCGTTCATCTTCGTCACACTATTATTACGTTTGTCCGGCAAATTTACGCAAGTCGGTCGATTATGGCGGAATAAAAAACAACGTCTGACCGTTTTAGCTGCTGGTCTTGTCCTCGGTGGGAATTGGACGCTCTATCTCTATGCAATCGGTGAAGGGTACATCGTCGAATCGTCGCTCGGCTATTACATCAATCCGCTCGTCAGCGTATTGTTTGGGTTGTTATTTTTCCAAGAACGTTTGAACCGGCCCCAATTGATTGCCATCATCAGTGCCATCATCGGTGTCTTGATTTTGACATTCGGCTACGGGAAGTTTCCAATCATTGCTTTTTCGCTTGCGGTTTCGTTTGCTTTTTATGGTGTGTTAAAGAAAAAGGCAGCGGCAGAACCGTTATCAGGGTTATTCCTAGAGACGTTAGTGACATTACCGTTCGCGTTGTTGACGCTTGGTGTGACGGGAGCGAATCCGCTCGCTTTACCGACCGGAGCCTTGATTGCCATCATCATGCTTGGTGTTGCGACAGCTGTTCAGTTGATGCTGTTTGGGTACGGTATGCCGAAGATTCCATTTGTATATGTCGGTATCTTGCAGTACATCGCACCGACGTTGACGTTAGTACTCGGTGTCTTTTTGTTTAATGATGTGTTTACATCGATTCACTTCGTGGCCTTCCTGTTCATCTGGATTGCCGTCGCACTGTTTACGATCAGTGGTTTATCGGCAGGACGAATGAAGATGAAAAAGGTCTCGTAATTCAGAAAAGAGGAATGGAACGATGAATAAACCTGGCCTGTTTGCCACATTAGGAGCATATGTCATTTGGGGATTACTTCCGATTTATTGGAAGCTGTTAGCTAGCGTCTCAAGCGAGGCAATACTCGCCAATCGGATTGTCTGGTCGTTTTTGTTTTTATTACTGTTATTGTATTTCCAAAAAGCATTACCTAAATTGACGACGGCGTTTAAAAATCAACGGACACGAAGATTGTTTTTCTTGAACGGAATCATCATTAGTATGAATTGGTTTATCTACATCTGGGCAGTCAACCATAATTTCATCGTCGAAGCCTCGCTTGGCTACTACATCAATCCGCTCGTCAGCATCGTGTTCGGGGTGTTCTTCTTTAAAGAGAAACTGTCACGGATTGAATGGATTGCAATTTTGCTCGCAACGATCGGTGTCTTGATTTTAACAATCGGTTATGGCGAGTTCCCTTGGATTTCGCTTGCGCTCGCATTTAGTTTCGGCTTTTATGGTGTCGTCAAGAAACAACGTCCGCTCGAAGCGACGGTCAGTCTGACACTTGAAACGCTCGCACCGCTACCGCTCGCACTCCTTTTTATCAGTTATCTTGGTGTACAAGGAACGTCGACCTTCTCGCACACACCGTTCGTCACGGCAGGATTATTGTTGACAGGTGTAATCACGGCCGTACCGTTACTTTTATTCGGTTTTGGTGCCCAACGGATCCCATATACGGTCGTCGGTTTTCTACAGTTTGTTGCTCCGACGCTATCACTTGCCATCGGTGTTCTCTTGTATGATGAACCCTTTACACGCACACACTTGGTCGCGTTTACATTTATTTGGTCGGCTGCGCTCGTCTTTACGTTAAACAGTTTATTGATTCGAAAAAAACAACTGCGGAAAGTAGCGTAAAAAGATAGAAGTCTGACCTCTCGCGTGATAGAATAGAAAAAGAGTATAAGGGATATCCTTAAGGAGGAAAACTAATCATGAACTTAGCAGCTATGATCGACCACACGGCACTCAAGCCGGAAACATCACGCGCCCAAATCGAAACACTTTGTAAGGAAGCACTCGAGTACAAATTTGCTAGCGTCTGTGTCAACCCGACGTATGTCGCACTTGCAGCAGAACTTTTAAAGTCTGACGACGACGTTAAAGTTTGTACAGTAATCGGTTTCCCACTTGGTGCGAACACACCAGAAGTCAAAGCTTTCGAAACGAAAGATGCGATCAAAAACGGTGCAACTGAAATCGACATGGTTCTTAACATCGGCGCACTAAAAGACGGTGACGTGGAACTCGTGGAACGTGATATCCGTGCAGTAGTCGAAGCGGCGAACGGTACGCTCGTTAAAGTCATTTTTGAAAACTGCCTCTTAACAAAAGAAGAGATCAAGACAGCTGCTGAACTTTCAGTCAAAGCTGGAGCGAACTTCGTTAAAACATCAACTGGTTTCTCAACTGGTGGTGCAACGGTTGAAGACATTCGCCTCATGCGTGAAACAGTGGGACCTGACATCGGTGTAAAAGCTTCAGGTGGCGTTCGTGACTTCGAAGGCGCTAAAGCGATGATCGATGCTGGTGCATCACGTATCGGTGCATCTGCTGGTATCGCCATCGTAACAGGCGGTTCTTCAGACAGCGATTATTAATTCGCAATAAATACATCATCAGACACGTCTTTCCTATGTTAGGAGGGGCGTGTTTTTTGTTGTCAGGAAAATTCTGAATTTAATCTAGCTATTAAGAAGTCAGACATCACTTCCGATAATCAGATGTAGAACGTTGGAAGGAAGTGTAGAGATGTTGAAACACTGGAAACTAGCAATGCTTGCGACGACGATCAGTTTAGCAGGTTGTGGAAGTATCATCGACGATCCAGATCAAGCAGTGAAGGAACGTCAAAAAATGGCGGTTGTCTTATCAGATGTCGGTCTTGGTGATCAATCGTTTAGTGATGCCGCGATGAGTGGGATGGCCTTACTACGTGAAAAAGAAGATTGGTTCATTGATTATCGTGAACTAGGGGAAACGAAAACATATAAAGTGGCGTTTGATACGTTGGCAAAAGAGAAGCCGACCGTCGTCGTCGGATTAGGTTTTATGGGACAAGCGGAATTAGAAGAAGTCGCGAAACGTTATCCATTGCAACAATTTGCGTTGATTGATGCCGTATCAGAACTACCAAATGTCTTATCGGTTACATTTAAAGAAGATGAAGGCAGTTATCTTGCAGGAGCTGCTGCTGCGCTTCAATCGGAAAATGAGACGATTGGGTTTGTTGGAGGAATGAAGTCGCCTTTAATCGAGAAGTTTGAAAAAGGATACACGGCAGGAGCAAAAGCCGTCAATCCGGATATCAAAGTTTTAGTCGATTATGCAGAAGACTTTGCAGCACCCGAAAAAGGACGGACGATTGCGAACGATCAAATGAAACAACAAGCAGATGTGTTATTTGCCGCAGCTGGTTTGACGGGCAGTGGTGTCCTCGAAGCAGCGCAAGCAAAAGGCAATAAAGCGATTGGTGTCGATAGTGATCAGACGGCAATTGCGCCTGACGCCGTCATGACCTCGATGTTAAAACAAGTCGATCTCGCGATTACGACGATTGGCGATACGGTAAAAGAAAAAGGGTTACAGTCGGGTCAAATCGTGCTCGGTGTCAAAGAAGGTGCGATTCAACTAGCCCCGATTCGAAATGTAACGTTTTCAGAGAAAGATTTAAAGCAACTTGAGCAACTGAAACAAGATGTATTAGAAGGGAAGGTTGACGTACAATGACGTTACGAACACGCTTTTTAATTTCGACACTCGTGACGATCATCAGTGTCGTTGCCTTGATGGGATGGACGTTGGTTGAACTCCGGCAAATTCAATCGTACAACGAAGATTATGGAAAACAGCTTGTCGAAATCTCGGAACTTGAAACAAAACTACTGTACGAACAAGCCGCATGGAACCGTCTTGCAACTCAACCGTCTGACAGTCAAGTCGAGCAAGTACTCGCTTTAAGTCAAAAGAACGAGAAGGCGCTACAGTTGCTTGAAAAAACGTATTTAATTGATGCATTTAAAACGGAAATGGACCGGGCAGAAGCAAAATATACTGCATTATCAGCTGAACGAAATGATTTGGTCGAGGGGCGTAACCCGATTGAAATCCGATCATATGCTGCCCGAATCGAGGGTGTACTAAGTGATTTGTATACACTACATACAAAAAACGGTGAGTTTTATGATGTACTGCAACAAGAAGCGAAGGACCAAACCGTCAATTTGACACGGACTGTGTTAATCGCAACGTTTGTTTTATTGATTGCGTTAGCACTATATAATTGGTATTTCGCACGGAGCATTACGCGTCCAATCAGCCGTGTCGTTAAAACAGCGGAGCAAATTTCGGCCGGTGATTTATCGGAGCAACTGGAGACGTCAGGACGAGCAGATGAAATTGGTCGTCTCGAGTCAGCGATTGCGCAAATGCAACAAACGTTACATGGTGTGATTGGGACGATTAGTCATACTTCGAATACAATCAGTCAAATGAGTGAACAGGCAACGTCTGAAAATGCGAACATCGTCGAAGTGTCTGGTAACATGACGCATGCGATCAATGAGATGGCGAGCGGAACACAGACAGTATCGGATGATTTACAGACGACGGTCAGTACGATTACAGACATGAGCTCCTCATTCGACCAAAGTGAACGTCGGGCTCAGCTTGCATTAAGCCAAGGTCAAGTCGCAGACACGACGATGGGGCAGAGTGCTTCGGTCATGGAAGAACAAACAGCCTCACTCGCTGCGTCGACGGTTCAAAACCGCGAACTTGGACGTCAGCTAGAAGGTTTCCTTGAACAGACACAACAAATCGAAAAAATGGCAGAACTTGTTTCAGGTGTCTCGGCGCAGACAAACCTCTTATCCTTGAATGCAGCGATTGAAGCGGCAAGAGCCGGAGAAGCAGGACGTGGCTTTGCCGTCGTCGCAAGCGAAGTGAAAAAACTTGCGGACGAGACGCACCAAGCGACACGATCAATCTTCTCACTCGTACGTTCGATTCGCCAAGATGGTGCTGTCTTGCAAGAAGCATTGTTGCGTTCTGAAAAAGAACAAGAGAATCAGGTCGCAAACTTTGCTCAAGTCAAATCAGCATTCGAAGAGACGCGGAAAAATGTAGCCGATGTCACTGAAACGCTCAATTACGTGACATCACAGCTTGTCCGCTCGAAAGAACAAGCGAATGATGTCGTCAATCAGGTCAGTTCGGTTAGTGGCGTAATGGAAGAGTTAGCGGCAGGGAATCAAGAGGTCGCAGCTTCGATGCGTGATCAACAAGCTTCGTTCGAGCAAATTCATCAATTGATGTTAGAGCTCGAGACGACAACAACATCACTTGATCAACAAACAAATCAATTTAAAATTTAATGACCTCTCATGTTCTCAATATAAAAAATAAGCCCCGACACATCAATCGACGTGTCGGGGCTTATTCATTTTAAAAGAAACTTTCTGGGTTTAGTTCGTTTGTCCGTCCGTTCGCATTATATTGGTAGCCACCTTCATGAATCTCGAAGTGAAGATGGGGACCGGTTGAATTCCCCGTACTACCGAGTTTTCCGATTTGTTGGCCTTGCTTGACTTGTTGTCCTTGTTTAACTGTCAAGGCATTCATATGCGCATAAACCGTCGTATATGTCTTACCACCGATGTTGTGTGCGATATAGACATGATTACCATACGGACCACCGGAGCTTGCTTGAATGACAGTTCCAGCAGCTGATGCGACGATTGCAGAATTGACCGGTCCAGCGAAATCGGTCCCGTTATGATAAGCATAGCCATTATTTCCGCTCGCGGCACCCATACCTTGTGAAATGGAACCGTTCGCAGGTTTGATGAATTTTCCGGTTGCATTTGAGATAACTTTCGTACTTGCTTTACTGATTGAAGCAGGTTGCGCCGATTGCGCGGCTGCTTGTTTTTTAGCTGCGAGAGCAGCGGCTTTGGCTGCCGCTTCTTGTGCCTTAAGTTGAGCAGCGGCCTCTTTTAGACTTAAGATGTTTGATTCGATTGAACGCTTTTGTTTCTTCAAGCGTTTTAATAAGGCTGTTCGTTTGTCCTTTTCAGCATTCAACTCGTGTTGCTTCTTTTTTAGAACTTTCCGGTCATGGATGAGTGCGGTACGTGTATCTTCAAGTTCTTGTTTTGCTTCTGCCAACTCTTGTTTACTCGTTTCGTAATCTTTTAATAATGAAGCATCACTTTCGGCAATCGTATTGAATGCGTTGAAGCGACTGATCATATCACCAATGTCTTCTGCACCGAAGACAGCTTCGAGCAATGGATCTTTATCAGATTTAGCTTGTCGAACTGCCAGCCGATCGCCGAGCATTTTTTCTTGTTTTTTGATTTTCTTCTGTAAAGCTGTAATCTTTTGTTTAAGTTTCGTTAACTGACGTTCGTTTTGATCAATCTTTTGTTCATTTTCGACGACTTGAAGCGTCAATCCATTGATTTGTTGGTCAATCGCGTAAACTTTCTCTTGGGCTTTCGATAATTGTTGATTGTTTTCGTCGAGTGCTTCTTTTTGTTTTGATTGTTTTTGTTCGTTTTGTTGTTGTTTGTCTTTATATGAAGTCGCAGCACCTACGGATGTAACGAATGGTGTTGTGAGAAGTGTGAGTGTCATCAGGGAAATTCCCATTGAGTGCATGAAAGATTTTTTCATAAGTGAATCGATCAGTCCTTCCTTGTTGTTGAGTGATACTTGTACTACTCTAACAACAATTTTTACGGAGGGACGTTACAGTTTATTTAAAATAATAAGGAAAATAATGATAGAAAGGATGTACTTTTTATGAAAATAATTGATAAGTATCGTAAAGAAGACAATGAAAAGACTGGTGTAAAGCGGTAAAAAAGGAATGGTAGACGTGATAGAAAGATAAAATTCAATAAAAAACCATTGATATGTTTTTGTAATATTTTATATTCATTATTAAAAAGTGGTTTGATATATGAATGATTCGGTTATTTAAATTAGTTTTGGACTAAATGGTCAGACACAAAAAAGGAATTACTTTTTTTAGCGCTTTGCTCGGCAAGACAAGATACGTTGACACTTTTTCCTGAAGGAGTCACGTGAAAAAAGAGGGGAGAATGCAATAACTCCCACCCTTGTAGTCGCATGGTTTTCAATCAGTCGATCGGTACTCATTCTTCATAAATCATTTTTCGCGTCATCCCACCATCAAGGACAAGTGTCTCTCCCGTCAAGAAATCATTTTCGGGGTTCGTTAAGAACAGGGCGGCACGAGCGACATCTTCTGGCTTACCGACGCGTCCAGACGGGTGTTGCGAATGATCCTCCGGGGAAAGTTCATGATAATTCCCAGTCTCGATCCACCCTGGTGCGATCGCATTGACGAGAACGCCTTTGGGACCTAACGAAACGGCAAGAGCATGTGTCAAAGCGACGATTCCACCTTTTGTTGCGGCATACGATTCTGTATCAGGCTCCGACATATAGGCACGAGTCGAAGCCAAGTTAACGATTCGACCACCGTGTTTTAGATGTGGTGCAGCTGCCTTTGTTGTCAAAAAGATACTGCGTAAGTTCGTATGGTTGACGCGGTCCCATTCTTCGAGCGTGAGTTCAAGAAGGGGTTTTCGAATGATGATGCCGGCGTTATTGATGATGATGTCGATTTTACCTGTATGTTCTAATGCTTTTTCGATGAGTAAGTTGACATCATGTTCGTCTTGAACGTCCAACCGGTAAAAGTAAGCCGTTCCACCAGCTTCTTCGATTTCTTGAGCAATGACTTCACCCGTCATTTGATCAATATCTGCTAAAATGACGACGGCACCTTCATTTGCATATGTTTTAGCAAGCGTTGCACCAATCCCGTTTGCAGCACCAGTAATAATGACCGTTTGATTTACTAAATCCATGTCTTTCACTCCTCTTCTTTGCAACTTTCCTTCTAAATGGAATAGCCTGAATCGGATTGATTAAAACCTAACGTTTCAAGTACGGTTGAGGATTATCAATCAAGTGTAGAGGGAATAGTATTAACGTTAAAGACATTAAATCGTCGAATGGGGGATTTACGGATGGATTTATCGAATGAGAAATTAAAACAACAACAAGATCAATATGCGGAAGAAGCAAAGGACTATATCGATCGTCCGAAAAAAACAAAATCGATTTTAAAACGAGCGAACAATTCAATTCAAAAAAATTCAAGTCTGTCACTTGTCTTTTCGCCGGTTCGCTTATTCATTGATATGGTACGTTCGTATCAATCAGGAGAATACCGAAATATCCGCCGGACAACAATTCTAAAAGTAATCGGTGCGTTGATTTATCTGGTTTCACCAATCGACTTGATTCCAGATTTTATTCTTGGTTTTGGGTTCGCAGATGATGTCGCGATTATTCTGTTCGTCACGAAAACGATTTTTGAAGAGTTGACGCGATATAGTGATTGGCAGGATGAGCAACAAAAAGCACGAACGCAACCTATCCAAAGTGAAGATGCCTACTGAAACATAGACGGATTGTTGGGCCTGACACTGATTGATTCAGTGTCAGGCTTTTATAATGGAAAAAAGTTGTTTTCTGTACGCTACTCGTAAAGTTCGTTACACTAAGAAGAGGAAACGAACGGAGAAGAGGAGGTATGTGATGGCCTGGCATGCATGGATGGAGTCCTATGGTTATCTAGGGATTATGGTGACATTAATGTTTCCGTTTTTACCAAGTGAAGTTCCGCTCGCCTATGCGGGTTACTTGGTGCATACGGCACAATCAAATATTGTCTTGATGTTACTTGTCGCCGTCTTCAGTTTCGTCGTCAGCCAGAACATCTTCTTTACGATCGGTCAACTCGGAAGTGAGCGGCTACTTGGACGCGTTTTTAAATTGTTTCGGATTTCTGAAACGAGAATGGTTCAATTTCAACAGCAAATGGAGACGCGCGGACGATTTATTTTACTCCTGTCACCGATGTGGCGAATGGGTTTTGCGGTTGGAGCAGGTCTGACAGGTGTGTCTCGTTTGACGTTCACAATCGCAACGACGGTGTCCTTTTTTGTGTGGTCCGCGTTTTTCATCTGGGGTGGAAAAAAGCTCGGGCATGGTATGAATGGACGACATCATGATTTTCACCAGTATACTCCGTGGATTGTCGGGCTATTGCTTCTTCTCGGGGTTTACCTATATGTTAGAAAAAAGAGAATGCTAAAAAAATAGAGGAGTGTTTTCATGGCAGTTATTTTATTTGATATTGATGGGACATTGATCGACTCGACAAATCAGATGACAGAGGCGATTCATCTTGCGATGGCAGACATGCCGCATCTTGAAAAGCCATCAAAAGACCGCGTTCGGGCAAGTTACGGACTGGCGGGAAGTGCGTTTTGGGAAAAGGCGATTCCGGATGCGTCAGAAGAAGACATTCGGTTGATTCGCCAAAAGCGTCATCATCATTTAGAACAGACAATGAAGGATCAAGAGGTGTTGTTTGAAGGAGTTCGGGATTTACTCCGCACCTTGACGGAACAAGGACATATTGTCTCGACGGCAAGCAATTGCGGGGTCCACTACATGAATCTTGTCCTCGACAGTCAAGCCATCCGACCGTTTTTCACGAGTCCGAAATGTTTAGGTTCAGTGAACGGAAAACAAAAAGCTGATATTTTAGCGGCACATCGAGCAGAGTTTGGAGACGTCGAGTACTTGATGGTCGGTGACCGGTCGTCTGATATCGAAGCAGCACGAATTGCAGACATGCCGGTTGCGATTTGCCGGTTCGGTTTCGGGACGATGGATGAATGGGAACTCGCAGACCACCAGCTTGAACAACCGTTAGATGTCTTAAAGTTTGTTTAAAGTATGATAATTAAAAGAAGCGGATTGCCGGTACCGGCAATCCGCTTCTTTTAATTATTCAAAATCGAGTCGGTAGTCTTCATGGTTCGTCCAGGGGCGGAAGCGACGGAATAACTGATGGAAGGATAAGCAGAGGACAATCGGGAGTAAAATGAATAATCCGAAGACGAGCAGTCCATTTGCCCATGTCCATCCACCTGCCATCAAATGCAAAGCATTGATTGGACCGATCAACCCGGACATACCGAAGCCGGCGCTAAACGGTGTTCCTTGAATCCCTAAAATCCCGGCTAACCCGCCGAGAACAGCGGCACTACACATGACGGGAACGATCATGATGGGATTTCGAATGAAGTTTGCCATCTGAATTTTCGGTGATCCTAAAAAATGCGCAATCGACGTTCCGCGAGAATTTGCCTTCCAGCCTGCGATTGCAAGACCGAATCCAGCTGCACAGACACCGAGGTTCGCAGCGCCTGCTGCAATGCCGGAGAGGCTGATGGCTGTCGCAATCCCGACGGTCGATAGGGGAGAGACAATCAAAACAGAAAACGTGACCGCTAACAGGACGCCCATCAAGATTGGTTGCAGAACAGTGAACTGAGTGATCATTTGACCGATCGCCGCAGTGATTTTAGTGACGAACGGATATGTAAGGACGCCGATCCCACCTGCACCGACAATGATCAACGTCGGCATGACGAGAACAGTGTAGGTTTTAAAACGATTTCCAATCCATAAGACAAGTGCGGTTGCGATGGCAGCTGTTACACCTGCGTTGATGACATCACCCGTACCGACGAATAAAAAACCGGCTGTTTCCGTCCGTGTTGCGACACCTGAACCGACGACGGTCGCTAGACCAATCGAGGCGGTTTCGATCGGAGTCGTCTTGAATTGCATGGCGACGGCAACACCGATGACCATCGGTAGCAAGCGCATCGCAATCGTAGTCGAGTCGATGATGTGTTGAGCGGGCGCGAAGTAAGGTAATAATGCTTTGGCGAGTTCGCCGAGCAGAGCACCTGGGATTAATGCAACTAAAATTCCGATACTGAGTCCGTTCAGTACATGGATACCGAACTGACGATTGATTCGTGTTGTAGAAGATTCGATGGGAATACACTCCTTATGTAATGCTTTTGTGCATAACAGCATAAAAGCTATGAATTGTTTTTTATCTTACGCGATAGGAAAGAACACGTCAAGAAGAAATAGGAATTTTCTGTGAATTGATGAGTGCATTCTGTTCGCACTCCGTGAAAAGGACTGATAGAGTAAAAGAGTAAAAGATATTAGAGAGGATGAATGAAATGGCAGAACAACAAATCGTTTTAGCAGAAAGACCTGAAGGACGTCCGACACGTGAAACGTTTCGGTATGAATCAATCGAACTAAACGCACCAGACGCGGGACAAGTCTTACTCGAGACACTCTACATTTCAGTTGATCCATACATGCGCGGGCGGATGAATGATGCACGTTCATACTCGCAACCATTTGAACTGGACGCACCGGTTCAGGGAGGTGTCGTCGCGAAAGTCATCGAGTCACGTAGTGATGCTCTCAAAGAAGGGGATATCGTCGTCGGAATGCTCGACTGGGCAACGAAACTTGTTGTCGATGCAAAAACTGTTCGGAAAATTGATGCGTCGCTCGCACCTGTATCGACAGCGCTTGGCGTACTCGGTATGACAGGGATGACTGCTTACTTCGGTTTACTTGACATTGGTAACCCGCAGCCAGGTGAAACGGTTGTCGTGTCGGCTGCGGCCGGGGCTGTCGGATCAATCGTCGGTCAAATCGCCAAAATCAAAGGTGCTCGTGTCGTTGGAATCGCGGGAAGCGATGAAAAGACGACCTACCTAAAAGAGCAACTTGGTTTTGATGAAGTCATTAACTACAAAACGGAAAACGTCGGCGAAGCACTTGACCGCACGTGTCCGAGTGGAGTGGACGTCTACTTTGAAAATGTCGGAGGCGAGATTGGGGACGCGGTCATCGACCGTTTGAATCCGTTTGCCCGCATTCCGGTCTGCGGCGCGATTTCTGGATACAATGAAAAAGAGAACATCGGACCTCGTGTACAATCAAAATTGATTGCTTCACGGGCGCGGATGCAAGGCTTCTTAGTCGGGGATTATGGAAAACGTTTCAAGGAAGCGGCAGAACAGTTAGGGAAATGGGTCAGTGCCGGTGAATTGAAATATGAAGAAACGATTTTTGAAGGGTTCGAAAATGTTCCGGACGCATTCCTGGGTCTATTCGATGGTTCGAACACAGGAAAGTTACTCGTGAAACTGTAAAGTGTAGACTTCGTATGTAAAAACGTACTATCTAAAAAGCGTCGGACGATTCGTAATTGAATCGTCCGACGCTTTTTTTTTAGGTACGACGTGTAACGTCGGTCATGATTTTTTTTGATCGTCTTTCAATTCTTCTAAATCTGGATCGGGGTGTTGTGTCTCAGCAGGCTTGATGCCGGGGTCTGATGTTTCAGCCGGTTCAGGATCTGGATGAAGACCGACGTCTGCCTGTTCATTTGGTAAATTCTCTTTTTTTTCATTCATGGTAAAATTCATTCCTTTCTCTTTTTCGAATCTTCTTAAGATTTACCCGTCTATCTGATTCTGAAACTAACGAAGTGCGCATCATATTTTATTGCCTATTTGTTCAAAAGTAAGTCACGAACAAACTACAGTCCATGCCAATCAGTCATCTTCTCAACTGGAATGTAAGGAAATACTGGAAAACATTCATCAACTCTTTACAAAAACCTTGCAAGGGATTTAAGTGCCCTTTGAACTGCTCTCGTAGACTGAAAAGAGATCAAGCAGGAAGGGTGTTTTGAACGTGAATGGACAACAGTGGAAAAGAAAAGTAACGCAACAGCTAAGTTGGGTCCGTGCTGAACAACAGCGATTGAAGACGGAACCAGCAGCGAGTTCGACTGCGTTCGAGACATTACAACGGTTAGGATCGTTGGGAACTGCTAAGACGATTCGTCCGTCAAACAAGCCGGTTGAAACAAAAACGAAGCGCTATCAAGAAGAGAGTAATCAACAATTACTCGATACGATTGACTACCAATCGATTCCGCTTCGGAGTCAGTCACGTTACTATGAGCCGCGACCGCTTGAAGTAGCTGTCGTCTGTTCCGAGTTCATGCATGCCTATTATCAAGATGCGTTCCATCTCCATTATGTGAATGCAGAAACGTTTGAGGATGTCTTTAGTCGTAAAATCGATCTCTTTTTAGTCATCACGTCATGGAAAGGCTTGCAGGGGGATGACTGGAAAGGGGTCGCGACACCGAAATCGAAAAAAAGAACATTACTCCTCCAGATGATGCGAGAGGTGAAACAACAAGGGATTCCGGTCGTCTTCCAGTCAACGGAAGACCCGAGTAACTTCGACCGTTTCAGTGAGCTGGCAAAACAAGCCGATTATGTGCTGACATCGGACGAAGCGATGCTTCCGGAATATCAAGTGCTTTGTGGCCATGACCGGATTGAAGCGGTCTCGTTCGGTGTGAATCCGCTGATCCATAATCCGCTTGGCGCGACCCGAAGCCGGAAAAATCATGTGTTGTTCGCCGGGAGCTGGATGGCGAAGTATCCAGAACGTGTCAAGGATACGGAAGTGCTATTCGATGGGGTGATGAGCTCATCGCATCAGCTTGATATCGTCGACCGCAACTATCACCTCGGCTTACCGGACTATCATTTCCCGGACCGGTACGTCAAACGGGTTGCCCCTGCGATTCCGTATGATGCGCTTCAGCAGGTGAGCAAATGTTACGACTGGGTGTTGAATCTCAATAGCATTAAATACAGTAAAACGATGTGTGCGCGCCGGATTTTTGAATCGCAGGCACTTGGGAATCTAATCATTTCGAATTATAGTATCGCCGTCAACAATCTGTTTCCAAACGTATTTACAGTTCACGATCAACAGGAAATCAAAGCAATCGTCGAACGGACATCTGAAGAAGACATTGAGCGATTGCGTGCTGAAGGAATTCGTTCCGTCATGTCGAGTCACACGGTGTTTGACCGGGTCGATCAATTGGCGCGGATGCTGAAACTTAATCAACCGCAACCGGCGCGTCGCCTGCTTGTCGTCTTACGCAATCCGACACCGGCTCTTGAACAGATGATTGCCAAGCAATCGATTGAAGCGGATGCTATTTGTCACCTGTCCGAGTTGACGGAAAGGGAATATGGACAAGCCGATCTTGTTGCCCTGCTCGACGGCGGCGAGTCGTACGGGGAATATTACCTCGAAGATTTACGCAACGGCTTTAAGTTTGCCGATGCCGATATCGTCCGGAAATCGCTCAGCGGACAAGCCGCTTATGAAGTCTTTGAGACGTCAGGCGCAGATACCGGAGCGATGGTCTGGCGGGAGCATGTCCCGTTTGAACAGTTTGTCAGCGGAACGTTATCCGGACGGACGCTCATGCTGGATCGCTTCGAGTGGAATGAACAGTATCAAACGGAGCCGCTCCTTGCGCCGGTCTTGTCAGTCGTCGTGCCGATTTATAACAACGGCCCTCATTTGATGTATAAGTGTTTTGCGAGCTTGAAGCGGATGAATCGTTTTGACGAAACGGAAATCGTGCTTGTCGACGACGGGTCGACGGATTTCGGGACGATTCAAGCCGTCGAACGAATTGGACGGCGACACGGGAACGTGACGACTTACTTCTTTGAAACAGGCGGGAGCGGAAGTGCATCACGTCCTCGTAACAAAGGCGTCGAACTGGCGCGTGCCGACCGGGTAGCCTTTTTGGATCCGGACAATGAAGTGCTCAGTGACCGTTATGCGGAGTTGTTAGATGAGCTTGATCAAAATCCGACGCTCGATTTTGCAGTAGGTCATATGAAAAAGTTAGCGGAGAAGACGAGCATCATCGCATTGCCGACGATTCGGAAAAAGGGGCGAACCGTTTGTGAAGACCCCCGTGCCTATCTGCTTGAACATCGTTTTGCCGTGCAAAGCATTCAAGCATTGGTCGTCAAGCGCGACTTCCTCGTCAAACATCAGCTGGAACAGGTCGTCGGAGCCGTCGGTCAAGACTCGTTATTTTTCCAAGAAATGATGTTACGGGCGGAGCGTGTTCTGCTTGTGAACCGCGTCGTGCATTATTATTACGCGGCAGTCGCCGGGTCGACGGTCAACTCGTTGACGGTCCGCTTCTTCGAACGTAGTGTCCTCCGTGAACGGGCACGAGCAGAGAAGTTTGCAAAATATGGTGTGCTCGACCAATACAAGACGAAACGTTTTGAGCATTTCTTCGAACACTGGTATTTGGTCAAGCTGCGCCAATGCAGCGATAAGGACTTTGGACCAAGTGTTGCCTTATTACGGACGATTGTCGGGTTTTATGAACCGATTCAACTAACGGCACCGTTAGTCCGGCAGTTCGTCGAATTAGCGGATGCGGGTAAGACGGATGCGATTCAAGAATTGTTATTAGAGGAGGTCACGGCATGACGGGCACAGCAGGAATGAAACGACCAAAGGATCAAGTTCGTGCCGCCTATTATGACCAGTTAGGGATCGCGTTCGGAAAAAAGGTCCGGGCGCGCATCCACTGGATAATACGTGAGGCGAAGGGAGAAGACATCCTTGATGTCGGGTGCTCAGGGGGACTCGTCCCGATTTTACTCGGACGCGAAGGGAAACATGTCACAGGAATCGACGTCTCTCCGGAAGCAATCGCTGAAGCAACGTCTGCATTAAAAGAAGAAGCGGCATCTGTCCAATCCGTCGTCATGTTCAGTGAAGCGAACATCATGTCTTTTTCAGCAAACCGGCAATTCGATACGGTTTTGATGACAGAAGTACTTGAGCACATCGGTGAACCGGAACGGGTGATTCAGCAGGCATATACACTCGTCAAACCAGGTGGACGTCTTGTCGTGACCGTTCCGTTCGGCGTTAATGATTACGCCGATCATAAGCGGACTTATTATTTGAAACGACTTGTCGAACAAGTAACACCTTATGGCACGATTGAAAAAATCGAACGGTTGGATAAGTGGCTTGGCGTGACGCTTGTCGTTCAGGAAGATGTACAACCGGTCCGGATGTTGTCTGCAGAAGAAGTCGACTGGCTCGAAGATTCGTTTGAGACTGTCGAGCGGATGCACCTAACGGAAATCATCCGTCTAAAACAAGTCAACAAGCGACTGGAACAAAAAGTGCAACACGTAGCGGAAATTGAATTACGGATGGTGGAACAATCGAATGAACAGGTGAAACTGGAACACCAAGTAAGCGAGATGAATCAACAGCTGGAACAACTTGCGCACCAATATACGTTAGTGCTCAAACGTTACGAGGAAGCACTCGTTTCGAACATGGAAGTGCTGGAGGCGAATGAAGCATGGAAATCAAAATACCGGTCACTCGCAAATTCAAAATTAGGAAAAGTCGTCGTCCGTTACTGGAAGCTCAGACGAAAACTATCACGAAGACAGGCAAGGCGTCGATGAACGTGTTGATGATTTGTCAAAACTTCTATCCGGAAATCGGAAGTGCTGCGAATCGGATGAAAAATATTTTTAAACGGATGGAACAACGGGGCAGTGACGTCCATGTCTTGACGTCAGAGCCGCTTTATCCGACGGCGGAACTCTATACGGATGCAATGTTTTGGGACGAACCGACGCTTGACGCCGCGCATGTCACACGGATTCAACCACGCGATGTCCGGGCGACGACTAATTTGTGGAAACGACTCCACCTCTTCATCGAACAGTTTTTCTTAGCGGTCAAAGAAGTGCGGCAAGATCCAAAACAGTACGAATACATCTATGCGACGACACCTTCGATTTTTATGGGACTGGTCGGTGTCGTCGCGAAACATGTCAAACAGGCACCGCTAATTCTGGACGTCCGTGATTTATGGCCGGAATCACTCGTCGGTGTCGGCATCACGAAATCACGCCTGTTATTGAAACCATTGTACTGGCTTGAAAAATGGATGTATCATCAAGCGGATCAAATCGTCATCAACAGCGAAGGGTTTCGGTCCTATATCGAACAGAAGGGGATTGACGCATCGCGTATTCACTACATTCCGAATTCGATTGAAGAAAATGAGTGGTTGATTAAACGGCGTCATGTCTCGGAACAAGTCCGCGTTGTCTACACGGGAAACATCGGACTGGCACAAGATGTCTTTTTATTACTTGATGTGGCGGAACGGTTGATGGTCGACAGAAACATTGAATTCCATGTCGTTGGTTACGGATACCATAAGGAAAAATTCGAGAAGTTGATTGCAGAGCGGAAACTGACGAACATCCACTTCATGAACGCGATGCCGCGTTGGGACGCATTGAAACAGCTCGCTAAAAGTGACATCGCCTTTGCGACGCTCGTCGAGAGCACGGCATTCGACACGGTCACACCAGGGAAAATCATCGATTATATGGCGATGGGATGTGCCATCGTCGGCGCTGTTTCCGGACATGCCGCAAAAGTGATTGAAGCATCGGGTGCTGGTGTCGTATCGCGTGACCGCAGCCGGGACGAGATCGTCCGGCAGATTCGTCATCTCGCAAACAATCCGGAGGAACGGGCATTGATGGGACGCTCTGGCGTCTCCTACGTCCAAACACACTTTGACTGGGAACAAAATGAAGAGCGACTGTTTGAAGCAATTCGTCAAACTTGTCAACAGACAGTGGAGGTGAAGGGATGAAACGTGTCGGAATGTTTGTTTGGAACACTTTTACGAACGATGCCCGTGTGTTAAGGGAATGTACCGCCCTTGCTGATGCTGCGTATCAGGTCGACTTGTATTGTTTAAATGACGGAACGTTACCGAAAATCGAACAGCATCCAGCAGGTTTCCGCATTCTTCGGATTGATCGCACACCACCACTTGCCGGTGTGCTGTCGCGTTTTCGGAAGCGGTCACCAATGACGCTAGTCGCGGCTATCGGAGTGTTGGTACTGATGCCGTGGTTGATTCCCGTCTTGCTCGTGCTCTATCTGTTACAAAAAAGGCGCTTTTTACGATATGCGCTCTATAACAGCTTTGGCATCATCCGGATGACGCGTGCCGCAAGACAGCGTCAATACGATGTCATGCACGCCAATGATTTAAATACGTTACCGCAAGCGATTTTAGCAAAACGTCAGGCAAAAGTCGTCTATGATTCACACGAAGTGCAAACCGACCGGACAGGATACGGGAAGGGACAAGGCATCCTTGAGCGTATCCTGTTGCGTTTCGTTGATTGGACGATGGTCGAAAATGATACAAGAGCGGATTATCACCAGCAACTGTACGGAAGCCGGCCGACGGTTCTTCATAATTATCCGTTTTATCAGGAAACGATCCCGGCGGCACGTTCGCTGCACACAGAACTCGGTCTCGACCGTGCGGAACCGATTTTGCTTTATCAAGGCGGGATTCAAGAAGGGCGCGGACTGGAACGATTGATTGAGGCGATGCCATCCGTGACGAACGGAACTTTATTATTTGTTGGCGATGGTAAAATCAAAACACATTTGCAACGCTTAGCCGCGGAATCTTCAGCGCGTGACCGGATTTATTTCATCGATAAAGTACCACTTGATCAGTTGCCGAGTTATACAGCGGCAGCGACGATTGGGTTCCAAGTCCTGCAAAACGTCTGCTTTAACCATTATTCAGCCTCATCGAATAAATTATTCGAATATATGGCAGCACTTGTCCCGGTCGTCGCGGCAGACTTACCAGAAATTCGCCGGGTCGTCGAAACGGAACAGGTCGGTTTGATTGTCGATGTGGAGTCGCCGGAATCGATTGCGCAAGCCGTCAATCGCTTGATAGCGAATGATTCGTTACGTAATCAGATGAAAAGCCGAGCGGAAGAGGCGAGAAGACGGTACAACTGGGACGAGGAAAAACAACATCTCTTAGCGGTATATGCGGCTGTTTCAGCGGGAACATCACCTGAAGTCAGTTGAAGTTACAGCTAATACCAAGTGAAACCACACAAATGGAGAGCGTTTGATGTGGATATGGTCGGTATCATACAAGGTTCGTCAATGTGTTCGTCGATTCTTTACAACCTTTACGTAAAGTACAGAAAATACGGCGAATGTAAGGTCTGTGAAGAATGGTTTAAGAGATGGTTAGAACCATTGGAAACACTAGGAATTGTCGGTATGGTCTAGTTACAGCCACGTCATGTTCGATGCAAGGTTTGACGTGAACTACACACTAGATGGAGGAATGACAAAATGAAACTTTGTACAATCGGACTTGGATATATTGGATTACCTTCTTCTGCGATGTTCGCAGATCACGGCACAGAAGTAGTCGGTGTCGATATCGACCCGCGAATCGTTCAAATGTTGAATGCAGGAGATATCCATATTGAAGAACCAGGCTTAGAAGACGTCATCAAACGAGTCGTCGCGAACGGTACGTTCCGTGCGACATTAACGCCGGAACAAGCTGATGTCTTTCTGGTTGCCGTTCCGACGCCGAACCTTGACGATACGTACAAATCATGTGACTTGAAATATGTCATTTCAGCAGTACGCAATTTGCTGCCACACTTAGAAAAAGGGAACGTCGTCATCGTCGAATCAACAATCGCACCACGGACGATGGATGACCATGTACGACCATTGATTGAAGAAGCGGGCTTTAAGATTGGCGAAGACGTGTTCGTCGTCCATTGTCCGGAACGGGTTTTACCGGGACAAATTCTTCATGAATTGATTCATAACAACCGGATTGTTGGGGGACTGACGGAAGCGTGTGCCGAGGCCGGGGCCGCTGTCTACCGGACTTTCGTCCAGGGGGAAATCGTCCAGACGGATGCGAAGACGGCAGAGATGTCAAAGTTGATGGAAAATACATTCCGTGACGTCAACATCGCACTTGCGAACGAATTAACACAAGTGTGTCACCAACTTAAAATTAACGTCCTCGATGTCATTGAGATGGCAAACATGCACCCACGCGTCAACTTGCATCATCCGGGACCGGGTGTCGGAGGACATTGTCTTGCCGTCGATCCGTACTTCATCGTCGCGAAGGCGCCGTCGCTTGCACGAATCATCCATACGGCGCGTGATACGAATGTCAACATGCCCCGTTTCGTTGCGGATCAAGCAGAACGCCTCGTCGCCAACCGTGTCCGTCCGAAAATTGCTGTCTTCGGTGTCACGTATAAAGGAAACGTTGATGATATGCGGGAAAGTCCGGCAGTCGAAGTCATCGAACAATTACTAGATCGTGGACTCGATGTCGCAGTCTGTGATCCGCACGTCGAACGCTCGATTTCGTCACGCTTCACATTAGTCGACGAGATTGAAGCAATCCAAGGAGCTGACCTTGCCCTTGTCCTTGTCGATCACGATGAATTCAAGGCATTTGATTCACGTCGTCTGAAAAACCAAATGCGGACACCAGTCTTATTCGATACGAAAGGCGTCGTCGGAGAGCTTGAAGATATCATGGTCCTCAACTTTGGTAACTTGCATACACATAACACGATGAAAGTAGACGCTGAAGCGATATGAACAGTGTCCGTACTGTTCTCAATGAGTTGAAAGATCATCTTTACCTGATCGTACGTCTTTCACTCTATGAGACAAAAAGCCAATACAGCATGCAATACCTCGGCTGGTTTTGGGAAATCATGACGCCGTTGTTGCAAATCGGTGTCTACTGGATTGTCTTTGGTTTTGGCATTCGAGGTGGACACCCGGTTGACGGGATTCCGTTTGTCTTATGGTTAGTCAGTGGATTGATTGCCTGGTTCTTTATCGGAAGTACGATTCCAAGCGGGTCCCGTTCCATCTATGGACGGGTCGCGCTCGTCTCGAAGATGCATTTCCCGTTGAGTACGATTCCGGCCTATGTCATTTTGGCACAATTTTATCGGCACATTGCGATGGTCCTCCTGACGATTATTCTAGGAATGGCTTTCGGTTATTTTCCGGGGTGGCATACGTTCGAACTGTTGTACATCATACCGGCAGGAATCATTTTCTTATATGCGGTCTCGCTCCTGTTGTCGGCGCTCGCGACGATGGTCCGGGATGTCCAAAACATGGTCACATCAGGCATGCGGATGTTGATGTATTTGACGCCGATTATGTGGGTCCCACCCGATCATTCCATCTTTAAGACGTTGTTGATGATCAATCCACTCGTCTATTTGATCGAAGGGTATCGTTCAGCGTTAATCGGAACGGGGTATTTGATGGAGCATCTTTGGTACGGCTGTTATTTTTGGAGCATTACCGCAGTGATTTTAATGACAGGTGCAACCGTCCATATCCGATTCCGTCGTTATTTCATTGATTATGTGTAGGAGGAACGAAGATGAGTCATGTCGTGTTTGAAAATGTCTCGAAGCGATACGTCTTGTATTCGCGTCCGATTGATAAGTTAAAAGAGGTTTTATTTGGCAAGATGAGCGGAAAGCCGTTCTATGCCTTAAAGAATGTATCGTTTTCAGTCGAACAAGGTGAAATCGTTGGTGTCGTCGGCATCAACGGAAGCGGGAAATCGACGTTGTCACATCTCCTTGCGAACGTCACGCCTCCGACGTACGGGCAGGTGACGTTACGTGGTAAGTCCGCTTTGATCGCCATCTCGAGCGGATTGAACAATCAGTTGACGGGGCGCGACAATATCGAGCTCAAGGGGCTGATGATGGGACTGAACAAAAAACAAATCCGAATGATTACACCAGACATTTTAGAATTCGCCGACATCGGGGAATTCATCGACCAACCCGTCAAAACGTATTCGAGCGGGATGCGGGCCCGCTTAGGATTTGCGATTTCCATCAACATCAATCCAGATATCTTGATTATCGACGAAGCCTTATCGGTCGGCGATCAGACGTTTACGGAAAAATGTTTGGATAAGATGCGCGAATTTCGTGATCAAGGGAAGACGATTTTCTTCATCAGTCACTCGCTCAGTCAGGTCAAAAGTTTTTGTTCAAAAGTCTTATGGCTCGAATACGGCGAAGTCCGGATGTTCGGACCAACCAATGAGACGATGGCGGAGTACAACAAGTATCTCTACTGGCACAAACAGTTATCGAAAAAGCAAGTTGCCCATTACGTGGCAAAAAAACGGACAGGACGAAGTGATGAAATCGAACGGTCCGTCCGTGGCGAGACGATTGAATTGTCATCATGAATAAGGGATAGGGGATGGAATGGATGAAAAAAGTCATGCTTGTATTTGGAACGAGACCGGAAGCGATTAAAATGGCGCCTGTCGTCAAAGCACTTGAGGCGCGCGAAGGTGTCGAGCCGATCGTCGTCGTCACGGCGCAACATCGGGAGATGCTTGATCAAGTGCTTGAGTTATTTCAAATCGTTCCCGACCACGATTTAGATTTGATGCGTCCACGACAAACACTCGAAGAAATGACGGCACGGATTTTGAATGCGATGCGTCGTGTCCTCGAAAAGGAGCAACCCGATCTCGTGTTAGTCCATGGGGATACGACAACGACGTTCGCTGCTTCGCTCGCTGCGTTTTACCAACAAATTCCGGTCGGACATGTCGAGGCGGGATTACGGACCTACCAAAAATATGCACCATTCCCGGAAGAGATGAATCGTCAATTGACGGGAGTACTGGCTGATTTTCATTTTGCGCCGACAGATCAAGCAGCCGAAAATCTCCGACGCGAGCATAAACAGACACCAATCATCGTGACGGGCAACACCGTCATCGATGCGCTCAAGACAACCGTCTCGTCCGACTATACGCACCCAGTCTTAACGGACTTAGAGGCGAGCGGACGCAAGTTAATTTTACTGACCGTTCACCGGCGCGAAAATCACCTCCAGCTGTCGCAAATCTTTGATGCCATCGAACGGTTGGCAGAGACGCATGTGGATATTGAAATCGTCTACCCCGTCCATCCGAACCCAATCGTGCTCGAAGCGGCGGAACAATTGAAACACCATCCGCGAATTCATTTGATTGATCCGCTCGATGTGTTTGATTTTCATAACTTAGCGGCCCGGGCAACGTTTATTTTGACAGACTCCGGCGGCATCCAAGAAGAAGCGCCATCGCTTGGTGTACCAGTACTTGTTCTGCGGGAGACGACAGAACGGCCGGAAGGTGTTGCAGCCGGGACATTGAAACTTGTCGGGACAGATCCGGAACGTATTTTTGAGATGAGTCACCGTTTGTTGACGGATGAAGAAATGTATCGGGGGATGGCACAGGCCGCCAATCCTTACGGTGACGGTCATGCGGCGGAACGTATCGTTGACGCGATCATGAGCGAGGTCCCGGTATGAGAACAGCACGTAAGTTTCATTTAGCAAGTTATCATTTTTTTCCGCAGGGAAGTCAAGAAAAGATTCTGTTAGAAGACGAAGCGGTTGGTGTGTTGTTCGATTTCCAGGCGGCGACGGATGCGGATAAATTGTATATCCAATTGTTTGATCAAGGTTTCCAGTATCCGCCGTCAAAGCTGTATCGCCAAGATGCCGCTTTCGGACAGGCGGAAATCATTCATGTGACGTGTCGTTTTGAAACCGATGTTCCTTGTCAAATCCAACTCTTTAAGATGCAATACGGAAATAAAAAACGCATGGGGTCGGAGTCGGAGTTCGTCATGCTCGACGGGGCAACCGATCTTCAGATTCAACTGGAGCGGATCAAAGGGGCACAGTATTTTAAAATTGCCTTTAAATTTCTCGTAGCAGGTGACGTCCGGATCCAACTGACCGAGTTGAAGATCGCTGAACGTATTCAACTGAAACAGGAGGATCCTCACTATGCTGTTTAGTTCGACGATTTTCTTATTTGTCTTCTTACCGGTTGTTCTGCTTGTCTATCATCTAATGCCACGATTTTTTCGTAACGGCTGGCTCCTTGTAGCGAGCCTTTTCTTTTACGCTTGGGGAGAACCGAAGTTCGTTTTGCTGATGCTCGCGAGTATCCTGATCAACTACTTGTTTGCCCTGATGGTCGATACGTACCGGAACCGTGTCGGCATCAAACCTGTCATGGCGAGTATGGTCATCACGAACCTCGCTTTACTCGGGTGGTTCAAGTACAGTGGCTTTTTCATGGCGTCTTTGAATCAAACGTTTCAGGTGGAACTGTTTGTTCCGGAAGTCGTGTTACCAATCGGGATTTCCTTCTTTACGTTTCAGGCGATGAGTTACGTCATCGATGTCTACCGGGAAGCGGGGAAAGTCCAAAAAAACCCGCTTGATTTAGCTTTGTATATCGCGTTATTTCCGCAATTGATTGCCGGGCCAATCGTCCGCTACGAGACGGTCGCAAATGAAATCAACGATCGACAAGAGACCTTACCTGATTTCGCACTTGGTGTCCGCCGCTTTATTATCGGGTTGTCGAAAAAATTGATTTTAGCGAATGGCTGCGGGCAAGTGGCAGATGCCATCTTCAAGATGAATGATTTATCGATGGGGCTGGCATGGATCGGCATCATCGCTTATGCGCTACAAATTTACTTTGATTTTTCGGGATATAGCGACATGGCGATCGGACTTGGTTTGATGTTCGGGTTTCATTTTTTGGAAAACTTCAACTATCCCTACATCGCGAAGTCCGTCTCGGAGTTTTGGCGACGCTGGCATATTTCGCTCGGCTCATGGTTCCGTGACTACGTCTACATCCCACTTGGTGGTAATCGTGTCTCACCGCTCAAACAATATCGAAATCTCGCAGTCGTCTGGATGTTGACGGGCCTTTGGCATGGTGCAAGTTGGACGTTCGTTGCTTGGGGGGCTTACTACGGGATATGGATTATGCTCGAGAAAGCATTTCTCGGGAAATTATTACGCCGTGTCCCCGTCATTTCGACGATTTGGACACTCATTCTTGTGTTAGTCGGCTGGGTCTTTTTCCGTGCAACGACATTTCCGGACGCACTCGAGTACTTGCGTGCGATGTTTATCCCGACAGAAGTGTGGGATGAACGTGCCAGTTACCAGCTCGTCCAAAATGGCGTCATCTTACTGCTTGCCGCGTTTGCTGCGACACCGCTACCAAAAATACTGGGTCAGTGGATCGTCGAACGGCTCGGGAAAGTCGGACAGACGATTCAGTATGGCTATGCGATGTTGTTACTGTTTCTTGCGACATCTGCCCTCGTCGCGAGTACCTTCAATCCGTTCATTTATTTCCGTTTTTAAGTAAGGAGGAATCAGCATGGCACATGCGCCACTCAGACCAGACAAGGACCAGCGGCCACGAAAGAAGTACTCGTTCGAACGACTGATGATGGCGGCGACGGCAGTCAGTTTCATGGTTATCCTGACGATGGTTGGTCTTGGGACGGTCTTGAAACAGGACCGTGTCATGTCACAACTTGAAAATCGTTCGCTCGCAAAATTGACGCCACCAACAACAGCAACAGTCGTCAGTGGGGCATACATGGGAGAACTTGAAAAGTATCTTACCGATCAATTGTTGCTTCGTGGGACACTCGTCGAAACACAAGCCCGCTTGTCAAAAAACGTCTTACGCCAACCGTTTCGAAATGGCATTTATACGGCCCCGAATGACTACATGATTGAGTCGAGTCAGGCACCGGTGACACCGATTCCGGACGGTTTTAAGAAATTTGTCAAAGCCGTTGATCGACCTGTCTACATGGCGCTTGCTCCTTCAAAGACGGTCGTCGCTGAGCAGAACGGGATTTTACCCGATTATGTCGCGTCGAACGCGACAGTCCGGTACAAAAAGATGGTAGAAGGGTTTGACGAGGCAGGGATGACGAACATTTCGCTCGATGAGTTGAAGCTGTCCGATTATTTTAAAACGGATCATCACTGGAACATTGACGGAGCTTATTTTGCCTATCAGCAAATCGTTCGTCAGTTGCAAGCGGACAAGGTATCGATTAAAGAAGTACCCATCGCGTCAAACGCCCGGAAAGTATCCGGGCACGAGTACTATGGATCACTTGCCCGGAAAACGACCCTCGCCTATGCGACGACCGGCGATACACTTGCCTATTACGACGCAAGCCAGTTTGACGGGATTGATGTGTGCTACGACAACACGTGCCAGCAACCGGTCATCGATGAAAGCTATATCAAGGAAGCAGGTGATTATGCTGACCGGTATGAAGTCTTTTTACGCGGTAACCATGGGATCATGTCGATGCAGTCGGACGTCAAGGGACCAAAACTGCTTGTCCTGAAGGATTCCTTTGCGAATCCTGTCCTGCCGTTTCTCGCCCGAAGTGCGAATCTCGAAGTCGTTGATATCCGGTATGTCAATGCCACGTTTGACGTGTCTGTATTCGCAAAACAACAACAAGTCGACGGTGTACTTTTCTTGCATAACTCGAATATCACTGGTCTGATGAAGACGTATCAACAGAAACTGTGAGGAGGTTAATGATGGAATCACGGATGAAGAAAAAACGACCGAATCCGTTCTTGCGAGTCGCGAGTGCGCTTTTGTTACTAGTTGTCTTGGTGGCGAGTGCGACGACCGGATACGCATTTTTAAAGCTCCAACGAACAGCAGATGCATTGATTACTCCACTAAAAGGCGAGCAAAAATTACCACTTGAAGCCATGCGACCTGTCAATGTTTTGTTGATCGGGGTCGATGAACGGAAAAATGATCCGGGTCGGGCCGATGCAATCATGTTGTTATCGTTTAATCCGAAAACAAAACAAGCGAGTTCGCTCTCGATTCCGCGCGATATGCAAGTCACGTTAGCAGATGGACAGACGACAAAAATTAATCATACGTATGCCTATGGCGGTGTCGAAGAGACGCTTCAGACGGTCGAAAAAACGTTTGACGTCGAGATTCCGTATTACGCTAAAATCAACATGGATGGACTGATTGAACTCGTTGACGCCGTTGATGGTGTGACGGTTGATAATCCGTCTGCCTTTAGTTGGAACGACCGTCGGCTCCAAAAAGAGTACAAGAAAGGACAGATTGAGCTGGACGGTCTCGAAGCGAGTGGTTACGCCCGGATGCGAAAACAGGATCCGCTTGGGGATATGGGACGACAAATCCGGCAACGGCAAGTTCTCGAGTCTGTCGGAATGAAACTTGCAGGTCCGAACATTTTAACGAAGCTCGAACAACTCAGTCAGGTCTTAGAGGATAATTTCAGTACGAACATTACGTTTTCTGAAGCGACCCAACTGGCACAAGAGAATCAAACCGGTTTCAAACACTTACAATCCTTGAAAATCGACGGCGAAGGGTATATCGCAAGTGACGGCATTTGGTATTTCTTCGCTTCGGAGGCGTCGATGCGGGAAACGAAACAAGCACTCGAGGCATTGATGAAGGGATAACATAGACTGTGGTGTTGTCGTTTGCTTCATTTTGTAGACAAAGCGGCGAGAATTAAAAGCGCCTTCCGTCTTGAATCGCTTCCAAAGCGAAAAGCAACTTTACGCGACCCTGCAGCGAAGCGAAGCGGCGCGTAAGGTTGCCGCTTTGAAGACGAGTCGAGACAGGGAAATGTGACAGAACAGCCTACCCATGCAGGCTTTTTAAGTTTCATAAGCATTTGATCGATATAGGATTGATTTTGGACTGACTTATGAGTCAGCCCTTTTTTGTTCTGGTCCGAAAGGCTTATTTTCTTTAGTTAACTAAAATATACTTTGACAGTATGGGAATTCGTGTGGAAAATGGAAATGAAAACGATTACATACATTCAAGGAGGATGGAACATGAATCGATGGAAATCAGTCTGTGCAGTTGTGCTAACGTTTGCACTAATTTTCAGTTTACTCCCAGTGAACGGATTAGCGCTCGAAAAAGGAAAGTCGACGCTCGTCATCATTCACTACAAAGAAGATAAAACGTCGGAAAAAGATTGGAATCTCTGGCTCTGGGCGAATGGACCGGATTACTTCCCGAACAAGGCGCACGCCTTTAACGGAGAAGATGCGTACGGAAAGATTGCCGCTTATGAATTCCCAGTCGACCAACCAGAAAAAATCGGCTTGATCGTCCGTGATGATAACTGGAATAAAGATGTCGGTTCTGAAAATGACCGTTTCATCACGAAAGATATGATTAAAGATGGTGTCGCGGAAGTGTGGATTGCGTCTGGAAGTAAAGACGTCTCACCGGTCAATCCGACAGGCGGGGCTGACGTCGAATCAATCAAAACAAACGTCCATTATTACCGTTATGACAACGATTATGAAAAATACGGCGTTTGGGCATGGCCGAATGAGGCGGATGGACAACGATTCGAATTTAATCAACAGGATGAATTCGGTGCCATCGCGACAGTCTCGCTTGCGAACACAACAAAACAACGGCTCGTCGGGATCATTCCGCATATCGAAGGCTGGTCCGAAAAAGACGGGGCGGATCGTTTCTTCTATGCCGGAGCAAAAGACATCTGGTTAATTGAAGGGGATCAAACAATCTACTACGGAAAACCGGAAATTGACCGGACACCTAAGATTACGAGTTTCCTCGCAGATGACTTTAAGAAGCTGACGCTCAAAACGAACGCGCCCGTCTCAGCAGACGATATCGGACAATTTTCGTTCACGGGACTCGTCAATCCGGTCGTCACACAACTTGACGCGAAGACACTTGAAGTAACGGTTTCGTCCGACATCGATTTAGCAAAGATCGTGACTGTGACACATCCTGTATTCGGTGAAGGTGTGCTTGAAGCGGGACAGGTCTTACGTTCTGATGCCTTTGATCAAAAATATGCCTATGACGGTAAGTTAGGTGTGACGTATAAAAAATCAAAAACGACGTTCCGTTTGTGGGCTCCGACTGCACAAGCTGTCGAACTCGAGTTATACAAGTTACCAAAACAAGCAGCAGCAACAACAAAAGACATCACACAAGAAATCGAGATGAAACGTGGTGATCGTGGCGTCTTTACCGTCACTGTAAAAGGTGACCTCGACGGGACAGGCTACACATATGAAGTGAAACATGCAAAAGATACGACGCGTGCCGTCGATCCATATGCGACAGCTGTTGCTGTCAATGGAGATCAAGGTGTTGTCGTTGATTTAAAGGAGACGGATCCGAAACGCTGGACGAAATCAAAGATGCCGCTTAAACAAGCGACAGATGCCATCATCTATGAAACCCACGTCCGTGATTTGTCGATGTTTGATGTGACCGGTTCAGGATATGATTCAGGAATTAAGCAAAAAGGGAAGTACCTCGGAGTAGTTGAACGTGGAACACGTTTAATGAAAGATGGCAAGAAAACGAAAACGAAGACAGGACTTGATCATCTCAAAGAACTTGGCATCACACATGTTCAGTTCATCCCAGTCTACGACTTCAATACGGCTTCCGTCGATGAGACGAATCCGCTAAAATCATACAACTGGGGATATGACCCGAAAAACTACAATGCACCAGAAGGTTCATATGCGACGAATCCATATGACCCGAAAGTCAGAATCACAGAGATGAAACAGATGATTCAAGGTCTTCATGACAACGGGCTACGTGCCGTCATGGATGTCGTCTACAACCATATGTTCGACGCCAAAGCATCGAACCTCGATAAAATCGTCCCAGGTTACTATTACCGTTACACAGCGGGTGGCGATTTAGCGAACGGGACGGGTGTCGGGAATGATACAGCGTCAGAACGCCAGATGATGCATAAGTTGATCGTTGACTCCGTCGGATACTGGGCAAAAGAGTACCACTGGGACGGTTTCCGGTTTGATTTGATGGGGATTCACGACGTCAAGACGATGAATGCCGTCAAAAAAACGACAACTAAAATTGATCCATCAATCCTTGTTTTCGGCGAAGGATGGAGCTTGAACACACCACTTCCTGAAACAGAAAAAGCGAATCAGACAAATGCGAAACAAATGCCAGGCGTCGCTCACTTCAACGATAACTTGCGTGATGCGCTTAAAGGAAGTGTCTTTGAAGATACGGATGCAGGATTCATTAACGGGAAAACAGGTCTTGAAACACGCATTAAACGCGGAATCGTCGGTGAGATTGCTTACAACAAAGACATCACGGGATTCGCAGCAGAGCCGAATCAAACCATCACGTATGTCGAAGCACACGACAACCATACGTTATGGGATAAGTTGAACTTAACGAACCCGAACGATACGGATGCGACGAAAACGAAAATGCACCGCCTGGCGTCAAGCATCCTGTTGACGTCACAAGGGACGACGTTCATTCATGCCGGTCAGGATTTCATGCGGACGAAGGGCGGCGACCATAATTCGTATAAATCACCGGACTCCGTCAACCAGCTCGACTGGAAACGGAAGATGGATCGTCAACAAGACGTCGATTACATGAAGGGCTTGATTGAAGTCCGGAAAGCAAATCCGGCACTTCACCTCGGATCAGCGAAAGACATCAGACGGTATTTGACGTTTGTCGATACGATGGAGCAAGTCGTCGCGTATCAACTTTCAGAAGATGCACCACATCAAAAAGCAGAGTTGTTCGTTGTCCATAACGCAAAACGCACTGCGGTCAAGCTGACGCTTCCGAAAGGAAAGTGGAAGTTGATCGTCGATGGTAAAACAGCAGGGACGAAAACACTTCGAAATGTTTCAGGCAGCATCACGGTGGATCCACTCAGTTCATTTGTTCTAAAAAAATAACAAGATACAAAAAGGTCGTCCCTACCATGAGTGATTCACGGTAGGGACGACCTTTTTTCATCAAGCGGAAAACTTACGCGTAGCGCTCGTCTTCGACTTCCTTATCTTTTAAGTTACCTTCTTCCGATTTTGCTACGATGACGGCACAAGCAGCGTCACCAGTGACGTTGACGGCAGTCCGCATCATGTCGAGTAGACGATCGACCCCGATGATTAAGGCGATTCCTTCGACGGGAAGGTTGACCGACTGGAGGACCATCGTCAGCATGACGAGACCGACCCCAGGCACACCAGCTGTTCCGACAGACGCGAGGACGGCAGTCAAGACGACCGTCGCGAGTTGTCCTGGTGTTAAATCGACATTATAGACTTGCGCGATGAAGACGGTCGCGACCCCTTGCATGATTGCTGTTCCGTCCATGTTGATCGTCGCACCAAGCGGTTGAACGAAACTTGAGACAGACCGTGGTACTTTAAGTTCACGTTGCGCCGTTTGCATCGCGACCGGAAGTGTTGCGTTCGACGAAGATGTCGAGAAGGCGAACATCATGACGGGTGCAAACTTCTTGAAGAAGAAGATCGGATTCATTTTTCCGATCAAAGAGACGGCAGAACCATATGTGAATAATGAATGGACGATTAATGATAAGACGACGATCGACATATACGCGAACATTGCTTGTAATGATTTAAGACCTAATGAACCAACGGCTGAAGCGATCAAGGCGAAAGCTCCGAGCGGCGCCATTTTCATGACGAGTGTGATTAAGTACGTCATCAAGTCATTGCCTTGTTCGATGAACGAACGAAGCGTTGCTGCTTTCTTACCTAAGAACGTAATTCCGAACCCGACGAACACACTGAAGACGATGATTTGGAGCATGTTACCTTCCGCCATCGCCGTGATCGGGTTTGTCGGGAACATCCCGACGATTGTATTGATGATACTTGTATCAGGAATCTCACCGGTTGCCTTTGGCAGTCCTTCAGTCGGGAAAGTACCACGTTCGCCCGGTTTGATTAATAAGGCAAGACCAAGTGCGATGATGATCGCAACTGCTGTCGTCGATAAGAAAAACCCGATGGCTTTTCCGCCGACACGACCCAATTCTTTTGGGTTCCCGAGACCCATGACACCGAGGGAAATTGAGAAGAAGACGATTGGAACAACAAGCATTTTAATCAGGTTCAAGAAAATTGTCCCGATTGGTTGTAAGGCATACATATTTAATTTTTCGTAAATCGTCTTGTCAGGTAGAGCGGCTAGGACAAGTCCTAAGGCGATACCGATGAGAAGACCCCAGATGACTCGTTTTGCTTCTTTCATAAATAATACCAACTCCTTTTTCAGATAACTGTTTATATTTTGACACATCATTCACTGTTTTGACAAAACATTTTAACGATTTTAAGAAAACGCTTACAAAAAGTGCCACGTTTTTTTAGGTAAAACAGATGAATCTGTTGTAAATAATGGGACGACATGAGACTATAGAAAGGAACAAAAAGGAACATATCAAGGATGTAATGAGAACATGTCAATCAACTATTGACCATTCTGTACATTCCTACTATAATGTTATATGACGTGTCTGACACGTTTCCTTTAGTCGGTAATATCGGAGGGAGGGAAAACTAGTGGAAACTCGTGTACGTAAAAATGAATCACTTGAAGACGCACTTCGTCGCTTCAAACGTGGTGTTTCAAAAGATGGTACGCTTGCTGAAGTTCGTAAACGTAAACACTACGAAAAGCCAAGTGTAAAACGTAAGCTTAAATCGGAGGCTGCGCGTAAGCGTAAGAAGTTCTAACGTTAGAGAGGGTGTATCCTCATGAGTCTTCAAGAGCGTTTGACAGCGGATATGAAGGAAGCCATGCGTTCGCGTGAGAAAGATCGTCTGACGACGATTCGGATGGTGAAGTCGTCCCTGCAAAATGAAGCGATTAAACTCGGTAAGCAAGAATTAACTGATGAGGAAGAGCTAACTATACTCTCACGTGAGATGAAACAGCGCAACGACTCCCTCCGAGAATTCGAAAGCGCTGATCGTCACGACCTCGTCGAGAAGATTCAAGCAGAGATTATCGTGCTCGAAGCTTATATGCCAAAACAACTTTCTCAAGAAGAAGTTCAGGAAATCGTTGACGCAGCTATTGCACAGACGGGTGCCTCTGCTCCTTCTGATATGGGGAAAGTAATGGGCGTCGTCATGCCGCAGCTTAAGGGCAAGGCGGACGGTGCTTTGATTAATCGACTTGTTAAACAACAATTAAATTGATCAATTTTGAAGGTATCCCTTGGGATACCTTTTTTTTATTTGTTTTTTTGACACATATTATCGGAATAATTAGAAATTAAAAGAGTTGTGAAACCTTTTAATGGGTGAAAGCGTATATAATAAGAGTAACAAAGAAATGTGTTTCAGAAGGGGAGAAGCGTCTGATTCTGATAAAAAGGGGTGAACGGAGTAATGTCTTTTAGCTTAGGGATGATTTTAGCGGTCTTCTTGGTCGGTGTCGTCATGTTGCTGATCGAAATATTCGTCACAGGATTCGGTATCTTTGGAGTTGTGGGTATCGGTGCTGTCCTCGCGAGCCTGATCATGGCGGGTGCGACGGTCGGTCAAGTCGGCCTTGCGATAGGTCTATCCGTATTTTTGTCGCTGGCGGCAGGATACTGGGCATACCGAAGAATCAAATCCAACCAGTCATTGTTATGGAGAGGTTTGATTTTGACGGATTCGACATCGTCGGAAAAAGGATATTTGTCACATGAAGAGAAAGTTCAACTCAATGGCAAGGAAGGTATCAGTTTGACGCCTTTACGACCTGCTGGAACGATTGAAATCGATGGGAATCGGATCGATGCAGTGACTGAAGGGAATTTTATCGGCTCTGGTGAGCGAATTATCGTCAAAGAAGTGACACACGGACGCGTCGTCGTTCGAGTCCAAACTACGAAGGAGGAGTCAATCACATGACACCTGAACTGTTAACGGTCCTACTCATATCCGGAGGAGTCTTAATCTTCCTCGCAATTTTCTTTACGCTCGTTCCAATCCCACTGTGGATTAGTTCTTTGGCGGCCGGCGTCCGCGTCTCGATTTTCACACTCGTTGGAATGCGTTTACGTCGCGTCACACCATCTAAAATCGTCAATCCGTTAATCAAAGCCGTCAAAGCTGGCTTAAACTTGAATACGAACCAACTTGAAAGTCATTTTCTTGCCGGTGGTAACGTCGACCGTGTTGTCAATGCGTTGATTGCCGCGCATCGTGCAAACATCGAACTTAGTTTCGAACGTGCGGCCGCGATTGATTTGGCAGGACGAAACGTGCTTGAAGCAGTACAGATGTCAGTTAACCCAAAAGTCATCGAAACACCATTCATCGCAGGTGTTGCGATGAACGGGATTGAAGTAAAAGCAAAAGCAAGAATCACAGTCCGGGCTAACATTGACCGTCTTGTCGGTGGTGCGGGTGAAGAAACAGTCATCGCCCGTGTCGGCGAAGGTGTCATTTCGACAATCGGTTCGTGTCACGATCAAAAAGAAGTGCTTGAAAATCCGGAAATGATTTCACGAACGGTTCTTGCGAAAGGCCTTGATTCCGGTACGGCGTTCGAAATTCTATCAATCGATATCGCGGACATCGATATCGGGAAAAATATCGGTGCTGTTCTTCAAACGGATCAAGCGGAAGCGGATAAAAACATCGCCCAAGCGAAAGCGGAAGAGCGTCGTGCGATGGCGATTGCGAGCGAACAAGAAATGAAATCACGTGTCGAAGAAATGCGTGCGAAAGTTGTTGCAGCCGAAGCGGAAGTCCCACTTGCGATTTCGGAAGCGCTTCGTGACGGAAACTTCAGCGTGATGGATTATGCGAATTACCTCAACGTGACAGCAGATACGAAGATGCGCCAGGCAATTGGTGGTCAGTCTTCGCCGAATGACTCACAATAAAGGATGATGTAGGATGGGAAGTTTAATCTGGGTCGGTTTAATGGTGGCATTTGGCGTCATCTCTGTCATTTCTAAAGCGGCAGATAAAAGTAAAGCTAACCAACCGACAAGGACGCCATCAAAAGAGTTTGGGGATTATGTGAAGAACATGGTGGGGCAGGCGGAAGCGATGACGAATGATGATGCACCGCCGGCTGTAAAAAAGAAACAGCAACGTCCGTTGTTAGAAGATCGTCGAACGGACATGCAACGGCATACGGATCGTCAGCTGGTTTCTAAAACGAGTACGAATATCGGAGAAATCAAGGGGTCAATCGCCGAAGGAGCAATCGGGACGAAAGCGGTCAAGAAAACAGGGATGCAAACGACGCAAGAAGAAGCACGTCGTGCCATCATCTGGAGCGAAGTCCTCGGTCCACCCGTTTCAAAACGTAAAACGAAAACACCCCATTCATAAGAACAGGTCAGCTTCCTAATTTTAAGGGGAGCTGACCTTTTTAGGTGTTTCAACAAGATGGGTTTTTCTTTCCATCTATTATTAGGAAATGCTAAAGTAGAAGAGAATAGATTTGTGGCGATGACATACTGTTGTCCATCATTAGGAGGCCAATCATAACGTGATATTTAATGAAAGAATTCCATTCGCATTCTCGAATTCAGATCAGACGCAAGCATTCGTTGGACCAAATGATGCGGTGCTTAAAACAATGGAGGCAGAACTTGATGTTCAGCTCGTTCATCGAGGTGATGAATTGATTGTTCAAGCAGAAATGGAGGACTCGATTAGACTGGCGACGCAAGTCATCGGCGTTCTCACACAGCTCGTGAATCGTGGGGCAGTTTTAACGGAGCGTGACGCAACAAGTGCAATTCAATTGGCACGACAAAATCGAGTCGATGAATTACTTGAATTATATGACACCGTCGTTCATACGAATCATAAAGGAAAACCATTACGTGCAAAAACACTAGGTCAAGCACGTTATGTACGCGGGATTGAGAAATACGATTTAACGTTCGGAATCGGACCTGCTGGGACAGGGAAAACGTATTTAGCTGTCGTCATGGCGGCGAAAGCCCTGAAAGAGGGGCATGTGAAACGGCTTGTCCTTACACGTCCTGCTGTTGAAGCTGGTGAAAGTCTAGGTTTCTTACCGGGGGACTTAAAAGAAAAAGTCGATCCTTACCTTCGTCCGTTATACGATGCGCTCCATGATGTGTTAGGTGTCGAACATACGGCGCGCTTATTAGAGCGCGGTGTGATTGAAATTGCTCCACTTGCCTACATGCGTGGACGAACGCTCGAACATGCCTTCGTCATCTTGGATGAAGCTCAAAATACGACAAAAGAACAAATGAAAATGTTTTTGACGCGACTCGGATTTCATTCGAAAATGATTGTTACAGGAGATTTGACGCAAGTCGACTTGCCTCGGGGAAAAGCCTCTGGATTGCAAGAAGCCTTGAATTTGTTAGGTGATGTTCGAGGCATTCATTTTGAACACTTCAGTTCTGCTGATGTCGTTCGTCATCCACTTGTCCGGAAAATCATTGATGCGTACAGCCAAGAAATCGGCTGAAACTCAACCATGAAAGTAAGGGGAAGGGGACTAAGACATGCGGAAAATAGGACTGTGGATCAGCTTGCTGACGATTGGATTTTACATCATCGTGTCAACGATGATGTATGTGTCCGTTCGTCCGGAAGCTTTGGCGGCAGAAGCCTTCTCTATCGCGGAAGAAGATATCCGATCTCCTTTGACCATCGAAGACCGTGAAGCGACCAGACAGATTAAAGAAAATACCGTAGCTGCGATTGACAGTCAGTATACGGTCAAAAAAGAATATGCATCGCAACAAATTGATAAGGTGGAACAACTCTTTGCGAGCTTAAAAGGTATAACGAAGGCAGAAGACATCGGACGGATTAAGCAGCGGCTTCGAAATACAGAGGCGGCTGATTTATTGAAAGATGATGAATTGCGTTTGCTTGCGACGTCTTCTTCGTCCGTTCGAAGCACGACACGTGACGCGGTGATTACGGCAATTGAAGAAGCAATGAAACAGCGGATTTCTTCTGAGGACGGAGAGTTAGCAGAAGCGCGTGAGAATGCACGGCTCGACATCGACCGAACACCATTATCTTTTTCATTAAAAGCGGTCAGTAAGGCATTGACCGATCAATTGATTGTCACGAACTACGTGTATGACCCTGAGAAGACGGAGCAATTACGAAATCAAACGAGCGATAAAGTCGAACCTGTCATCATTTCTGAAGGGGAGGTTATCGTTAAGCGTGGTGAAGTGATTTCGCAAGATGAATACCGTCAGCTTAAGCTTGTCGGATTGATCTCTGACCGGAAGTCGTTCAAACCATTGTTAGGAACGTTACTTTTGAGTGGTTTAATGACGTTGCTGTTATATGGATTCATCGCTCGTTCAAATCTTCGATACGCGAAGATGGGTAAAGTACGTTTGTTCGGTCTTGTCTATCTTGTCGTGATTTTGCAACTTGTCGTGACATACGGAATGGCGTTTTTGGCAGAGGATATCAATCCTGTACTGTACTTGTTGACACCGACGGCATTCGCGGCACTCGTTTTACGAAATTTGCTGAATGAACGAATCGCCTTGTCCAGCACACTCTTTATGGCGCTTGCCGGCACATTTTTCTATAGCACGAACCAAAACTTTAGTTTTAACATTGCGATTTACTTAGTGGTGGGCGGACTCGTCGCGACCTTCTTTTTACAATCGAGTTTGTCACGACGACGGATTTTCTTGAGTAGTTTAATGATTTCTGCTGCGAACATCGTTGTCTTCTTTACCTTCTTATTGATGCGCAGTGGGCAACTTGAACTTCAGGAAACGCTAACGTTAACGGCATTTGCGATCGCGAGCGGCGTATTGAGTGCTATCTTCGCGATTGGTTTGTTACCATTTTTAGAAATGACTTTCGGAATCTTGGCTCCGACACGGTTATTAGAACTGTTAAATCCTACACATCCGTTATTAAAGAAATTACTGGTCGAAGCACCAGGAACGTATCATCATAGTATGATGGTCGCGAACTTAGCTGAAACGGCATGTGAAGCAATCGGGGCAGATGGGTTACTTGCGCGAGTTGGTGCTTATTATCATGACCTTGGGAAAACCCGCCGTCCGCTTTATTTCATCGAAAATCAACATGGCCGTAATCCGCACGATCGATTGACACCAATCGAGTCGGCGCGTGTTATTTTAGCGCATACGGATGATGGAGTAGAACTCTTACAAGAAGCAAAAATCCCGGGGGCAATCGTCGCGATTTGCCAAGAACACCACGGTACGTCGTTACTCCGCTACTTCTATGTAAAAGCAACGGAGCAAGGTGAAGTCAACGAAGCGGAATTCCGTTACAGTGGACCGAAACCACAGACACGAGAAGCGGCAGTCATCATGATTGTGGATTCGATTGAAGCAGCTGTCCGCTCGATGAAGTCTCCGACTGAAGAGGGGATTCGTGATCTTGTCTCGAAAATCATTCGAGAGAAGATGCTCGACGATCAATTCGCGGAATGTGACATTACGACACGTGACATTTATCGTGTCGGGGAAAGTGCGTGTCATACGCTTTCGGGATTGTTCCACGAACGGATTGAATATCCTGAATTAAAGAAAGAGGAAACGAAATGAATACTTATATGACAGACGAGGGAAACTTATTGAGCGAGGAACAGCAGCGCTTAGTCGAATCGATTCTTATTTATACTGCGAAACAAGAAGAAGTCGAAGTCAATAGTGAGCTGTCCGTCACATTCGTGACGAATGAAGAAATCAGAGAAATCAATCGCGACTGGCGTGGGAAAGATCAAGCGACGGACGTCATTTCGTTTGCGATGGATGAGCTCGGAGAAGATGAAATTGACTTTCAATTACTAGAAGACGAACCCGTTGTACTGGGTGATTTAATCATTTCCGTCGAACGGTGTCGGGAACAAGCGGCTGAATATGGAAATCGGTTTGAGCGGGAACTTGGTTTTCTAGCCGTCCATGGTTTTTTACATCTGTTAGGGTATGACCACATCGAAAAGGCAGATGAAGAAGTCATGACAAAACGTCAGGAGGAAATTCTACATCACTTCGAGTTGTATCGAGGCGAGTTGTGAAGTCCTGGTGGGTTCCGTTTGTCCATGCGCTAGCGGGCATCCGACAAGCCGTTCGAGAAGAACGACATATGAAAGTTCATTTTGTTCTCGGACTAGTCGTCACGATTGCAGCATTTTATTTCCCACTTTCGTCCGTTGAACGTGCCATCTTATTTTTAACGATCGGTACCGTTCTAGGTGCGGAAATGCTGAATACAGCTTTTGAAAGAACGGTCGATTTAGTGACGAAAGAGTGGCATCCGTTAGCCAAGGCGGCAAAAGACATCGCGAGCGGTGCAGTTTTAGTGTTGGCGCTTACATCAATTGTGATTGCACTATGCATCTTCGTCCCATATTTGGTACAATAAGAATCCGGCCTTTTTTGGCCAACAAAGTTGCTAAAAGGGGAAAAATGACATGAAAACAGAACAATTACTCGAACAAGCTAAAATTGCACGCGAAAAAGCGTACGTTCCATATTCGAAGTTCCAAGTCGGAGCTGCTCTCTTAACAAAAGACGGACAAGTCTTCCACGGGTGTAACATCGAAAACGCTGCTTACGGTCTCTGCAACTGTGCAGAGCGGACAGCCGTCTTCTCAGCATGGGCACAAGATGCACGTGAATATGCAGCGATGGCTGTCGTAGCAGACACGGAAGGTCCAGTAGCACCATGCGGACAATGCCGCCAAGTCCTGTTCGAAATGTGTGATGCAGATATGCCAATCTATTTGACGAACTTAACAGGTGATGTCACAGAAACAACCGTTGGCGCATTGTTACCAGGTGCGTTCACGAAGGGAGATCTCAATGTTTAAAGAAGGATTTAAATCGGGATTCGTCTCGATCATCGGTCGTCCGAATGTCGGGAAATCGACGTTTTTGAACCGTGTCATCGGTCAAAAAATTGCAATCATGTCAGATAAGCCACAGACGACACGAAACAAGATTCAAGGTGTTTACACAACGGATGATGTGCAGACGGTCTTCATCGATACGCCAGGAATTCATAAACCAAAGCATAAGCTCGGTGACTTCATGATGAAAGTTGCGACAAACGCTTTGCGTGAAGTCGATGCGATTCTCTTCATGATCAACGTGACGGAGCCAAAAGGAAAAGGCGACGACTTCATCATCGAGAAGTTGAAAGGCCTTGATACGCCAATCATTCTCGTCATGAACAAGGTCGACTTGATTCATCCGAATGACATTCCGCCAATCATTGAGTCGTATAAAGACGAATTAGAGTTTGCAGCGGTCGTGCCGATTTCTGCTCTTCAAGGTAATAATGTTGAACCGCTCCTCGGTGAGGTTGCGAAACTTTTACCAGAAGGACCGATGTATTATCCGGCCGATCAAGTAACGGATCATCCGGAACGCTTTATTATCTCGGAAATGATTCGCGAAAAAGTCTTACAAAAAACACGAGACGAAGTACCGCATTCGATCGCAGTTGCGATTGATCAAATCAAAACACGTGAGGACGGCAATATGGTCGACGTCCACGCGACGATTTTAATCGAACGTGATTCGCAAAAAGGCATCATCATCGGGAAACGTGGGGCACTCCTCAAGGAAATCGGGTCTGAAGCACGGACGGACATCGAAATGCTTCTCGGAACGAAAGTCTATTTGAACCTATGGGTCAAAGTGCAAAAAGACTGGCGTAACAAAGCCGGACAATTGCGTGAACTCGGCTTCCGCGACGATGAGTATTAAGCGATGATTGATAAGGCGGAAGGGCTCGTATTACGAACGGTCGTGTATGGTGAATCGAATAAAATCATCACGTTGCTGACGCGTGAATACGGAAAGCTCGCCGTCATGGCTCGTGGTGCGAAGAAACCGGGTAGCCGGTTTAATGCAGCAAGTCAGCCGTTTATTCGAGCGGTCTATGTCTACCCGAGGTCACGTGGACTCGGTCAATTAAAATCAGCGGATGTCATCACCGGGTATTCACATATCCGGCAAGACGTCCTCTTGATGTCATATGCGATGTACCTGCTCGAACTTGCGGATAAGGCACTTGACGAACGCGTCGCCTATCCGACGCTCTATGATTTATTCGTCGACGGACTGGAGGCGATGGACGAAGGACTTGATCCGGATGTCGTATCGTTCATTGTTGAACTACGCTTGTTGCGTCATCTTGGTATCGCTCCGCACTTAAACGGCTGTACGATTTGCGGGAGTACGGAAGCACCTTTCGCCTTTTCGCTGAACCATGGCGGACTGCTCTGTAAGCGCCATCGTCATGAAGATGAGTATGCCGTATTCTTGCAGGAGTCAGTTGCAAAGATGCTCTATGTCTTTTCCGTCTATGATTTTTCACGGATCGGGACGGTCACGGTCAAGCCGGAAACGAAACGATTACTGCGTCAAATCATGGATGCCTATATGGAACGTTATAGTGGACTTCGGTTACGATCGAAGCGCGTTCTCGATCAATTGCTCAACCTTGAGAATGATTGACAGACTACGCGTACGTTCGGTAGAATAAGTGCGGAAGAACTAACTAAACGAACACGATGAGAAAAAGGAGTAGCACCTCCTCTTCATTCAAGCGATTCCAGGATAGTGTGAGCTGGATATGAAACGGGTGTGAACGGCATTTTTGAGTGTTCCCGTAAAAGAGTGGCATGCTACGCATGCAAGTAGGGTGGAACCGCGGGCTTGTCTCGTCCCTATGTACAACCATGTTGTACATAGGGACGTTTTTGTGTTTCCTTATAAATTTTGGAGGTGGATCTCTTGAAAATGACAGTACAAGACATGATTTTGACGTTACAGAAATTTTGGGCGGAACAAGGTTGTTTGACGATGCAAGCATATGATGTAGAAAAAGGTGCCGGGACGATGAACCCGATGACATTCTTACGGAGCTTAGGACCAGAACCGTGGAACGTTTGTTATACAGAGCCGTCACGTCGCCCGGCTGACGGACGATACGGGGAAAACCCGAACCGGTTGTATCAACATCATCAATTCCAAGTCATCATGAAACCGTCTCCTGACAACATTCAGGAACTCTACTTACAAAGTCTAGAACTCCTCGGCATCAATCCGCTTGAACACGACATTCGTTTTGTCGAAGACAACTGGGAAAACCCGACGTTTGGTGCAGCAGGTCTTGGCTGGGAAGTCTGGTTGAACGGGATGGAAATCACGCAATTCACATATTTCCAGCAAGTTGGTGGAATTGAATGTAATCCGATTGCAGTGGAAATCACGTATGGTATCGAGCGTCTCGCGTCGTATATTCAAGATGTCGAAAGTGTCTTTGACTTAGTCTGGACGGACGGGTTCCGCTATGGCGATATCTTCTATCAACCAGAATTCGAACATTCCAAATATACGTTCGAGACATCAGATGTTGATTTATTGTTCACATTGTTTGATCAGTATGAAAAAGAAGCGAACCGGGCGCTCGACGAAAACCTTGTGTTCCCGGCGTATGACTACATCTTAAAATGCTCACATACCTTTAATTTGCTCGATGCAAAAGGAGCGATTTCCGTCACGGAACGAACAGGATTCATCCACCGTGTCCGGAACATGTCGCGCCGTTGTGCTCAAAGTTTCATCGAAGAGCGGGAACGTTTAGGTTTCCCATTGATTAAATCGAAAGCTGGTGAATCACATGCATGAATTATTACTTGAAATCGGTCTCGAAGAAATGCCGGCACGCTTCGTCTTGCAGTCTGAAACACAACTGAAGGAACGTGTAACGACATTTTTGACAGAAGCACGGATTACATTTGATACAGTCGAAGCCTTTTCAACACCGCGCCGTCTCGCTGTTCTCGTTAAAGGAATCGCGGAACGCCAAACGGATTTGGAAGAAACGTTAAAAGGACCAGCTAAACGAATCGCGCAAGATGCGGACGGGAACTGGACGAAAGCGGCGGAAGGATTTGCTCGTGGAAAAGGATTGACGACAGATGATCTATTCCTTGGTGAAGAAAAAGGAGTCGAATACATCTATGCGACGCGTAAGGAAGCAGGACAAGAAACAGCGACGTTATTGACGGGGCTAAAACAAGTGATCGAGGCGATGAACTTCCCGAAAAACATGCGCTGGAGTACACAACCGCTCCGTTACATGCGTCCGATCCGTTGGTTGATTGCCTTACTTGACGATCAAGTCATTCCGTTCGAAGTCGCATCAGTCGAAACAGGACGGACGTCACGTGGCCATCGTTTCCTTGGTCAAGACATCACGATTTTACGTCCGAATGCGTATGTCGAAGCATTGGCTGGTGAGCATGTCATCGTCAGTTATGCAGCACGCCGCCAAATGATTGAAGAACAAATCGAAGCACTAGCACAATCAGAACAATTCGAAGTACCGATCGATGCGTCACTGCTTGAAGAAGTCACGAACCTCGTCGAATATCCAACTGCCTTATTCGGTGCGTTTGACGAAGCGTACCTTGAATTGCCGGAAGAAGTCTTAATCACGACGATGAAAGAGCACCAACGCTACTTCCCTGTAAAACGTAATGGTACGTTACTGCATTATTTCGTGACGGTGCGTAACGGGAACGCGCAACACATCGAGAACGTCGCCCGCGGAAATGAAAAAGTCATTCGTGCCCGTCTTGCCGATGCGCAATTCTTCTACGAAGAAGATAAGAAAGCGGATATCGACGCACAGGCAGCCCGTCTCGACAAAATCGTCTTCCATGAAAAACTTGGAACGACGGGTGAAAAAGTTCGCCGCGTACGTGAGATGGCGCTTGCGCTTGCAGACCGCTTCTCAGCCGACAGAACAAAAGTCGATCGTGCCGGTCATATCTATAAATTCGATCTCGTCAGTCAGATGGTCTATGAGTTCACGGAGCTCCAAGGTTTGATGGGCGAGCGTTATGCAAACATGAAACAAGAAGACAAGGAAGTCGCAGCGGCGATCCGCGAGCACTACATGCCACGCTTCGCTGGGGATGAAAGTCCGGCGACACCAACCGGGACGCTACTTGCCGTTGTCGATAAGTTGGACAGCGTCGCTGGCTTCTTCGGTGTTGGTATGATTCCAAGCGGTTCTGCCGATCCTTATGCGTTACGCCGCCAGGCTCAGGGAATCGTCCAAGTCTTAGCGGATCGCAATATCCAAATGACACTCGTTGAACTGATTGATTTCGTAGTGACAGCTCAAATTAAAGCAGGTCTTTATCAGACAGATGCAGAATCAGTAAAAGTGGCGATGCAAGAATTCTTCAGTCAACGCCTCAAGTTCCGTTTATCGGAAAAAGGGTATCGTCATGACGTCGTTGAAGCAGCACTTCAACTTGATATGACGGTCGGAGCGAATGAAAAACGAGCAGCAATGCTTGAAGCGGCGACGCAACGGGACACATTCAAGAAAACAGTCGAACAGTTGAGCCGTGTACTCAACATCTCGAAAAAAGCGGAAACGGTCGTTACTATCAATCCGGAGCTCTTTGAAAATGAAGCGGAACGTACTTTACATGAACGAATCGAACAGGTCATTCCACAAGTCGCAGCGGCAGTAGAGCAATCTGATTTCGAAACAGCGATGGGCGCACTTGAATCAACGGTTCCAGCCATTACAGCCTATTTTGATGGGACGATGATCATGGCAGAAGACGATGCGATTCGATCGAACCGTTTAAGCGAAATGAAACGTTTCGCGGACGCGATTCAAGCGGTCGCACGATTCAATGCACTCACTTTAGTGTAAACAAAGGACGGATGAGCCGATGAAGTTAAATGAACGGCAGAAAAAGATACTCCAAATCGTCAAAGAAAATGGTCCGATCACAGGAGAGCAAATTGCGTCCGAGCTCTCCTTGACGCGGGCGACATTACGACCAGATCTCTCGATTTTGACGATGACAGGAATGCTCGAAGCGCGTCCGCGCGTCGGGTATATGTATGTTGGTAAAAAGAACGCCTCGATGCTTCATGAGAAACTCGACACGTTGACAGTCGGCGAGTTCATGTCGTCGGCCAAGGTGATTCATGAGAGTATGACCGTTTACGACGCAATCGTTCACTTATTCTTAGAAGATGTCGGTTCGCTCTTCGTCGTTGGCAATGATCATGCACTCGTTGGTGTCTTATCACGAAAAGACTTTTTACGAGCTGCAATCGGGAACCAAGAACTCGATTCATTGCCCGTTAATATCATTATGACGCGGATGCCGAACTTGACAGTATGTGAGAAAACGGAAACATTGATCGGGGCCGGGATGAAGTTGATCGAAAAACAAATCGACTCGATGCCTGTCGTTGAAAACAGTGATGGCATCCTGAAAGTCGTCGGACGGATGACGAAGACGAACATGACGAAAGTACTGGTCGCGTTAGCAAGAGATGAAGAAATTTAAGAGGAGGCTCACAGATGAGACAACGTATTTATGTAGTCAGTGATTCAGTGGGTGAAACGTGTGAACTTGTTGTTCGTGCAGCAGCGATTCAATTTCCGGAGCGGGCGATTGAAACAGTCCGGATCCCATTCGTCGATGACGATCAAGTGATTTATGATCTCGTTTTGCATGCGAAAGAAGAGCGGGCGACGATTGTTTATACGATCGTCCATGCGAAGCACCGTCGTTTGCTTGCGGAGACGGCGAAGGCTCACGAAGTCGAAGCAATCGACTTACTTGGACCGTTGCTTGATACGATGGAAGATCGACTCGGGATGCAACCGAAAGAAGAGCCAGGGCTAATTTATCGTTTGGATGAGGAATACTTCCGGAAAATCGAAGCGGTCGAATTCGCTGTGAAGTATGATGACGGTCGGGATCCACGTGGAATTAAACGGGCTGATATCGTCTTGATTGGTGTCTCACGAACGTCGAAGACTCCTCTCTCACAATACCTTGCTTTGAAACGGTACAAAGTTGCGAATGTTCCTCTCGTTCCGGAATCTGTACCACCAGAAGAACTTTTCGATATTCCGAAAGAAAAGTGTTTCGGATTATTGATTTCTCCTGAGAAGTTGATTGATATCCGGATGGAACGGTTACGTTCGCTTGGTTTGAAACCGGAAGCTGCCTACGCACAAATCGATCGCATCAATCGTGAACTTGATTATGCGAAAAAATTGTATGAGCGGATTGGCTGTCAAATCATCGATGTGACAAATAAGGCAGTTGAAGAAACAGCGAACTTGATTTTGACGGGAATTTCAGGAAAGGCACATGACTAGTCAAGAAAGTACTTGCGTAGTATACTAGTCTAGCTGATAAATGAGATGATGCAATTTTTCCAATGAAACGGAACGAGTATTCGTTCCGTTTCATTGCGGGTATATATATAAGAGTAGAGAAGAGGAGGTGGGACGATTGAAAAGAATTCCGGATGAACTGGTCGATCAGGTTCGCCAAGCGACGGATATCGTTGAACTAATCTCTGAACGTGTAGAATTAAAAAAACAAGGGAATCGGTATTCAGGGTTATGTCCATTCCATTCAGAAAAATCCCCCTCTTTTTCGGTCTCGCCTGATAAAGGAATGTATTATTGTTTTGGTTGTGGAGCGGGCGGAAACGCCATCACCTTCGTCATGGAAACGGAAGGGATGAGTTTTCCGGAAGCCGTCTCGAAACTCGCTGATCGAACGGACGTGACATTACCGGAGTTCGAGCGATCTGATCAGACTGAATCGACACCAGATCAAGAAAAGAAATACCGGATGCGTGAAGCGCATCGAATCGTTGCTGATTTGTACCATGAAGTCATGTTACAGACAGCCGCTGGTGACGCCGGTCGTGAATATCTTGAAAAACGGGGAATTGGCGAATCGGCGATGCGTGAATTTAAACTCGGCTATGCTCCAGACCAAGAACGTTTTACAGTCGACTCCTTGACCCGGCGTAATTTTGACTTGGATGAAATGGTGGAAGCTGGATTGATTTCTGTAGGTAGAGATGGCGATTATCGCGATCGATTTAACGGCAGGGTCGTCTTTCCGATTTCAGATCGTGATGGCACGGTTGTTGGATTCAGTGGACGTTCCATTGATGGAAGAGACCCGAAGTACGTCAATACGGCAGAGACACCGCTCTTCAATAAAAGTGAATTACTGTTCGGTTTTGCACAAGCACGGGGCGCGATGCGTAAAAATAAACAAGTTGTGCTCGTAGAAGGCAATTTAGATGTTGTACGAGTCGCTCAAGCGGGTATATCCTATACCGTAGCCTCTTTAGGAACGGCCTTAACTCCTGTCCATGCACAAAATCTTGGACGGATCGTCGATGAAGTCATTATTTGCTATGACGGAGACAAAGCCGGTCGGGCAGCGACGATTAAAGCATTACGTCTTCTTGAAGATGTTGCGGTAGATTGTTCCGTCATTCGGCTACCGGATGAAGAAGATCCGGATTCGTACATCGGAACTCATTCCGAAGAAACATTTATTCGTCTAGTGGAACAAGAACGGGTTTCAAGTCTTGAATTCAAATCTTTTTATTTTCGTCAAGGAAAAAACTTGCGATTAGAAGGAGAACGCGTTCGATATATTGAAACTATGCTTGAGGAGATTAATCGGACAACGAATCCTCTGCTTCGAGATATTTATCTTGGTAAGCTAGCGGAAGAATTCCAGTTATCGAAAGAATCGTTATTGTCACAAGTGAAACCGTTACAAGCACCTAAAGTAAAGCAGGAACGTCGCGTCGAACGAAAAACGAACGTCGCAGCACCTCAAGACCGAACATTTACGAACTGGAAGCGAGCAGAACGTTTTTTACTTGCTTACATGATTCGGTCAGAGGAGGTTGGAATGGAAGTCCGAGATCAACTCGGAGTCGATTTTAATGATCCGGCGCATCAGCTGATCGCCGGTAAATTATATGAGTTTTATGGAGCAGGTGCTCCGGCAAATCCGGACCGCTTCTTGACGATGTTACAAGATGCATCGCTTCAACGAATCGTCGCCGATTTAGAGTTTATGCTCATGCCGGAGTACGATCCGGATTTGTTGAGTCATTATATACGCGCCGTTCAAAATGAACGACAACGACGGACACTCGATGAAGAGAAGTCACGTTTGAATCAACAAACAGATATCCGTGCTCAAGCGGAACTAATGCAGGCAATCATCGAACGGAAACGACGCTTAAAAGATCGATGACCTGTTGCATGATGTGGAAGGAGTGTATGGTTCGATGGCAGAAAAAGCAAGATCAGAAGCAGAAATACTCCGTCTCGCGAAGGATGAACTAATCGCGCTCGGACATAAAAATGGGGAACTATCGCATCAAAAAATCGAAGATAAGCTCAGCTCATTTGAATCGATGGATGCGCAACAATTTGAAGAGTTTCTTCAATTGTTAGAGACTGAAGGTATCAAAGTAAACAACGATGGTACGGGTGACGATAAAGAAGAGGCGGATTTAAACGACCTCTCTGTCCCACCAGGTGTTAAAATCAATGACCCTGTCCGGATGTACCTGAAAGAAATCGGTCGTGTCGATCTCTTGAATGCAGAGGACGAAGTCGAACTTGCAAAACGAATTGAACAAAACGATGAAGAAGCGAAAAAGCGTCTTGCTGAAGCGAACTTACGTCTTGTCGTCTCGATTGCAAAACGTTACGTCGGACGTGGTATGTTGTTCCTCGACTTGATTCAAGAAGGAAACATGGGATTAATCAAAGCGGTCGAGAAATTCGATTATACAAAAGGATACAAATTCTCGACCTACGCAACATGGTGGATTCGTCAGGCGATTACCCGTGCGATTGCTGACCAAGCACGTACAATCCGGATTCCGGTTCATATGGTCGAGACGATCAATAAATTGATTCGTGTTCAACGTCAGCTCCTACAAGACTTAGGACGTGAACCGACGCCTGAAGAAATTTCAAAAGAGATGGAAATCACACCTGAGAAAGTACGTGAGATTTTAAAAATCGCTCAAGAACCGGTGTCACTCGAAACACCAATCGGGGAAGAGGACGATTCGCATCTCGGTGATTTCATTGAAGATCAAGACGCAACGGCGCCTCAAGACGCAGCTGCGTATGAATTATTGAAAGAACAACTTGAAGATGTCCTCGATACTTTGACGGACCGGGAAGAAAACGTGTTACGTCTTCGTTTTGGTCTTGATGATGGTCGGACACGGACGCTTGAAGAAGTCGGTAAAGTATTTGGTGTTACGCGTGAGCGGATTCGTCAAATTGAAGCGAAAGCTTTACGTAAACTTCGCCACCCGAGTCGTTCAAAACGTCTGAAAGACTTCTTGGATTGATTTTAAAAGTGTGAAGAAAATATGAAAATTTGGTGAGAAGGAAGAAAAAGTTTTGTTTTTTTCTTCCTTCTCTGTTTTTTTTACAGTAGAATAGTAACGGGGAATACCATTCAGTCACCAACTTGGTTGGGTATAGAATATGGGGGGAAATCCAAATGCGTAATCCATTAGTACCGTTCGCAGCGATTGCGATCATCGCAATCATTGCCATGATTTCATTGTCATACTTTGGCGTAGATCAGGCGAAAGAAGCTGAAAAGGGTCCATCAACAGCTGAAATGAAGCCAGAAGATCTATTTGCATCAAAAGGATGTACAGGATGTCACGGCGGCAATCTCGAAGGCGGAGCAGGTCCGAACTTAACTAAAGTCGGTGCGAAGCTTAAAGAAGAAGAAATCAAAGACATCGCTATGAATGGTAAAGGGCAAATGCCTGGGGGTCTTGCTAACGACGAAGAAGCCACTGTTTTAGCGAAATGGCTTGCAGAAAAGAAATAAGTCAAAAACATCTGTCTCTTCTCCGAGATAGGTGTTTTTTTCTTGTACGAATTTGGGAAAAGCCATACAGCACGGTATTTCTTTTTTGGGCTAAGTCAGCTATTTTAAAAAGAGATGGATTAGAAAGAGGAAGGATGACATACATTGCAAACACACGTCACATTAGATCAACGATTAACAAAAGTAGTCTCATATATTCCACAAGGAGCAGTCCTCGCGGATATTGGTTCCGATCACGCATTCGTCCCGTGTTATTGTATCCAACAAGGCTTAGTCGAACGTGCCATCGCAGGCGAAGTCAATGTGGGGCCGATGGAAGCGGCACAAGGGCAAGTCGCGCTTGTTCAATTAGACGAACAGATTGAAGTACGTCTCGGGAGTGGTTTGACGGTTCTCACTCCAGGAGAAGTAACGGCTGTGACGATTGCCGGCATGGGTGGAACGCTCATCGCAACGATTTTAGAGGAAGGGAGGGCGCATTTATCGGGCGAAGAACGCTTGATTCTTCAACCGAACGTCGATGCTGTCGATGTTCGAAAATGGTTACTTGAACATGGATATGCGTTACTATCGGAAGCCATCGTTAAAGAGAATGGAAAGATTTACGAGATTCTCGTTGCAGAAAAAGGAGAAGAAATGATTTATGCAGAGGACGCGGACATCCGGAAGTGGGAATTGTTATTTGGACCGCAACTCATGCGAGAAAAAGCACCTGCCTTCATCGAGAAGTGGCAGACGGAAAAAGAGAAACGGCAATATATTTTAGAGCAGATGCAGCAAGGAAATGACTCCGACGTTTTGAAAGAGAAGATTACGAAGATCCGCCGCTTGATCGAAAAAATGGAAGAGGTGACGAGCTGATGGCGAACGGTCAATTCATTATCGAACAGTTCGAAGCATTTTCACCGAAAAAATTTGCGATGCCGGGGGATCCGATCGGTTTACAAATCGGTACGCTGAATAAAGACGTGAAGCGTGTCATGGTGACGCTTGACGTCTTGGAGTCGGTCGTCGATGAAGCAATTGAAAAAGGCATCGATTTAATCATTGCCCATCACCCGCCGATTTTTAGTAAATTAGCGCAAGTCAACGATCAATCGGCGACTGGAAGAATCGTCATGAAGTGTATCGAACATAAGATTGCCGTTTACGCGGCACATACGAATCTCGATGTAACGCAAGGCGGTGTTAATGATTTGATGGCAGAAGCCATCGGACTGACCGACACAACGGTTTTGTCACCTACATTTGAAAACGCGGTCTATAAGCTTGTTGTCTTCGTTCCGCAAGCAGCCGTACAACAGGTATCAGAAGCGCTTACGAAGGCAGGAGCGGGACAAATCGGTGCTTACAGCGCCTGTCAGTTCCATAGTGTAGGGACTGGGCAATTTAAACCTGAGACTGGGACAGTACCTTACATTGGCAATGTCGGACAAGTCGAACGAGTTTCTGAAGTCCGAATTGAGACGATCGTTACGGAACTGAATCAAAAACAAGTGATTCGTGCGATGAAAAAAGCGCACCCCTATGAAGAAGTCGCTTATGATATCATGCGCCAGGAGCGGACAGCTGAGCCGTTAGGGCTTGGCAGAATCGGTTACCTCGAACGACCGGTGTCGTTACGTCAGTTCGCAGAGCATGTCCGTGATGTGTTCGGTGTTGAAAACCTGCGTTTTGTGGGAGAATCGGACCGCCTCATAAAAAAAGTCGCCGTACTCGGTGGAGACGGCAATAAACATGTTTCAACAGCGGCGTTTGCCGGGGCAGATGTCCTCGTGACAGGCGATCTGTACTTCCACGTCGCCCATGATGCAATGGCGCTCGGCTTGGCAGTTGTCGATCCTGGACATCACGTCGAGTCAGTCATGAAACAAGGCGTCGTCAATGAGCTGAAGAAACGTTTTGAGGAACGAAAAATCCGCGACGTCGAATTGGTCGTCTCGACGGCAAATACGAATCCATTCAAATTTTTATGAACGCAAAAAACCGTACTGTACTTTAAAGTGCAGTACAGTTTTTTGCGTGTAGACAAAGTGATATCGGAAGATAAAAGCGTCTTTTTTCGTTGCTTTCCTCGGGCGAGGCGCAAGCCGTTGCTCCTTGGTCCTCACGACCAACGAGCAGGGTCTTGCCTGCCTCTGAAAGTGCGAGGAAAACGCACTTTTCCCGTAGGAGTCAACGAAACGTGACGCTTTTTAGGTAATACCGTGACGGAAAGACAGGCATATAGACAATTTAGAAAGCAATCCGTCTCGAATCGCTTAGAACCGCGAAAAGCAATCGGTCGCGACCCTGCAGCTTTGCTGTAGCGGCGCGGAACATTGCCGCTTTGAAGACGAGGCGAGACGACAGGGAAGCGCGAACTGATAACATCTCGCTATAGAATTTTAGTTCTTCATAAGAGTTTGTCTACAGTCTAAAAAACCGTACGGAACCTTAAGGTTCCGTACGGTTTTTAAATGTCTATTACAAGATTTTTACTTTTGGTAAAATCCGACGCAATTCAAGAAATGGTGTTTTATCATGTGTGCTGATATCAGCTGGGTCATACTGCTGTAAGAAATCGATGACTTTTTTCGTGATTGGTGTTGGTGTAGAAGCACCTGAAGTGACACCGACTTGATTCACGCCTTCGAGCCATGTTAAATCAAGTTCAGTCAAATCACCGATACGATGAGCTGGGGTACCTGCGATATCAAATGAAACTTGTGCCAAGCGATTCGAGTTGTTCGAACGCGGATCGCCGACGACGATCACAAGATCACAATCGCCCGCTTGATCGGCGACAGCTTCTTGACGGACTTGCGTCGCGTTACAAATTTCATTATGGACTTCGACGTGCGGGTACTTTTTACGGACATGTTCCATTAAGGCCTGAACATCCCATTGACTCATCGTCGTCTGGTTCGTGACGATGATTTTTTTGTCGGCTAGGTGAGCCGGTAACGCTTCGATGTCTTCGACTTTCTCAATCAAGTGGACGTGTTCTGGTGCGACACCGACTGCGCCTTCCGGTTCCGGATGGCCGTGTTTTCCGACGTAGATGACTTCATAGTCATCAGCGACGACAGTCCGGATTAAATCATGTGTGCGCGTGACATCAGGACATGTCGCATCGACGACTGTTAATTTTTTTTCGGCAGCGCGCGCATAGACGGCAGGTGAAATTCCGTGCGCTGTAAAGATGACCGTTCCTTCTTTAATGGTTTCGAGTGCTTCAAGACGATCAGGACCATCAACTGTCAAAACACCCATTCGTTCAAATTCATGTGTAACGTGAGCATTATGGACGATCATACCGAGAATATGGATAGGTCGTGGCAAGTTTTCATTCATTGCGGCTTGTTGCGCTAACTTCATCGCGTCAACGACACCATAACAATAACCACGAGGGCTGATTTTTTTTACTAACATAAGTGTTGATTCTCCTTTAGCGTAGAAAGAATGATTAGTTAGAGTGTACCATTGATTGCAGATGATTGAAAATAGAGGAGTCTATTCAAGAGTGATAACATGATATACTAATTGAGTTGTAAAAATCATGGAGAAGGAGGCAATACGTTGGAGACAAAAAAGATGATGCGGTCTTATTTCTTTCAAATCACCGCTGTTTTGTTCATTCTAATTTGTCTGGTCATCGCGGCACTTGCTTTCACAGCTGACCGTGTGACGATTTCACGGGTTGAACAGCAAACGGAAAAACAAAGTGAAAACAGTGTTGAGGTCTCGAGCAACGCACTCCGTGATAGTATCGGGAATTTACATGAAGAAATCATGGGTCTGCAATTGAATGTCGACAATATGAATGAATTAGAACGAGTCGTTCGCGAAACGAACTTACTCGATATCGATACGGGTTTTAAGAGTTTCTTCTACTATGATTTAAAGACTAAAAAATTCACATGGTTTTCTAGTGAAGATCGACGCATCCGAAATTCAAAGATTCTAGAAGATGATGATTTTCTTCAGGCCTTGACGAGTACAGACTTTCATATGAGTAAACGATATCCGTTACAGTCGGATTATCTCACGTATATGTATGTTCCGGTTCGTAACGGCAGTGAACGGGTTGGGATTTTTGGTGGTGGATTAAGTCTGATGAATTCACTTGTCTTTCGAAATTCACTCGAATCGTTCGACGACGAAACGATGGCCTATCTTTTTAACAGTAAAGGAGAGCCACTCGCGACTTCGCGAAACCTCGTGACCGACAAAGAACGTGTCTTGACTCAAAGTGTCGTCGACCGGGCATTTCAAACGGTAGAACCATACGATATCTTCAGTACGAACAAAGACATGTATTATTTTGCACGTGATTTAAAAGTAACGGATTGGAAAATTCTTGTTCGGACACCCCGGAGTGTCTTTTACGAACCCGTGTATACGACACGGCAACAATATCTTGTCATCGCAGCGTTGACGCTCGTCCTCAGTCTAATCGTCGGGTACCTCATGTCACGTCAACTGACAGCACCCTTACTCGAGCTCGTACAAAAAATCGAAAAAAGCACGACGCCACAACCGATTGAATTGGAACGATCGGGGTCGAACGAAGTAAAAACATTAGTGTCTGCTTACAATGAGTATGCCCAGCGGATGGAAAACGCGCGAGTCGAACAATTGAGTCAACAACAAGCGATGTTACACCAAGAAAAATTAGCCTCGCTCGGTCAGCTCGCGGCAGGAATCGCGCATGAAATCCGCAATCCATTGACGCCAGTCAAAATGACGCTCCAACTTTTGACGGAGCAAGAGAACAATAGTCCGGAAATGTTGGCGTTAGCCTTATCAGAATTAGATCGTGCCAATGCAATGATTGAGACGATGCTCGATCTCTCTAAAGGTGGCGGCGAGGTATTAAAGATGTCGATGATTGACATGAACGAATTCATGAAAAAATTTAAATTCATCATGGAAGCAGAAGCGCGTTTACACGCCGAGACATACGCAGAAGCAGCAGATTGTAAAATTTATACGCCGGCGCATATGCCGAATCTCTATGCCTCTGAAAATGGATTGTCACAAATCTTGTCGAACTGTGTTCGTAATGCCTTACAAGCAGTGCAGTCGCGTGGTGCAGATGGGATTTGTCATTTGCATCTACACGTCTACACGAATCAATTCGTCTTCATTGTTCAAGATAATGGTGTCGGCATGACAGAACCCCAACTCGAAACGATTGGGCAAGCTTTTAAGACATCAAAAGCGGATGGCAATGGTTTAGGTCTCTATATGTCAAGTCGCATCGTTTGTGAGCATAATGGAAAAATTGAGTTCGATAGCAAGGTTGGTGTCGGTACGACAGTCCAAATTCACTTACCGCGAGGAGGAGACCAGGATGAAGTTTAATAAGTCATGGTTGCTCGTCCTCTTTGTTTGGACGGCCTCAATCCTGCTGATTTCAAATCTGTTCGTAGGTCAGGAGGAAAATCCTGACCGTGACGTTGTCGCCTTTACGATCGTCAACGATAAACATGAATTCGCCCAACGGTTGATTACAGCGTTTAAAGCCGAGGCAAAAGCAAATAAGTATGAAGCCGTCGTGGCGACGTCACATAACTCCCGCATCAGTGAACGAGAGCAAATTCGTGAATTCATCAAATTGAAGGTCGACGCGATATTTATCACGACGTTTGACGATGTTTATATTACGAGCGCATTAGAAGAAGCAGAAAAAAATGGGATTCCCGTTTTTGCGATTGACCGATTGATTCGATCTGATGCAGTTGTCAGCTCGGTGACGTCGAACAATCAGATGATTGGTGAACAACTTGCTTCATATGTCAAAAACGAACTGATTAGACGAAATGGAACTGCAACAGGAAAAGTCGTTGAAATTACGGGGACGACGAACATACACACGACGAATGAACGGCATACCGGATTCGTTAAAGGAATCGTGACAGAACCCGGGATATCGATTGTCAATTCAGCAAGTGGTGACTATGATCCGGTGACATCAGAACGCGTCATGCGTCGGATCATCGAGTCCGGTACGGAATTCGATGCGGTCTACTGTCACAATGACGATATTGCGTTAGGTGTGCTCGAAGCCTTGAAAAAAGCAGACATTTCCGGAAAAATAGTTGTCGGAATCGACGGGAATCGTGCTATATTAGAAGCTGTTGACATGAAATCGATGGATGCGACGGTTGTCCAGTCCGCTGAAGAGATGATGCAAGTCGCCTTCAGCGCGTTGAAGCTTCATACGAAAAATAAAAAAATTCCAGATCGTTTCTATACGTATTCTTATCTGTATGACGGTAGTAGACCCATACCCATGTTGAACTAAGTAAATAGATGATAAAAGTGACACAATCACTTTTAGTTGTTTAAGCAGGAGAAAGGAAGGTGACGAAGATGAATGGATTTACCCATTTTGATTTGCACCCGTTCGTCGTCGAAGCACTCGAAGACGCACGTATTAAAAAACCAACGGATATTCAATCACGGATTATTCCGGCTGCCCTTAAGGGTCGCGATATCATTGGTCAATCACAAACTGGAACAGGGAAGACCTTGTCATTCCTCTTACCGATGGTTCAAAACATCAATCCAGAATTACAAGAAATGCAAGCAATCATCGTTGCACCGACACGTGAATTAGCATGGCAAATCCACGAAGAATTAAAATCAATTCTCGTGAAGAACCCAGACTATATCAAAACGAGCCTCATCACAGGTGGGATGGATCGTGAACGTCAAATCGGGCGCGTCAAAGTTTCACCACAAATCGTCATCGGGACGCCAGGTCGCATTTTAGACCTCTTTAAAGAGCAAGCGTTAAAACCGCACTTCGTCAAAAACTATGTCATCGATGAAGCCGATCAGATGCTTGACATGGGCTTCTTACCAGAAGTGGACCGGATTGCCCAAGCACTTCCTGAGAAACTTCAGATGATGGTTTTCTCAGCGACGATTCCTGAGAAACTTCAACCGTTTCTCAAGAAGTATATGAACAACCCACGTTATGCACATGTTGATCCAAAACAACAGACGGCGAAAAAAATCGTCCATCATACGGTTCCCGTCAAGCACCGTGATCGTTCAGACTTAGCGTTGAAATTAGCGAAAGCACTCAATCCGTATATCTGTCTCGTCTTTACAAACACGAAAACAGAAGCGATTGAACTTGAAGCATCATTCCTTGAAGCAGGCTTAAATGTCGGTTCACTTCACGGTGACCTACCCGCACGACGCCGGAAACAAGCAATCAAAGAAATCAATGAAGCGAAATTCCAATACGTCATCGTAACGGATCTAGCAGCACGCGGCATCGATATTTCGGGTGTCTCACATGTCATCAACCACGGGATTCCGAAAGATCTTGATTTCTACGTGCACCGTGTCGGACGGACGGGTCGAGTCGACCAAGAAGGACTTGCGTACACGTTGTTTGAAGATCATGAGAATGGTTCAATCAACCGTCTTGAAGACCGTGGCATCGAATTCATCAATGTCGATGTCAAGAGTGGTCAAGTCAGCGAAGTCAAAGAGCGTCGTCGTGCGAAACCACACATGAAGACGGCTGTCTCGAAAACGGCACATAGCCGTTTATCAGGTGAAGCGGCTAAAGCGAAAAAACGCGTCAAACCTGGCTATAAAAAGAAACACCAGTATAAGTTAAAAGAAACAGCAAAACGTGAGCGGATTAAAGAACAGCGTGGCGTCGGACGTGCAGAACGTAAGGCGAATGCGAGTAAATCAAAATAAGTCACGTTTCCCTACGGATGAGAAGAAGCTTCTCGTCCTAGGGATTTTTTGTTTTTTTTCCGACGTTTGGTACACTGTAAGTAGAGCGAAAGGTGGAATACAGGATGAAAATTGGTTCACACGTCTCCTTATCGGGGAAAAATATGTTACTTGGTGCAAGTGAGGAAGCGGCGTCATATGGCGCGACAACGATGATGGTGTATACAGGAGCACCTCAAAATACACGAAGAAAACCGATCGAGGAATTACGGATTGCAGAAGGATTATTGCACATGGAGGCAAATGGGATTGAAGAGATTGTCGTCCATGCCCCTTATATCATCAATCTTGGCAATACGACGAAACCGGAAACCTTTGAATTAGCCGTATCATTCTTGGCAGAAGAAATTCGACGCGCGGAAGCACTTGAAAAGGCGCAACATATCGTCTTACACCCTGGTGCCCATGTCGGTGCCGGTGAGGATATCGGAATTAAACGAATCATCGAAGGATTGAACGAAGTCTTATCTGGAAATGAAAAAGTAAAAATCGCACTCGAAACGATGGCAGGGAAAGGGTCTGAAATCGGGAAGACGTTTGAAGAATTGGCACAAATCATTGATGGGGTCACACACAACGATCGCTTGTCGATTTGCCTCGATACGTGTCACGTCCATGATGCAGGATATGACATCGTCCACGATTTAGACGGGGTACTCGAACGGTTTGACCGGATCGTCGGTCTCGATCGCCTTGGTGTCATCCACGTTAATGACTCGAAAAACGTCCGTGGTGCCAAAAAAGACCGTCATGAAAACATCGGTTTTGGTGAAATTGGATTTGATACATTGCACCGGATCGTCCATCATCAAGCGCTTGCTCATTTACCAAAAATTTTAGAGACACCGTATATCGGGCTTGATCCGAAAAAGAAAGTGGCACCCTATAAAGAAGAAATCGCGATGTTGCGGTCAGGGAACTTTGATGCAGAGTGGCGATTACCGCTCATCGGAACATCCATTTAAACGAGAGAGGTGTAAGGACGTGTGCCATCTACTAGTCGTTGATGAATCAGATTTTGCTTTACGGCAGGCGGTCGTTCATTATTATGAAACGAAGGAACCCTTTTATTTACCAGCAGATTTAGAAGCGGGTGAAGAAGTTTTTTTAGCGACAAAAATGGGGATAATCGCTTATGCAGAAACGTTGTTCAGTGAATATACGACACGTCCATCTGATCCTCACTGGCGAGTAGAGGCAGACGGAGTCGAGCGGACATACGCGTGTCTTGATTTAATTAGCGTCGACTTACATCATCCGTTACTTGGCACACCACTGACAGATTTGAAGGTTGAATCGGGGATGGTTCAGGTGAGTGTTCGTCAACGCCTTGTCGAAGCGTGGCAGTACGGGTATTTCGAAACCGACGTTACGACGATTGAGGAAGCGAAGCAACGCAGGCAGGAGAAATTTCATGAGCGGAATCATATCGGTCAGTTAGCGGAAGCTTGCGAACATTGTGGACAAACAAACCAGTCCATTTTAGAGTGGCATCAGGAAAACAATCAGTTCCTGACGCTCTGTCCTTCATGCCATCGTTTAGCTCATCAAAGGTCTGAGTCCTTGATCGATGTTGCGGCAACCTCAGATGAACCGTAAGAAAGTTGATAGTGACAAGATGTTCACACATCGAATCACTACCAGCTTTTTTTTATTATAGAAAAACGTGTTATAATCAACAATGATAATTGTTATCAATGAAAAATGTATCAGATGGGGGAACCATAATGATTGATTTAGCAACGATTCCAATCAACAAACCCGTTGTTATGACCAACTTAAATAAAATCGAGGATCGATTACGAAGACGCTTACTCGCGCTTGGTTTTTATGAAGGTTGTCCAGTCGTCGTCAAGAGACGGGCGAGCTTTCAAGGTCCTTTGACAATAGAACAAAGAGATCATCATCAAATGATTGCGATTCGGCGCAGCGATGCAAAAAAGATTGAGGTGTATTCACCATGACGCAACGGATTGCTTTACTCGGTAACCCGAACACGGGGAAGACGTCATTATTTAACCGCTTGACCGGATCATATGCCCATGTCGGCAACTGGTCGGGGGTAACGGTTGATAAAAAAATCGGGAAATTACACGGTGACCGGGGACAGCTAGTCGATTTGCCCGGCGTCTACGATTTGGACCCGTTATCGGCCGATGAAGCGGTCGTCGCCCGTTTTTTAATGGAAGAACAATTCGACGCTATGATTAATATCATCGATGCATCGCAGTTAGAGCGGAACTTGCAATTGACGGCACAGCTGCTTGAGATTGGAAAACCACTTCAAATTGGATTGAATATGATTGACGTCGCGACTAATCGGGGAACACAGATTGATGCGAGGGCACTCGCGACGGCACTTGGGGTAGAAGTATTTCCGATTGTCGCTCGGACTGGAGACGGCTGTGATGTCTTATTAACATCACTCAAGACAGAAGCCGTTACTCCACTGCATATTGACTACGGAGACGCAACGGAACAGGCGATTACAGAAATTATGGAACAAGCAACGCTGCAATTGAACGAACGCTGGATGGCTGTTCAATACTTGGCTGGGAATCGTGTTTTCGTCGAACACCTGGAGCGACGTTCGTCTTCAATTATCGAAATTCGAAAACAACTCGAAGCTCAACTCGGTCGTTTCATTCATGCCCACATTACAGAGTGTCGCCGAAACTGGGCAATCGCGATGCGAGCGAGTGCTGTCGTCGAGGAAAAGACGGATCAAAAATCGTGGACCGACCGGATTGATGCAGTCGTTACGCATCCGATTTTCGGGTTACCAATCTTTTTCGCCGTATTGTATGGATTATTTCATATCACGTTTAATTGGGTCGGCTCTCCGTTATCGGACCTCTTATCGGCCTTCATCGAAGGACCGCTCTCAGCAGGTGTTGTATGGATACTAAGTGCAATCGGGGCATCTGGATTCATTCAAGATTTATTAATTGATGGCGTCATTGCAGGGGTCGGTGGTGTATTAGTGTTTGTCCCGCAAATCTTCGTCTTGTTTTTCTTCATCTCGTTTCTCGAAGATTCAGGGTACATGGCCCGCGTCGCGATCGTCATGGACCGTTTCATGCAAATGGTTGGCTTGAACGGGAAAAGTTTTATTCCGATGATCATCGGCTTCGGCTGTAACGTTCCTGGTATCATGGCAGCACGTTCGGTCGAAGAAGAGCGGGAACGACTTGTGACGATTTTCATCTCACCGTTCATGTCTTGCTCGGCCCGACTGCCGATTTATGCCGTATTCGCCGGTAGCTTTTTTGCGAGTAATCAAGCATTGATTGTCTTATCACTTTATATTTTAGGAATCGTACTTGCGCTGATTGCGGCAAAAGTATTTTCAAAAATCCTAGCGGCCGAAGATGCGACAAGTCTCTTCATGGTCGAACAACCACCATACCGGGTACCGCAATGGTTGACGTTATGGCGGAGTACATGGCAAAAAGGAAAAGGATTTGTTCGAAAAGCCGGTACGTTCATCTTTGGGGGATCAGTCGTCATTTGGTTGCTCGCTTATACGGGACCAGCTGGATTCGATGTCAATATGAATGATAGTTTTCTCGCGATGATTGGTGGAGTGATTGCAATGCTCCTCGTTCCAATCGGCTTTGGGACATGGCAGGCAGGTGCTGCCTTAATTACCGGATTTTTGGCGAAGGAAGTCGTTGTTTCGACGATGGCAATCATCTATGCCGTCAATGAATCAGAACTCGGTCGTCAGTTGTCAGGGCAGTTCACGCCACTCAGTGCCTATAGTTTCATGGCATTCGTATTACTGTATGTTCCGTGTCTTGCGACCGTCGCCGTCATTCGACGTGAAGTCGGAAGCGCGAAGCTGACGTGGGTTGCAAGTCTCTATGGATTGTTCGTCGCCTATGGTGTCTCCTTCGTCATTTATCAAACAGGGCTACTACTCGGTTTTTCATAAGCTTGGAGGGAATTACATGCATCTTGTCGATATTTTGATTGGATTGATAATCTTTGGATACGCAGGTTATTCTTTAGTTCGTTTTACGAAAAAGGCGAAAAAGGGAAAATGTGCGACGTGTGAAGTAGAACCAACGTGTAAAACAGCTTGTGATGATGTGAACTGGGATCATGTCATCGCCGAAGCATTGAAGAAATAAAAAAACGTTCGTCTCGTCCTAAAAAAGGGATGAGGCGAACGTTTTTTTGTTTCATTAAAACGGCCAACGATCGGCAACGAATAGAAATACTTTCATTCCGAGGAAGACACCAAAAATTCCGACGATTGCGGGGAAGACAGGTGGTGCCGGGATTGGTAATTTAAGAGCGGTAAAGACGACACCACAAATGATGCCGGCAAGTAGTGATAATAAAATTTGTTGTAGCATGAGTTCCAGTCCTTTCTTCATATAAAAAAACGCTTACACTTTCATTATATGAAGATGTCTGACGTTAAACAACATTTATTTTTGAGGTGATTGTGGCTCGAACGAGATTTTATCTTCCTTTCGTTCAATGGCAATCCATTTGTGTTCGAGTGGGTTTTCGAATGATGGTTTTGATTTTAATTTGTCGTTCGTATAATGTTGAATCAAGATTTGCGATTCACATGCTTGTTTACCACGCGTGACGTAAGCGTATTCTCCATCCGCCCCTTGTTCCCGTGCTTTGATATTGTCCGCCAGTGTCATCGCGAGGCAATCCTTCAAATACTCTTTATGATCTTCATCGATGATCGGGAATAAGATTTCAATGCGTTTGCGCATATTTCGTGTCATCCAGTCGGCACTCGAACAGTAAATCAGTTCTTCTCCGTTATGGTGGAAATAAAAGATTCGTGAGTGCTCCAAGTATCGATCGACGACAGACGTGACTCTGATGTTTTCTGAAACACCTTTGATTTGTGGACGGAGACAACAGACGCCACGGACAATCAGTTCGATGCGGACACCGGCACGTGATGCTTGATAGAGCTTCGTGATGATTTCTTTTTCCGTCAAACTGTTCATCTTCGCGACGATTCGACCGTTGCCATGTTTTTTATGAAATTTGATTTCGTCATCAATCAATGATAAGAATTTTTCAAGCATCGAATTAGGGGACGTGTGGATTGCATTCCATTTCGGCTGTTCCCCGTATCCGGATAACCAGTTGAAGAAGTTTGTTGCATCTTCCGCTAATTGTTCGCGGACGGTCAATAGACCGATGTCGGTATAGAGTTTCGCCGTTGAATCGTTATAATTCCCCGTCCCGAGATGGACGAAGCGTTGAATTCGTCCTTCTTGAAGGCGGACGATCAAGGTGATCTTTGAGTGCGTCTTTAAGTCACTATACCCATAGATGACGTGAGCACCGACTTTTTCAAGTTGTTTTGCCCACTCGATGTTCTTCGCTTCGTCAAACCGGGCTTTCAGCTCGACGAGAACAGTAACCTGTTTCCCATTTTCGACGGCTGTCTTTAAAGCTTTAATGATAGGGGAGTCCCCTGAGACACGGTAAAGCGTTTGTTTGATTGCGAGTACGTTCGGATCATTAGCTGCCTGACCAATCAGACGGACGATTGGATCGAACGTATGGTACGGGTGATGTAACAAATAATCGCGTTGTAAAATCTGATCGAATAAGTTTTTCGATTGTTCGAGCGCAGGTGGTTCGACTGGCATGATCGTTTGATAGATCAAGTGGTCGTACTCGACACCGATTTGACTATAAAAGGCGAAAGCGAACGTTAAATCGATTGGACCGTCGACGGCGAAAATATCGCGATCTTGTAAGTCGAGCACGTCGCGCAACATGTTGAGTAGTTCTGTATTGATGGCATTTTTTTGAATCTCGAGACGAATCCCTACCCCCCACCGGCGTTTTTTTAATTCCTTTTCAATCAGTTTTAAAATGTCATGTGTCCCTTCTTCATGAAACGGGAGGTCGGCATTTCGCGTGATGCGAAATGGCATCGCAGACAGGACTCGATAACCTTTAAAGAGCGAATCGATGAAGGAGATAATGACATCTTCGAGTAAGATGACGGCCGTCGTCTCTTCATCGTCGACCGGTAAATCGACGAAACGCGGTAAGACGGCAGGGACTTGGACGAGCGCTAAGTTCCGCTTTGAACCATCCTCTGCTTCGAGTGCAGTCGCGATATTGAGCGACTTCGATGATAACATCGGAAAGGGGCGATAGGCATCGACTGCGACCGGCGTCAGTACAGGGAAAACTTGATCACGGAAAAACGCTTTCACATATTCGGACTGAACTTCGTTTAATTCCTCGTGCTTTAAAAAGAAAATCGACTCTTTCTTTAAAGCAGTACTAATTTCCTTGAATGCCTCATATTGCTGTTCGACGAGCTCTTTTGTTTTCGCGGCGATTGCGCGCAGTTGCTGCTTCGGCGTCAACTGCTGTTTGTTTTCCGGCTTGTTGAACCCGGCCAGGACCTCATCCTTTAATCCACCGACACGTACCATATAAAATTCGTCCAAGTTGGAGCTGAAGATTCCTAAAAACTTCAATCGTTCCATCAACGGATTTCGTGTATCTAAGACTTCTCCGAGCACACGTTCATTAAACTGGAGCCAACTGATTTCGCGATTATTAAAGTAGTCTGGAGAATCGAATTTCATGAAGTAAGACTTCCTTTCGTTTGCAGTTCAATCGACTGGTCGATGACGCGTTCGAGATGTTTCTTTTGTTTTTCGGCTTTTTCGACTTCAAATCCATAATCATGATCACCCGTATCGAGCGTCAGGAGCAGGGCTTCGTTTTCAATGTGCAGTTCGACACTGTCGACGGCGCGACGCTCCGTCACGTCGAGTGCATCGGCAAGCTTAAGAAGTGATCCAAGCAAATCGAACCGCTCGATTGATTTATCGGAAAACCAATCTTTAAATGGTTTCAAGAGTTGTTGCATCCGTTTTGACGATGAATAAGAGCTGACGAGCGCGAGCGCAAGCCGATCTTTATGCGTCATGCCTTTCAAGTCCGTATTCGTCAATAAATAAAAGGTCTGGTTCGACCGCGTATCTGGATTGATATACTGTCCGCAGTAAAGCAGACGACTCGCTGAATCAAGTAATCGTAAATCGGCGGCGCGTTCCGGAATGATGTCGAGTGAGACGAGTTGACGATATAGTGATTTAGCGAGCGTGCCGAGGTAATTCATCCGGTCGCGATTGACTTTATAATCACTTTCGAGTTGAAACAGACTTTCTTCGCGGACGTTTTCAACACGGCGTTGGTTACCTTCGTGTAAGTCGTACTCATAGACGAGTCCTTCGCGCAAACCATAGTTACTCATCACGAATTGGTCGGCCTCGATATGTAACGCGAGTTCGTGAATCGCAATCAGGGCAGGTAGGAAGATATCGACTCGATCTTTTGATAACCCTTCAATTTTCCCAAGGTGTTTTGGTGACTTGTCTTCAAGCTCGTCAACGAGTTTTCCGAGTTCTTTTGTCCGGACTTGATATTGATGGATCCCGTGAAGTGGATAATCGAGAGTCGACTGATGGATGCGGACGAAGTTTCGGGCAGAACCACCAACACCGATCAACGGCAATTTTTTTTCTTTAAGCCAAGGAATTTCAGCGAACTGCTCTTTTAAGAATTTAATCAATTTCTTTTGTTCACTTGAGGTCATCGTCTCACCGGAGATGAACTGGCGTGTCAACGTGACGGCTCCGAACGGAAAACTGTGATAGGCGACCATCTCGCGATTTTCGATCAACGTCACTTCCATCGAACCGCCGCCGATATCGACGGAATAACCATCTGTCAAGAAGGTCGAGTTAATGATGGCGAAATAGCCATAGTAGGCTTCTTGCTCGTCGGATAGGATACGCATCGAAAATGGAGTCGTCTGGTCAACGGTCTCAACGATCTCCTGGCGATTCGTGGCATTTCGAATGGCAGCTGTCGCGACGCATAACGTTTCTTCGACGTTATGCGTCAAACCGATTTCATGAAACCGTTGGAGTGTGTCAGATAAGATGTCGATGCCCGCTTGATCGAGTGCTCCGTCTTGATCGATATGAGCGGATAGTCGAGCGACCACCTTCACGTTAATTTTTTCGATGTAGCGACCTGAATCGATCGGGTGGAAGATGACGTAACGGATCGAGTTCGATCCGATGTCGATGACTGCTAATTCGTTTTTCAAAGATATCCCGACTCCTTTCACATATAGTAAACTGTTCCCGAAACGATACGGTGAGAAACGGGAGTGTATTTTTCTTTATTGTACCTTGTGACTAACTGAAAAAACGATAACGTTTAAAAAAGTTACATCAGTTGCGTCAGTCAGGGAGCGGGGCTATAATGGAAAAGTTGATAAGACGTAATTATTCCGTTTTAAAAAACGGAAGGAGTGAAGACAAATGAATGAACCGATTATTGAGATTAATCAAGTAACGTACGATTACCCGGATCGCCGTGTATTGAACAATGTGTCATTCACAGTTGAGCAAGGACAATTTCTCGCCATCGTTGGCGAAAATGGATCCGGGAAGTCGACGTTAATTAAATGTATGCTTGGGCTGTTGAACCCGAAAGGATCGATTCGCCTGTTCGGACAAAATCAGTCGAATTTCAATGACTGGTGGCGGATCAGTTATGTCTCGCAAAAGGCGGCTTCGTTTAACTCCGGTTTTCCTGTGACGGTCGCTGAAGTCGTCGAAATGGGGCTGTACGCGAAAAAAGGGTTATTTCGCCGTGTAACGAAACAAGATCGTGAAAAAGTGAAAACGGCGCTTGAGACAGTCGGCATGTGGGAGCGGCGCGACTCGAAGGTCGGTGATTTATCGGGGGGGCAACAACAACGCGTCTTTATCGCGCGTGCACTCGTCAATGATCCGGACTTGATGATTCTCGATGAACCGACAGTCGGTGTCGACCAGCGGTATGTCAAAGAATTTTATGAAATTTTAGAAGAACTACGACGTGATAAGAAGCGGACGTTTGTCCTCGTCACCCATGATATTCATTTTGTCAGTAAGCTCGTCACGGACGTCATTCATCTCGTGGACGGACGTCTTGGTTGCAACTGTGGTATTAAGGAATACTGGGAACTTGATGAGCAGACGATTCGTTCGCTTTACCCGGTACCGGGACGTGTGCTTGTCCATGAAGGGGAGGGCGTCCAGTGATTGAAGCCTTTATGACATTAAAATTTTTACAGTACGCACTCGTCGCAGCAGTCTTGATTGGGTTTACGGCACCGCTGATTGGGTCGTTCGTCGTCGTACGCCGGATGAGTCTCATCGCCGATGCCTTGTCTCACGTCACACTTGCTGGAATTGCACTCAGTCTGTTGATTTCAGGGATGGTCGCAAGTTTATCCGGTTTGAACCCTCTTTACTTAGGGATTGTGACGGCCGTCATCGCGGCGTTGACGATTGACTGGTTGCGCGCGAAATATAAACATTTTCAAGAACTTGCGATTCCGATCATCATGGCGACCGGGATGGGACTTGGGGCAATTTTTATCAGCTTGGCGAATGGGTTTTCAATGGACTTAGTGTCCTTTTTGTTCGGAACGGTCTCGGCTGTCACATTGACGGATGTCTACACCATTTTAATCGTGACGGGAATCGTTATCTTGTTCGTCATCGCTTTTTATAAGGAATTACTTTTTTTATCCTTTGATGAAGAACAGGCGCGTGTCTCGGGTATTCGTTTACGTCTTGTGCATATTTTATTTATGATTGTCGTAGCGCTCGTCATTGCAATCAGTATGCGCGTCGTCGGCATTTTACTCGTCTCTAGTTTAATCACATTACCCGTCGCAGCGGCGCTTCGTTTTGCAAAAAGTTTCAAGACGACGATTTTGTTTGCGATCCTCTTTGGTGAAGTCGCGACGGTCGCCGGGTTGATTCTTGCCTATCAATTCGATTTAGCACCTGGCGGAATGATTGTCATGCTTGCTGTTGCTGAACTCATCATCGTGATGTTAGTGGAACGGTTTTGGATTGGAGGAAAAACGCATGCAGAAACAGATCGAACAAGCGCGTGAACAAATGAAAGCTTCCGGATTTAAAGCAACGCCGAAGCGGCTTGATTTACTGGCGTATCTCTTTGAAGCGAACCGGTATGTCAGTGCTCGAGAAATCGCGGAAGAATTACGGACCTCTCATCCGTCGCTAAGTTACGATACGATTTACCGTAACTTAAACGACTTTGCGGAAATCAATATTTTAGAAACGACGGAACTTGACGGTGAAATGAAATATCGTGCTGCTTGTCAGTCGGGACAACATCATCATCATTTAATTTGTCGCGCTTGTGGAAAGACGCAAACGCTGAACGTGTGCCCGATGGAATTAATGTCACCAATCAAAGCGTCTGGTTTTGAGGTTGAAGATCATAAGTTTGAAATCTATGGTCGGTGTGCCGATTGCCAATCTGTCTGACTCAGAATAACTTCTTCTAGAGGATCATATGAGGATGAAGGGGAACAAGTTGATTTTGAACAAAACAATCAAGAAAAAGGGATTGCCATACTTAAGTGGGCAATCCCTTTTTTGGTTTCAGGATCGACTGCCTTTGTTGCATAGTTCGGTGGAAAACGGGAATAGGACGAACAGAGGTGATTGAAATGATTTATGATGCAAATGAAGCAAGACAAATTGATGAATGGGCACGGACGTCGGGGCTGCCGGTCGAAGTGCTGATGGAACGGGCCGGACAACATGTCGCGGCCGAGATGAAGCAACGGCATACCAAGACGGACCGAATTTTAATCATTTGTGGGACAGGCAACAATGGAGGGGATGGATACGTCATCGCCCGTGAGCTGATTCGAGACGACTATGACGTGACGGTCCAAGCTCCGCTTGGTCCAACCAAGACGGAGACGGCACGGCTCCATGAAACGTATGCTGAAAAATTTGGTGTCGTCGCAGAGCCACCTTGTGGACAATATGATGTGATTATCGATGCGCTCTTCGGAACAGGGTTTGATCCGAAACGAATCAATGAGGTGACGGAAAAAACCTTTGACATGGTGAAAGAACAGCGTCAGCAAGGAGCAATCGTTTATGCGATCGATGTACCAAGCGGAGTACCGTCTGATGCGGCAACCGATTTTTCTTTGGAAGCGGTTCAAGCGATGCAGACGTTTTGCCTCCACGCCTATAAACGGTCCGCCTTTTTACTGAAGACCGGACCGTTTTATGGAGATGTCGAGCTCGTCGATATCGGATTACCGAACGCAGCGGAATGGGAACTGTTCGAGGAACCGATCGACAGTTTGTTTGAACGGCAACACGATGGACATAAAGGGACCTATGGCACGGGACTTTTGATTGGCGGAAGCGAGACGATGCCGGGTTCGATTCAACTCGCGGCGCGGGCGGCTTTACGAACCGGTGTCGGAAAGTTACAGGTCGCAACAGTCGATTCAGCAAAAAATGGAATATTAATCAACGCGCCGGAAGCGATGGTGCTCAATCAGACGACGGAAACGATTCAAGCGATGCTTGATCAAGTGACGGCTGTCGGAATCGGACCGGGACTGACTTCGGATAAAGTAGCGGACTGGATTGAACTGGCTTTTACTAAAGATATTCCCGTTGTCCTCGATGCGGCGGCACTGATTCGCGAAGAGTATCCAGAACGGCGAGCCCCAATCGTTGTAACCCCACATATCGGTGAGTTTGCCCGAATGACGAACAAAGCGGTCGCAGACATTCAAGATGATTTATTTGAAGCAGCGTCGGACTATGCGATGCTCCATCAAGTGACGGTTGTTTTGAAATCGCATGTCATTTTGGTCGCTAAACCGGACGGGGGAGGATACGTCATTTCCGGGGCATCGAGTGGACTTGCAAAAGGCGGCAGCGGCGATACGCTATTTGGCTTGATAACCAGTCTGCTCGCCCAACGTGACTACCACGATCAAGGATCGGTTGAGCATTTAATCGCCATGGGAGTCGCTTGGTATGCACGGGCTTCTAAGCGGATCGAACAACGCATCCATCCAAGTAGTATCGTTGCGACGGATTTGATTGATGAATTGGCACGACGAATCTAACCTTTTCTTAGCGTAGACAAAGTGATAGTGGGAGATAAAAGCGTCTATCTTTTCGTTGCGTTCTTCGGGCGAGACGGACAAAAACGTATTTTTCCCGTAGGAGTCAATGAAAACGAAGCCTTTCAAACTGTGACGCTTTGAAGACGAGTCAAGACAGGGAAGCGCGACATGCCTTCATGCCCATCCGACTCCTCAAGTTTGTTTACACCCTAAAATCACTTCGAAAAAGAAGTGATTTTTTTTATTGACCTAGGACTGTATTACAAGTATCATACAGTCATAAGGTGTATTAGTGTTTTAATACAGTATAACGATGGAGGTGGCAACATGCCGATGCAATTCGATCAACGGAGTCCTGTCTACCTACAAGTCATCCGGTGGTTTAAAGAACGAATCGCGACGGAAGAGTTGAAACGTGGTCAGGAGATTCCTTCACGACGCGAAATCGCTGCTCAACTAGGAATCAATCCGAACACCGCTCAAAAAGCATACAAGGAAATGGAGGAACAACACTTGATTACGACTGAACGAAATGTCCCGAGTAAAATTACGATGGATCCGGAAGTTGTCTCGAAGGTCCGGGCGGAATTGTTAAATGAAGCAGTCGAACAGTTCGTGCATTCAATCCAGGCGATTCAAGTCCCGCTTGATGAAGTCGTCATGAAAATCGAACACCTATACGAAACGAAAGAACGGGGGAAAATCGATGCTTGAGGTACATGGTCTAAAAAAACGCTTTGGACGAAAACGTCCCGTCTTAAACGGTGTATCGTTTTCTGTCAAACCGGATACGTTAACGTGTTTAATCGGTTTAAACGGGGAAGGGAAATCGACGATTCTTAAAGGCATCGTCGGTCTGATTCCGATGGACGCCGGCAGTATCATCGTCGACGGGACGACGTCGCGTGAAAAAATCGCTTTTGTGCCGGATGTCCAGACGATGCCGAGCTATATGACCATCGGGGATGCGCTTACATACATGAACGATTATTATCCGGACTGGAACGAGCAGACGGCAGATGAATTGATGGCGACGTTCAAACTGCTGTCGACGGATAAAATTAATGAGCTCTCAAAAGGAAATCAGGCAAAGGTCAATTTATTACTCGGTTTTGCCCTCGATCGGCCGTATCTGTTGCTGGACGAACCGTTTGCCGGGATTGATTTGTTTACGAAAGAACAGATTGCCTGGATTTTTTCGAGTCATTATATGGAAGGGCGCGGCATCTTGATGACGACGCATGAAATCGTCGAAGTCGAGCATTTGATTGACCGTGTGATTTTTTTACAGGACGGACAAATCATTGATGAACACGATACGGAAGAAATGCGGGAAATTCACGGGAAATCCGTCCAAGACCGGATGCGGGAGGTGTATCAGCGATGAAAAAGTATTTGATGTTAACGAATGAAGAAATCAAGCGGAGCAGTAAATTGTATTTAATCGTGGTCGGTGCATTAATCGCGCTCGAACTACTGTCAGTCGTCGTCAAGACGATGTTATACGAACGAAGCATCGAGACGTTCATGCGGATGAACCAAGCCTCCGAACTCGAGGCGGTCAATTCATATGGAACATTTTCTTTTGCGGCAGCGACCTCGATTTTTGATTACATCATGATGATTGGTGTCGCGTATATCTTAGTACTTGCCTTGCAAATCTGGTACCGCGAATGGATTGGGGAATCAAAACATATCTATCGGCTCTTACTTTTACCCGGTAGCCGTGTCTCGATTTATTTTGCGAAGCTGACGACCGTCCTACTTGCGACGGTGAGTTTAATCGGTTTGCAGTGGCTGACGGTTATCGCAAGTTACGGTCTGTTTGATTGGTTGTTACCAGAATCACATAAATTACCGACCGGTCTGATTAAAGGCGGGAGTCTGCTGCAAGTATTTTATTCGATGAATATCGAGGATGTCTTCATCTTATTGATGATGTCCTGTGCCGTCATCAATCTGTTGTTTTTCATCGTCCTGATTGAGCGGTCGTTCCGAAAAACACGGGCGATGATCCAGCTGATAGCCGAAGCAATGATTTTAATCCTGCCATTCGGACTCGTAATGTATATCATGGAAGGTCCACTGTCCGGTTTATTGTTAAGAGTAGAATACATGACGTTGTATCTTGTCTTATTATCGATCGGCTTCTTCTATATCGGTTTTAGAAGCATTCGCTTAGTCCAAAACAAACTATCCGTTTAAGGGGGGAACATGATGCGACGCTTTCGATACTTAGTGGTGTTACTCGTTATCTGTCTAGTGAGTCTGACGAGTTATTATGGTTACACGGCAACGATTCAAACGGCGGACTACACCGTCAAGCACATAGAAGGAGACGTAAAGGGGACGAACCTTGCGAAACTGCATCTGATTCTGCAGTCGACAGCGAAAGGTAAAAACGTCTATTCCGATGTATCGTTGGATGGGACAGTCAAAAAAAATAACGACAATTATCTTGAAGGAATACTTGGGAACAGAGAGTTTAACCCGATTCTAAAAACAGACGCCAAGGATTTTTTACGGGCGGATGAAACGCTCAGTGAAGATGACGACTATCTGTACGGCATCCGTACGGCTGAACAAGAACTGGAATTAAAGATGTGGGATAAACAGACGAAACGGCTGACGGAAATGACACTCCCGTTTCCGTCTGCCGTCAAGACGGGGTATGGCACAGGCAGCGTACGCGTCATCGACCGGATGGACAAGACACTTTATATCCAAGTCGATGCGTACAGAAAAAATCACGAGACCAATCAATTGATGCAAGTAGACTATCAACAGAAAAAAATTAAGCCGGTGCCGCTCGCTTCACCGGCAATCAAAAAGAACGAATTCAGAAACTACTTAACGGCCGGGCCGGATCGCGTCATCTATGTACAACAATTCATGGATGAAAATAACGAGCAGGAAATTCAGGAAACGTATCTTGAAGATGACGGGAAACACGTCCGACCAATCGAGAAGTTAAATAAAACGAATCAATCCTTCATTGCGATGGGCAATGGGGAACGATTGATCGCTTATAATGAAAATGAAGAAACAAACGAACTGCAATGGACCGTCTATGACACTGCAACGAAGCAAGTGACAACGGATGCGATCAAGCTTGAAGCGGCGGAGAAAAAGATGGGATCGATTGATGAAGCATTTGCAGACAACCAGTTTTATTTCGTCTCGAAGATGAACGCGTCTGATTATCAAATTCGTGTCGTCGATATCTTGTCAGGGGACGTCATCTATGTCGGACAGATTCGCGATAAAAATCAAGTGAAGTCAAGCGCCGTCATCACCAGCTTTTTTGGATATTAAATCAAATCAGACATGTTCAACTGTGTAAAAACAGAAGAACATGTCTTTTTAAGTAAAAAATTGACACATAACGTAAGACAGGAGTATCATCAAGCGATGTCGAATAAAAAAATGACTACCTCAATGACAATCGGAAATGAAAGGAGGAGACGTATGCCGCTTAGCACGACGACTGATACCACTATCGCACAACAACACTGGATGGGAAATTTTGCGTTGTTCATGATGACAGCAGGAGCTTTGATTTTTTTAGGGACGACGGATGATGTATTACAAAATGCGTATCTTAATCGATCAACGATCATCATACTGCTTTTAGTGATCGGGATAACGACGTTTATCATTAGTCGAAGTCATATCGCGTCAAAATATCAATCGCATCTCCTCTCCATCATGTTACTGATTGTGCCGATCATCTCGATTAATTTGTTACCATATGCTGCCGTCACAGCTTGGGCAAGTTGTTTTTTATTTTTAATGATTGCCTTGATCTCGTACAACCGGATTGTGATGTGGTATACGATTGTCGTCGTACTAGCGACGAATCTGTTTATCATGTTGAATACAACGGCGACTATGGTGGAAATCGACTCTTCAGATCATGTCGCACGGCTCGGGATGATTACGATTGGAATTTGCATTGCGCTAATCATCAATCATTTACACATACGAAATTTAAGTCAATTGCACTCGCTTGCTAATCAACTTGATGAGGCCGCAAAACGTGATCCGCAAACAGAATTATTGAATATGCGTGGATTAGAAGATTTTTTTGATGATGCTAACCGTCAACATTTACTGCTCATCGGTATTCACCTTGAGAATTATTATGAATTGGCACGCTATTTTGGAGAAGACATACAAGCTCGTGTCTTGTTTGAATGTATCGAACGACTCCAATCATTACTTCCACCTTACTTAGCACTTGTGCGGATTGAAGGAGGGACGCTTGCTGTCGTCATGGAAAAACCTGAAGGTGTTTCCTGTCATGATGAGATGGAGTTACTTAGTCAAAAAATGTCTGCGCCCTATCAGATAGACCTCCATCAAATTTATGTCAATCTGTACATCGTAATTGATGACGGCGATACGTTGCAAAAAAGTTGGATGAAACGAGTTCAACAAGTGAATTCTGCGCTACAAGAATCCGTTCAAAATGATAAAAAAGTCATGTGTATCGATCAAACATGGCGCTGTGAACAAACATTACGTGTCGAAGCTGCGCGCGCCTTATCACTTGCTGAAGTCAATCGAGATTTTTATTTAGTCTATCAGCTACAGTACGATTCGAATCAACAGACCTTTGTTGGACTTGAAGCACTCGTTCGTTGGAAAACGGAGTTGTCTAAAGCGAATCAACCATCCGTCTTCATCCCGATTGCTGAAAAAAGTGACTTAATCATTCGTCTAGGCGAATGGATTTTTGAAGAAGGCTGTAAGACAAGAAAACGATTGATCGGTCTTGTGCCAGAGAATTTTACGGTATCAGTGAATGTGTCACCACGCCAATTGACGAACGAATCGTTCATGCCCTTTATTGAACGGATGCTACTTAAGTATTCGCTTAAACCGCAACAAATCAAAATCGAGATTACGGAAAGTCAGTCGCTCGATTTTGAGAGCCAGCCGATTCTTCGGGCATTACGGCGGATAAAAACACTTGATTTTCCAGTGTCGTTAGATGACTTTGGAACAGGTCATGCTTCTTACCATGTATTGGAACGGTTGTTACCTTTGCGCCAATTAAAAATACCGAAACAGTTCATTGAACAAATTGAAGAATCAGCAAAACGCCAGTCCATCCTTGAATCGATTTTCCAATTGACACGTTCGATGAATGTCGAGTGTATCGTCGAAGGGGTAGAAACAGGAGAAGAAGTTCAAATTGCGAAAGATATTGGGATTCATCTTTTTCAAGGTTACTTTTTTGCAAAACCAGTTTCGCTAACAGATATCATTCTTTTATTAGAAAGCAAAAATAAGGAAGCGATGGATTAAGTCCATGCTTCCTTATTTATCGTATAACATGAACTGGTTACGGCCGTTGTCTTTTGCAGCATAGAGCGCGGTGTCCGCTTGTTTAAAAACGATGCCGGCTGCCTGATTTTTCGCGTAGGCGACACCGGCAGAAACAGTAATCGTCAAGGCGTGGTCTTGCATGACGAACGGTGTATCGGTGACGGATTGAACGAGTTGTCTTGCGAGCCGCGTCGGTGAAACCGTAAATGTATTCGGAATGACGACGATAAACTCTTCGCCACCATAGCGGCCGACCGTGATACTATCCGGGCACTCCTGTGTGAGTAAAACGGAGAAGTGGCGTAATACAGCATCTCCGACAGCATGACCATATTGATCATTGACTGCCTTAAAGTGGTCAAGATCGAAGATGATCACACCCCAAGGTGCCTTCGCTTCTACAAGAGCCTGTACTTTTTCCATGATGACGTGACGGTTCGCGAGGCGCGTCAGTTCATCAGTCGAAGCCAAATAGGACTGGTACGCGTAAAGAACGAAGTGTCCTTGTAACATATATGAAAGATGATAAAAAAGAATCGAGGCGCCAATTGTGATTAAGAAATACGGCAAAAAAATCGTCTGCCATGCATGAGGTTGTGAAGGGCCGAGCAACATGCGTAAGAGAACTAAGGTAGAGGCTATCGTCACAATAACAGTGAAGAGTCGCCCTTTATGTTTGATGAGTTGAGCACAGAGGATGATAAGCACGGTAAATCCGGTCAGCATCACTAGAGAATTTTGTAAGGCACTAACGGATTCACCCCCACTGATGAGGACACGATACAGCAGTAAAATAATTCCTGTCGTCACAATGCTGACTGGCCCCCCGTATAGAGCGGATAGAGCGAGCGGCAGCAGTCGTAAATCAATCAAGGATCCATTGATTGAGATGGAGTTATGCATCAGTAAAATGCCGGTTAAACCATTTGCTAAACCAAAATACAAGCGCGTTGAACGCTTGGAGTCATACTGGATCGGGAGTCGATTTCGCATCAAATAAAATGTGACAGATAGTATTAAAAATATAATGCATATGTTCGTGAAAAAAATATTCAACGTCGATAACATAAAAAAATCCTTTCAGCTAATAGAAGATGACTCGAGACAAAACGTAACGAATTCATGATAATTGTACGATAACGTAAACGGATTATGTATAAAAAATGGAAAAAAACAGCCGGATAAGGCTGTTTTTTAACGGATTGGAGCGAATTTATAAATCGTTTGAACGGCTTCATCCCAAGAAGAAACACGAATGATGTTCTCTGGAAGTGCTTTTCGATTGTAAGGAGCATCGAACAAAATAACTGGAATTGACGTATCTTCCGCAATTTGTAATGCATTCTCTAATCGATCCTCCATGAATAAATCGAGTGATAGATCACGTACAACTTGAACCTTGTCATGCGACCCGGTCATGATGAGCGAGTCGAGTGGTAACTCATGGCGCGCAATCCATTCTTCCGTAACCGGTCGAACGATTTCTGAGCGTGCCGTTACGTAGTGCAAATCAAAATGTTGACGTAATTCCCATAAATGTTTTTGGACAAATGCCTGAGGCGTAGATTCTCGATAAATACCGAGCTCATGACCAGACTTGACCATGAATTCCCAAAACTCGATTTGTCCCATATCCGTATACGTATGCAATTCATATTCGGATGCCATTTCGAAGTCAATCGAAGTTCCTAAATACTTGTTCATATAGTTAAAACATGAAGACGGGTGCGTAATCGTCCCATCGATATCGATGCCGATTTTCAATTGGATCACCTGCGTTCCTTAAATTTCTGTCATTAGTATAACATAGTCGAAAAACGGATATGAAAAGAACCCTCTTCAATTAAAAAGAGGGCTCTTCAACAATTAAACTTGGTTGGCTTTCGCCGCTTCTTTTTCAGCTTCTTTTTCAAGAACGATTGCATCGATTTCTTTTTTCAATTCTTCGACCATCGTCGCTTCAGGTACTTTACGGATAATTTCTCCGTGGCGGAACAGAAGCCCTTCGTTACGTGCTCCGGCAATTCCGATATCCGCTTCACGTGCTTCGCCAGGACCGTTGACGGCACAGCCGAGTACAGCAACTTTGATGTTGACTTGAATCTTATCGATATAATCCTCGATTTCTGCCGCAATCGCCATCAAGTCGATTTCAATCCGACCGCATGTTGGGCAAGAAATCAATGTTGCTGCGTTTGCTGCGAGACCAAATGATTTCAAGACTTCTTTTGCGACTTTCACTTCTTCGACTGGATCAGCTGATAGTGAGACACGGACCGTGTTCCCGATACCGCGTGAAAGAATCGCACCAAGACCAGCAGCGGATTTTAATGAACCAGTACGTAAAGGACCTGACTCTGTAATACCGACATGAAGTGGGTAGTCAAATGATTCAGATGCTAACTGATAAGCTTCAAGCGCAAGCTGAACGTCAGATGCTTTAAGCGAAACAATGATGTCATGGAAGTCAAGGTCTTCAAGAATCTTAATGTGGTGTAAGGCACTTTCGACCATACCACGTGCTGTTGGGTATCCGTATTTCTCAAGAATGTGTTTCTCGAGTGAACCAGCGTTGACACCAATCCGGATTGGAATGTTTTTAGCTTTTGCAGCTGTGACGACCGCTTCAACTTTTTCGCGACGACCGATGTTACCCGGGTTGATCCGGATTTTGTCGACGCCTGCTTCGATTGCCATGAGCGCAAGTTTATAGTTGAAATGAATGTCGACGACAAGCGGAATGTTGATTCGGCTTTTGATTTCAGCGAGCGCAAGTGCGTCACGTTCTTCTGGACAAGCAACGCGGACGATTTGGCATCCGGCTTCTTCAAGTCGTAAGATTTCAGCGACAGTCGCTTCGACGTCGTGTGTTTTTGTTGTTGTCATACTTTGAATGATGACTTCATTATTTCCACCAATGACAAGGTCCCCAACACGAACGGGACGAGTCTTAGAGCGATGGACCATTTTCGGCATATCGAAAATCTCCTTTTGTGGCATAGCGCCATATTGTGTAAGTTTACCTTCTCTATCATATCGAACTATTCCCTAAAAATCGAGAAACAAGAACGAAATTCGAACATTTACAATTCTTTAATAGAAATAAGCAACTGTCAATCCGCCGGTAGACGGAGCTGAGACGAAGAAGTAAGGCAGAATCACGACTTTGGACGAGTATTTTTTTTTCGCTTCCGCGCTGAGAAAACGGGCAGTAAAGAATAAATGAAGTGACCGACTAATAGGAGCGTCACCCCAAGTGCTGTGAATCCAAGCTGATAACAGAGGACACCGACTGGAAAGCTCCATAAGTTAGCAGCAACCGTATACGGAAAAACTTGCCGGTACGCCCATGGTCTTGGGAGTATCCAATCAATCAACCAACGATTCAAATACGACATCAATAGAAGAAACAGTAAAAGCGCGATGGCGACGAAAATGAAATGGAGCATAAACCAGACGATGAATGGAACCGTTTTGATGATAAATATACTATCGATGACTGTCGTCCAAAATGAAATCCACGCTAATCCACAAAAATAAAGGGAGACATCGGCAAGGCGAGTCTTTAAAAAAGATCGATTTGGAACTAAGGTGGTTTGTAAATAATTAATAAATTGTCTTAAAAAAACCATGATAACACTCTTTTCTCTGTTTCATAACAGTGGTGTAGTGAGTTTAGGAAAGCTTGTAATAAAGGGTTTTATCTGTTTTGGTACAGGTTAATAAAACCTTAACATTCAAATGTTGATAAAACTATTTACAAGTTCAACGGACCTTTACATAATAGGAGAGGTTGAAACAATAAAATCTTAACAAAAAATCAATCCCACTTTTTTAGATATGAGGAGATGAAACGATGAATTATGATTTGCAGGAAATGATTTTCACTTTTATTGGTGGACTCGGTATTTTCCTATTCGGTATTAAGTATATGGGAGATGGGCTCCAAAAAACAGCAGGGGACCGACTTCGTTACATTTTAGACAAATACACATCGAACCCGTTACTCGGAATTCTTGCCGGTATTGTCGTCACGGTCTTGATTCAATCATCGTCAGGTACGACCGTTATCGTCGTTGGACTTGTCAGCGCGGGTCTGATGAATTTACGTCAAGCAATCGGTGTCGTCATGGGGGCGAATATCGGAACGACGATCACGGCCTTCATCATCGGCTTTAACGTCAAGGAAGCAGCCCTTCCTGCAATCGCGCTTGGTGCGTTTCTCATCTTCTTCTTCAATAAAGAACGGATTCAATACATCGGACAAATCTTCTTCGGTTTCGGTGCCTTGTTCTATGGTTTGACATTGATGGGTGACGGCATGAAACCACTTCAATCAAGTGAGTGGTTCCGTGAACTGACGATTTCGATGTCAGACAATCCGTTACTCGGTGTGTTCGTCGGGACGGTCTTTACGTTCCTTGTCCAGTCGTCCTCTGCGACGATTGGTATTTTGCAGGAGCTATACGCTGGTGGCATGATTGATATCAAAGCAGCCCTCCCGATTTTATTCGGGGATAATATCGGAACAACGATCACGGCAGTACTCGCAGCACTCGGTGCATCGATTGCCGCAAAACGGACAGCAGCAGCACACGTCATCTTCAATATCGTCGGTACGATTATTTTCTTAGTCGCCTTACCTTTGTTCTCGACGTTCATCGCTTGGATCACAGGTGTACTCAATCTTGAACCGAAAATGCAAATTGCCTTTGCACACGGTACGTTCAATGTCGTCAACACATTGATTCAATGTTGGTTCATCGCACAAATCGCATGGCTTGTTAAAAAGGTCGTTCCGGGAACAGACACGACAGTCGATTCAAAACCACGTCATTTGGATCAAAACATCTTGAATCAATCGTCTTCACTTGCGCTTAACCAAGCAAAAATGGAAGTCTTACGGATGGGTGAGTTCTCGAAAGAAGCACTCGGTAAAGCACATCGCTACACGCAATCCCATGATAAAAAAGATGTTTCTGACGCTGGTCAGATTGAATATGCAATCAACCATTTGAACACGGAAGTCACGAACTACCTTGTCAAAGTGGCGGCGAACGATCTTTCTGAACGTGAATCGAATGACCATTCGCTCTTAATGCATGCGGTCAATGACTTCGAACGGATTGGTGATCATGTCGAAAACGTAATCGAACTCGTTGACTTCCAAATCGTCAACCGGATTGAATTTACGCCAAAAGCGAAAAAAGAGTTGGATGAAATGTACGTTCTAACACAAAAAATCGTCGATACGGCAATCAAAGCAGTTGAACGTGATGATGTTTCGTTAGCACGCCAAGTCCTTGAATTAGAAGGGAAACTCGATTCACTCGAGCGTTCATTCCGTAAACACCATGTCTTACGCGTCAATGCCGGGGAGTGTACAGGTCAAGCGGGTATGATTTTTGTTGATCTGTTATCGAATCTCGAACGGATTGGCGATCACGCCGTCAATATTACAGATTTAGTACTCGAACAACGTTCGGGAACGGCTTGAATGAAATGAATATAAGCGGGAGGGACTTCTGTAAAGAAGTCCCTCTTTATTTTCGTGAAATAATTTATTGACATTTTAGATGCTTTCCATTAATCTAATTGTAGTTGTTTTAATTCATTATGGCGGTGTAGCTCAGCTGGCTAGAGCGTACGGTTCATACCCGTGAGGTCGTGGGTTCGACTCCCTCCGCCGCTACTATTTACTTAAGGACCCTTAGCTCAGCTGGTTAGAGCTGACGGCTCATAACCGTCCGGTCGCAGGTTCGAGTCCTGCAGGGTCCATTTAAGAAACGCACGCTCCTGTTTAGGGGTGTGCGTTTATTTTTGTTCGCTTGGGGAATATTAAAGATATTGTAATAATATTCATACTATAGTAATTGAGGGAGAGCGAAGAGAGATGGAACGTAACCATACAATGATGCAGTTTTTCGAGTGGCATGTAGAAAATGATGGAAAGCATTGGCAACGTTTAAAAGAGAGAGCGCCGGAGCTTCGTGCTGCAGGCATCACATCTGTTTGGATTCCACCAGCTTCTAAGGGGCAATCAGATGAAGACACAGGGTATGGGATATACGATGTTTATGATTTAGGTGAGTTCGATCAAAAAGGAACGGTTCGGACGAAATACGGGACGAAAGACGAACTACTTGAAGCAATTCAAGTGGCACATGAAAATGAAATTGCCGTTTATGCCGATGTCGTCATGAACCATAAGGCGGCAGCAGATGAACTGGAGACGATCAATGTCGTTGAAGTAAATCCGGAAGATCGGTCGAAAGAAATTTCAGAAGAATTCGAAATCGATGCCTGGACAAAATTCACTTTCCCGGGACGTGACGGGAAGTATTCTGATTTTGTTTGGAATCATGAGTTCTTTAACGGAACGGATTTTGATGCGCGAGAAGAAAGAACCGGCGTCTTCAAAATCTCCGGAAAAAATAAAGACTGGAACGACCAAGTCGATAGCGAATTCGGGAACTACGATTACTTGATGTTTGCGAACATCGATTACAATCATCCTGAAGTTCGCAAGGAAATGATTGACTGGGGGCACTGGTTCAAAGATACACTCGATTGCCAAGGATTTCGACTCGATGCAATCAAGCATATCAATTACGAATTCGTCAATGAATTCGCGAAATCAATGATGGGTGAAAATCCAGAAGATTTTTATATGGTCGGTGAATTTTGGAAATCTGACTTAGATGATTGTCGTCACTTCTTAGATAGCGTTGACTATACAATTGATTTGTTCGATGTTCCGCTTCATTATAAATTCCACGAAGCATCAGAACAGGGGAAAAAATTTGATTTGACGATGCTCTTCGCAGATACACTTGTTGAGTCGCACCCGACGAATGCTGTTACATTCGTTGACAACCATGATTCGCAACCAGGCGAATCGCTTGAGTCGTGGGTCGATGATTGGTTTAAACAACATGCTTACGCATCCGTTCTCCTTCGTAAAGACGGTTATCCGTGTGTCTTTTACGGCGATTATTACGGTGTACAAGGACCACATCCAGTCGAAGGTAAAAAAGAGATGATCGATGCATTGCTGTACGCCCGCTACCATAAAGCATACGGGAAACAAGAAGATTATCTCGATGATCCACACTGTGTCGGTTGGGTCCGTCACGGAGTCGAAGAGTTCCCGAACTCGGGTTGTGCCGTACTATTGTCCAATGCAGACATGTGTGAAAAACGGATGTTCGTCGGAGAAGATCGTGCTGGTGAAGAATGGTTCGATTACACAAATCACCAAGATGAGCCTGTCGTCATCGATGAAGAAGGATTTGGTGTTTTCCCTGTTCCGGGTGGTGGTGTCTCTGTATTCGCACCACGCGATGAACAATAAAATGTAAGGGTCATTACTTGCGTTATACCCGTCATTTTTGCTAGTCTTAAAAGGTATTGAAGTTCCGAAAATAGGATAAAGGGGGACATGAAAATGTCAAAATTTGAATTACCAGAACTCGGCTACGCTTATGATGCGCTTGAGCCACATATCGATGCTCGTACGATGGAGATTCACCACTCGAAACACCATAATGCTTACGTCACGAACGTCAACGCGGCGCTCGAAGGCTCGGAACACGAAGGGAAATCATTAGAAGAGTTGCTTCAAAACCTTGATGCGCTTCCTGCTGACATTCAAACAGCAGTTCGCAACAACGGTGGCGGTCATTGGAACCACTCATTCTTCTGGAAATTGCTTAAAAAGAACGACGGTGCTGCACCATCAGGCGAACTCGCTTCAGCAATCGATGAAGCATTCGGTTCATTCGATGCATTCAAAGATGCGTTCGCTAAAGCAGCGACAACACGCTTTGGATCTGGTTGGGCATGGCTCATCGTCGAAGGTGGCAAACTTGCTGTCGTTTCGACACCGAACCAAGATACACCAGTCATGGAAGGTAAAACGCCAATCCTCGGACTTGATGTTTGGGAGCATGCATACTACCTGAACTACCAAAACCGTCGTCCGGATTACATCAATGCATTCTTCAATGTCATTGATTGGGATCACGTTGCTAAGCTTTACGCTGACGCAAAATAATCGTTTTTAAATGCTAGAACCGTGTCCTCGGTAAGAGGGCACGGTTCTTTTTTTAATGCGGAAAATGATGGGATAGGTTGTTATGGATTGTTTCCTTCTATATAATGAACAAAGATGACTTTTTGAACGATAGGGGAGTACGCCATGGCGAAACGAATCACGGTAAGAGGAAGACGGCGTAACCACTTGCCGCTTCGATTAAATTTAATGTTCTTTGTTGTTTTTTTATTATTTGCGATTTTGATTTTCCGACTTGGTGTCGTCCAAATTGTCAATGGTGAAAAAATCTCACGCGAAGTTCAAAAAACAGAGATGATCGCTTCAAAGTATGAAGTACCACGCGGGAAAATTTATGACCGCGATGGACGATTGCTCGTCGATACGATTTCAAAATATTCAATTGTCTACCGACGCTCGCAAAATACAAAGGTCGATGAGCGGATTGAAACAGCTTCACGTCTCGCTGCCATCATCAATTTACCGAAAGATGATTGGAAGGTAACGGAACGTGATTTAAAAGATTACTGGATCGCGACCAATACAGAAGAGTCGAAACGTCGTTTTGATGCTGTCATGAAAGAAAAGTATCCGACATTGGAAGAACGAAAAAAGTTATCGATTGCTGAAGAGAATCAAGTCATGCTCGATACAATTACAGAGAAAGATATTGATTATGATGATAAAACAATGGAAATCGTCGCAATCAAACACAATATGGAAGTCGGGTATGCGCTTGATCCACAACTCGTCAAGCTTGGTGCGACGGCAAAAGAGATGGCGATCATTGACGAAAATCTCGAAGACCTGAAAGGTGTTTCTGTAGAACCGTTCTATGAACGATCTTATCCATATGAAGGAACGCTCCGGAACATTTTCGGAAAGTACTCGAAGATTCCTGCTGAGCAACAAGCGGAATACAAGGCAAAAGGGTACAGTTTGAACGATCGGGTCGGAACATCGTTTTTAGAACAACAATATGAAGATTTACTGCGCGGTAAACCGGCATATGATGTGTATGAGACGTTTAACGGCGAACCAGTCGGTGAGCCGAACCGCGAAGAAGGAGAGTCTGGAAAAGACCTCGTTCTGACGGTTGACGCGGAATACAACAAACAGGTCGATCAAATCCTCCAACAAGCGATCAAGATGGGTCGTGGTATGGGAAGCGGCTATCTTAAAGAAGGTTATGCGGTCGTGATGAACCCGCAAACGGGTGAAGTTTTAGCGATGTCGGGACAAAAGCTCGATACGGCGACGAATAAATTCAGTGACGTCGCAATCAATAATGTTCTGACCTCACTCCAAATCGGATCGACGATTAAAGGGGCGACGGTTGCAATGGGACTTGAAGAAGGCGTCATTCGTCAAAATGAAGTCATCAATGATGCGCCGATTACAATCGGTGGGACGAAGAAGGCTTCTTACGTCAACATGGGGCCGATTACAGATTTGACGGCGCTCGAACGCTCGTCAAACGTGTATATGTTCAACATCGCAATGCGGATGGCAAATTATCCGAGTAATGGGATTGCAGGGGCGAGCGTCGATGCTGCTGCAGCCATCATGCAAAATTATTACAGCCAGTTCGGGCTCGGCGTGACGACTGGGATTGATTTACCTTACGAAGCGAAAGGTGTGCAAGGGACACCGGACCGCGTCACGCTCTTGATGGACCGTGTCATCGGGCAATATGACGCGTTCACTCCGTTACAAGTCGCGCAGTATATCTCAACACTCGCGAACGGCGGCTATCGTGTTCAACCGCATTTCTTAAAAGAAGTGCTCGCATCGAATTCAATTGAAGAAGATACAAAACAAGTCGAGTATAGCTTCGAAACAAATTACTTGAACCGAATCGAAGTCAGCCAAGACAACATTGATCACGTCCGCGAAGGATTGCATCGAGTCGTCAAAGGAGAGCGCGGGACTTCTAAAGTAATTGCGCTGACAGGAATCGATGCGGCGGCTAAGACAGGTACGGCACAGGTAAGCGTATATGGTGAAGACGGGATTGCGTTACGTGACAGCAGTGGTCAGCCGGTTCGTTCATTAAACTCGAACCTTGTCGGTTGGGCACCATACGATAATCCAGAGATCGCGTGGGCCGTATTCCTTCCATATATGGAGCAGGAAACGGTCAACTCGAAAATTGGTCATGATTTAGTGAAGGCGTACTTCAACGTAAAAGATATTCCGTGGCAGACTAAGCCAAATTAACTAGAAGAGCGAAGGTGAGGAAACTCATCTTCGTTTTTTTTATTTGGATTGACCTTTTTTTATAATGTATTTTGAATTGTAAACTGCAAAAAACAAGCCTTTACAATTCTTTTACGTTGGATTCATTTCGTTTTAATAGTTCATCCGTATTATAAGTCTTGTAAGGGAAACGGATAAAAAGTCGTATTGGTATAAGCGACATACTTCGAGGAGGAAATTTAATCATGTCTTGGATGAAAAAAACAGCACTTATCACAACAGTAGCTTCAATCGCAGTAGTCGGTGCAGCATGCGGAAATGACAAAGGAAGCTCTTCAAGTTCGTCGGATCTTTCAGGAAAGATTGCGATTGATGGATCGTCAACAGTTTTCCCAATCATGGAAGCAGTCGGAGAAGAATATTCGATTGAACAGCCAGATGTAAACGTAACGGTCGGTGTATCAGGGACAGGTGGCGGATTCAAACGTTTCGTCGTCGGTGAAACAGACCTTTCGAACGCTTCACGTGAAATCAAAGAAGAAGAAGCAGCAGAAGCAGAAAAAAATGGAATTGAATATACACGAATGGCACTAGCGCTTGACGGATTAACAGTTGCAGTAAGTAAAGAAAACACATGGGTCAAGGAATTGACGATTGACCAGCTCAATAAAATGTGGCAGGATCCGAACGTCAAAACATGGAAAGATGTCGATTCATCTTACCCAGCAGAACCAATCAAATTCTTCAGCCCTGGTAAAGACTCAGGTACATTCGATTACTTCAATGAGGAAGTAATGGATGAGAAAGATATGCGTAAAGACGTCCAACTTTCTGAAGATGATAACGTCCTCGTTAAAGGTGTCGAAGGAACAAAAGGCGCAATCGGCTACTTTGGTTATGCGTACTATGCTGAAAACAAAGATAAGTTAAAAGAAGTACCGTTATCGGCTGAAGGGAAAGATGCTGTTGATCCAACACCAGAAACAATCAACGATCTTTCATATCCGTTATCACGTGAAATCTACACGTATGTAAACAACAAATCACTCACTGATAAAAAACAAGTCGCTGACTTCGTGAAATTTACGAATGAAAATGCCGGTGATTTAGCGGAAGAAGTCGGTTACGTCAAAATGAAGCAAGAGCGTTATGACGAAAATGCAAAAGCAATCGAAGATGCAATGAAATAAACATCCGAATAGGAGGGTGACTTAAAAAGGGGGGAATCTCTCCCTTTTTAAGTCCCGTTCTTATGTAGGAATGATGAAGTAGGGAGCGAAGAAGGATGAATTCATCATCAAAAAACTCGGTTCGCGAGCTGATTCAACAGAACCGAAAACAAAAATTCAGTATGAAAAACATCATGGAACGAATTATGCCAATCATCTTATTTTTATGTGCGTTTGCTTCGGTCGTTACGACCATTGGCATCATTCTCACGTTAGTCATCGAAACGGAACATTTCTTTGAAGTCGTCTCAATCAAAGAATTTTTCGGTAGTACGAGCTGGTACCCGTTGAACTCGGTTCCAGAGTACGGAATCTGGCCGCTCGTCGTCGGAACACTTGAGATTACCGTGATTGCGATGCTAGTTGCCGTGCCGATCGGACTCACATCTGCTATTTATTTAAGTGAGTATGCGTCAGAGCGCGCACGTCGTGTGTTAAAACCAATTCTTGAAGTCTTAGCAGGTGTCCCGACAATCGTCTTCGGTTTCTTCGCGTTGACGTTCGTCACACCTCTACTCGTAAAGTTAATTCCCGGTCTTGCGATTTACAACGCACTCAGCCCAGGGATTGTCGTCGGAATCATGATCATCCCGATGATTGCCTCGATTTCTGAGGATGCGATGAGTTCTGTCCCGAAAAAAATCCGTGACGGTGCGCTCGCACTTGGTTCGACACGCCTTGAAGTGGCTTTAAAAGTCGTAGTTCCGGCAGCACTTTCAGGTATCATCGCGTCGATCGTCCTAGGGATGTCTCGTGCGATTGGTGAAACAATGATTGTGACGATTGCCGGGGGATCAAATCCTACTGCAACCGTCAATCCGCTTGAACCTGTCCAAACGATGACAGCTTATATCGTTCAAGTCGCGCTTGGTGATGCGGGATATGGAACCGTTGAATATTATAGTATCTACGCTGTCGGTACGCTGTTGTTCGTCTTTACACTTGTGATGAACCTCCTCGCGAACTGGATTACGCGTCGTTTCAGAGAGGAGTATTAAGATGGCCTTACCAGAAAAACAACCTGTACAAAAAAAGTTCATTGATCCAGTTGCAGTAAAAAAATCAATCAGTCAGCGTCTTGTCGTCAACAATGTGACGAAAGTGATTTTCTTGATTGGTCTCCTATTTGGTCTCGTCGTTCTTGGTATTCTTCTTGTCGGCGTACTCCGTGATGGTGCTGCATGGTTATCGCTTGATTTCCTTCAGAATGGCCCATCACGACGTCCAGAACGCGCTGGAATCTATCCTGCACTGATGGGTACGATCTTCTTAATGCTTTTAATCGTTCCAATGATTTTCATCATGGGTGTCGGAGCTGCGATTTATTTAGAGGAATACGCGAAAAAAGGGCGGATGACATCGTTCATCGAAGTCAACATCTCGAACTTGGCAGGCGTACCTTCAATCGTTTTCGGTTTGCTCGGTTTAACATTCTTCGTCCGGAATATGGGCTTCGGTTCAACATTGATCGCTGGAGCGTTGACGCTCGCGTTAATGAGCTTACCGGTCGTCATCGTATCGTCGCAAGAGGCGATTCGTTCCGTACCGCAAGCGATGCGTCATGCTTCACTTGCACTTGGTGCCTCGAAATGGCAGACGACGTTCAAAGTCGTTTTACCGGCGTCACTTCCAGGTGTCATTACGGGAATCATCTTAGCTGTCTCACGTGCGATCGGTGAAACAGCACCGCTTATCATGGTCGGAGCAGCCATCTTCATCGCCCGTGCACCAGAAGGGATCTTTTCAGAGTTTACGGCGTTGCCGATTCAAATTTATAACTGGACAAGCCGTCCGAAAGCTGATTTCCAAGGTCTTGCTGCAGCAGGAATCATTGTCTTGATGGTGATTTTATTGACAATGAACTCACTTGCAATCTGGATTCGAAATCGTTTTTCTAAACGTTATTAATCGTAGGAGTGTGCTGAATCGTTTTTAAGGAGGAACACAGATGATGGATACGAAGCTGACGACAAAAACAGCCGAGAAAGAAGGGGCAACAACTATGAATCAACCAGTAGCTGCGCAAGACAGTGTATACCGTGTCGACAATTTAAACTTATGGTACGGCGATGACCACGCCTTAAAAGATGTCAACTTAGATATTAAACAAAACGAAGTCACGGCAATCATCGGACCGTCTGGGTGCGGGAAATCGACATTCATCAAAACCTTGAACCGGATGGTCGAGCTCGTGCCAATCGTACGGACGAACGGTGTCATCGAATATAACGGCCGGAACATCTTCGATAAAGAATATGAAGTGGAAGAATTACGGACGTCCGTCGGAATGGTTTTTCAGCAACCGAACCCGTTCCCGAAATCGATTTACGATAACATCGCGTACGGACCACGTGTCCACGGTGTCAAAAACAAAAAGATTTTAGATGAAATCGTGGAACGTAGCTTGCGAGGTGCGGCGATTTGGGATGAAGTCAAAGATCGTCTGAATGAAAATGCCTACGGATTATCAGGTGGGCAACAACAACGTCTTTGTATCGCGCGGTGCCTTGCAATCGAACCGGATGTCATCTTAATGGATGAGCCAACTTCAGCACTCGACCCGATTTCGACACTCAAAGTCGAGGAACTCGTCCAGGAGTTGAAAAAAGAGTACTCGATCATCATCGTGACGCATAATATGCAACAGGCAGCACGTGTCTCAGATAAGACGGCATTCTTCTTGAACGGAGAAGTAGTGGAGTTTGATCAAACGGATCGTATCTTCTCGAATCCGAGTGATAAGCGGACAGAGGATTATATTTCAGGACGATTCGGATAATTAGGAGGAACTTTCAATGGCAGCTCACCGTACGATTTTTGGAGAAAATCTAGCAGTACTCGATCAAAAAGTCTTTCTTCTTGCCCGCAAGACGATGCAACAGATTGCGACGACAGCAGAAGCACTTGAAAAATACGATCTCGACATCGCGCGTACAGTAATTGAAAATGATAACGAACTCGATGCGCTGGAACTTGAAATCAATGATGATGCGATTCTTTTGATTGCGAAACAACAACCAGTGGCAACGGATTTACGTCGACTCGTGACAGCGATGAAAATCGCAACAGACTTAGAGCGGATTGCCGATTATGCCGGAAACATCTCGAAAGCGGTTTTACGTGTCGAAACATTTCCTTATGTCATCGACATCTCGCTTCTAAAAGAAGCGTTTGAAACATTGCTTGATATGACGGAAACAGCCATCGTCGCCTATCGCGATGGCGATATCGAAAAAGCAAAAGCGTTATCCGATCTCGACAACATCATTGATGAGACGACATATAAAGCGCTTCGCCAATACATGCGCCATATGTCATTGCAACCGATTGTTGTCGATGAAATCATGCAGTTTACGAACATCTGTCGCTACATCGAACGGATGGGAGACCATTTGACGAACGTCGGGGAGCACCTCATCTATCTTGAAAAAGGGAAACACTACGACTTAAATAACTAACTTGAGTAGGTACGAGGAAAATCCTCGACCTACTTTTTTTCGTAAAGGAATTTGAAACAAGTTTGTAGAATAGGAAAGAAGTGAATAAAGATAAAGAGGTGATAGGTAATGCTTGATAAAATCATAAAATTAAAAGAACAAGGACTGACGATAAAACAAATCGCTGAGAAATTAGAGTCGACGGAAGGGAAAGTGAAATATGCGTGGAGTAAGTACCGAAAATCACTTTCAGAACCAGCGGACAAAAAAACAGCAGCTCCTAAAAAACAACAGAAAGCCACTCCATCGATGAAAGTGGCTGCGAATGAAATCGTTCCTGCTGTCATCGCCATACCATCGCTTGAACGGGATGCATTCGGGATGGCGACGCACTATGAAGATGACATCATGCATGCCATCGTTCAATCGCCGACGGCATTGTACGTGTATTGGGAGCTCTCTGAGTTATCTCGTAAAATGTTAGAGACGCATTACCATGCAGCGTTCGATTCATTCCGTAAAGAACTTCGAATCATTGATGTGACGTTAGTCGAGTATGAAAAAGGTGAAGCGAACCGGACGTATCAATTTGAACTGCCGGAAATGACGAACTCTTGGTTCGTTCGTCCGTTATCCCCAAACACTACATACATCATCGAATGGGGAATTCAAACAATTGATGGTGACTTTGTTCCGGTACTACGTTCGAAGCCGGTCGAGACGCCGCGTGACGAACCTGTCGTTGAAGGGCGATTCGCTGAAGTCGTCGCTCGTTGGCAAAATGGAGAAGTCGAGCAACCGGAATGGGTAGAAGTTTTACGACCGTATTCTTATTTCGACCGAATTCGTTGAGCTAAAAGATAGAAAGAAGGAGAGGAAGAGAAAACATGCGCAAAGGCTATTTTTCACTCGTTTTACATGCCCATTTACCTTATATTCGTCATCAGGAAGCTCATCGTCTAGAAGAGCGTTGGATGTACGAAGCGATTTCAGAAACGTATATTCCGTTATTATGGGAAATTGATCGTCTAGAGCGCCCGCTCGGATGGACGATTAGTATTTCTCCACCCGTCATTGAAATGCTTGCGGATTCATTGATTCAAGAACGTTATGTAGAGCATTTAGATGATACATTACGCTTGATTGATCAAGAACTTGACCGCGATTTAGTGCCGGAAGAACGGGATGCCCTGCTTTTCTATAAAGAACGGTACCGTGACTTAAAAAATACATTCGAACATTGGGGTCGCGATTTAAACCATGCCTTCCGTCATTATAAAGAAGCAGGTTACCTTGAACTGATGACCTGTACGGCAACGCATGGTTTCAGTCCGCACATGTTATCAGAGCAAGCTGCCCGGTCAGAGATTCAAACTGGATTAAACTGTTTCGAACGTCATTATGGATTCCGTCCAACGGGGCTATGGATGCCGGAATGTGCCTATACACCAGGTCTTGATAAAATCATGTACGAAGAGGGGATTCGTTATACATTCGTAGACGAACATTCCATCTTAAACGCTGATCCTGCTCCAAAACACGGCATCGGCGCACCGGTCTATTCGCCACATGGTGTTGCACTGTTTCCGCGCGATCAAATCATTTCTGGACGCATTTGGAGTTCTGTCATTGGTTATCCGGGACACCCGAACTATCGTGAATTTTACCGCGATCTTGCCTATGATCGGGAGTGGGACCAAATTGCAGAATTCATGCATCCTGAAGGACTCCGCTACGATACGGGTTTAAAATTACATCGTGTTACAGGAGAGTCCGATCAAAAGGCTTTTTATGTCCGCGACTGGGCTTGGAAACAAACGGATGAGCATGCAGCTGACTTTGCGGAAGCATTGGCGGAGCATCTTGACCAGCACAGTGGACAAGACTTCCCGCCGTTTCTTGTCACAGCACCATTTGACGCGGAATTATTTGGTCATTGGTGGTTTGAGGGACCGGACTTCCTCGGTAAAGCCATGGAACGACTTGAAGATGTTGGGGTCGAATCGATTTCACCTACAATGTTCCTCGAGCGTCATTTTGGCGACATCGAGACGGTGCACGTCGCAATGGGGACATGGGGCCGGAAAGGGTATGCGGATGTGTGGATCAATGAACGGAACGACTGGATGATTCGTCACTTGCATCAACTTGAAAAACGATTAGCCGGTGTCATGGCGCGTAATCGTCATCAAGATGGTTTGACGGTCAAAGCAAAACGTCAATTGATTCGTGAATACTTGCTCGCGGTTTCGAGCGACTGGCCGTTCATTCTCGATGGACAGACGACGGCACAATATGCGGCAAATCGATTCCGAGAACATATTAAGCGATTTGAAGAGACGGAACGCCTACTGGATGAAAAAGAATTGACGATGGAATGGCTTGAAGCGCGTTATGCCGAATATCCTTTCCTAGCAGATGAAGATATTGAACCTGACGTCTATTTGACGACGCATGACTACTATGTTGCGGTGCAACGTGAAACGTCATGGAACGATGCCGCGATTTTACTCGTCGCAAAAGATTACCAAGATTCGAACCGACCAATTGCTGAGTTTGCGAAGCGATTGGCAGGAGCGGGAGAAAATGTCTATGTCATCACAGAAAATGAGACGGCTTATCGATTTGAAGATGGCGTTCATATTTACGGCGTCCGCATGACGGGTCTACCGCTCGTTCAGACTTACAATCAGTTGGCCGGATTAAATCTTGCCGTGTTGCGTCAAGCGCAAGCCCTGCATAAAATCGTAGAATTCCGCCTTGTCCATAACTTTACGATGGAGACGGCGTCGGCTGCTCAATCGTTTGCTGAGATCAACCAGTTGCCGCTTGTCAGCAATGTGTACAATCTTGAGAGTGAACGTTCTCCAGCGAGTAGCGGTGGTTTAGTTGTTGCGATTAAACGATTAGAGGGCGAAGCACTTCGTCATTCACAATTGATTTATTTAGAACGTGAAGAAGCGAGACAAGGAATCGAAAATGATTATCATGTTGCTCAAAAACCGCTTGAATTCCAAGTGAACCTTGAAAAACCATACGAACAATTGGCGATTCAGAAAAAGAACGGATGAACAGTTGCAATTCCGTTCCTTTCTTGGTACGATACTTGAGTATGCTTAACCTTATGTAAAGCAAAAACACTTGATACATTGAGAGCTAGATAGGAGGGAATCCCATGCGCGTTAAAATTACTTTGGCTTGCACTGAAACTGGTGACCGTACTTATATCACTAAAAAGAACAAGCGTAACAACCCAGAGCGTCTTGAGTTGAAGAAATACAACCCACGTCTCCGTAAGCACACACTTCACCGTGAAGTAAAATAATTGAGATGGAAGCCGTCACCTTGTGTGATGGCTTTTTTTGTGAATGGGGGAATACTATATGAATAAAAAAGCGGTGCGACGGGTAATCGCAGAGCGACTGAACCGGTTGGAAAACCGGCAGGAGCGGGAACGACGAATTGCAGAGCAGTTATTTGTATTGCCAGAATGGATGAATGCGACGTCAATTGCGGTGACCCTCTCGTTTCGAAACGAATGTTCAACGGAACGAGTCATTCAACAAGCATGGGCGGATGGAAAACGTGTCGTCATTCCGAAGGTCATTGGTCAAGAAATGAGATTTTTTGAACATTCGTCAAGCAGTCGACTGATTGAGAATTCGATGGGGATTTTTGAACCGGATGCAACTGCTTTTGAAATTCCATTGCCGACGATTGATCTTTGTATCGTACCGGGTCGTGCCTATATGCGTAATGGCTATCGCTTAGGATGGGGCGGTGGGTTTTATGATCGTGCGTTGATTGATTTTTCAGGTCCGACGCTTTCGATTGCATTTGCCGTTCAAGTCGTGGAACGATTCGAAGTAGAATCATTTGATCGCCCGGTTGATACAATTGTCACTGAAGATGAGGTCATTCAATGTCATTAACTGTTCTTCTATTCATCTGCTTAGCCCTCGGATATGCTGGCTATCAATTCGGATTATTAACGAAAAGCGGTGCATTCTTGACGATACTTGTCGGCAGCACGGTTGTCTATGCGCTCGATTCCGAAGGATTAGTCCTGTTACTGTTATTCTTCGGTAGCTCTAGCCTGTTATCAAAACTCGGTAAGGCACGCAAGCAGTCCGTCGATCAAATCGTCGAGAAGGATGGTGCACGAGATGGTTGGCAAGTACTTGCCAACGGTGGAACCGCTATGCTTGCTTCGATAGGCGTTGTACTGACAAATGAATTTGATTTTTTATTAGTTTTCTTGATTGTCATTGCTGCTTCGAATGCAGATACATGGGCATCCGAGATTGGTCCGCTTTCTAAAAAAGAACCGATTTCAATCCGGACGTTTAAACCGGTCTTACGAGGAACGAGCGGCGGGGTATCCTTACTCGGGACACTCGCGACAATCATCGGTGCATTATTTATCGCGACAGCGGGTGATATTCTATTCGATTTGTCCGTAAAGCAATGGTTGATCGTCGCGGCCGGAGGTGTCCTTGGCAGTATTCTCGATACGGTGTTAGGCGCTACCGTCCAACGAAAGTATCGTTGTCAGATTTGTGGCAAAGAAACCGAGAAAAAAATCCATCATGGTACTACGACACAATATGTCCGAGGGTGGAAGTGGCTAGGGAATGACGCCGTTAATTATTTGTCCAGTACGCTAGCGGGGCTGATTGGTTTCATGTTGTATCGATTGTGGTAATGGAAGGTGAAGTACCTGACTTCCTTATGTTAGGATATTGTTGACACAAATTAGACAAAATGTGACCGTTTACACAGTCTTTAATAGTTTGTGAAAGATGTTACAATCTAATTGTGAGATAGTTAACAAACTTTTAATTTGTTTGGAAGGGTGGACATATCGGATGGAATTACATGCTAAAGTTACACGCGTTGCGTTAATTGGTGCGGGGGCAGTAGGATCAAGTTTTGCGTATCAAATGACGACAGCTGGACTTTGTGAAGAACTTGTCATCATTGATGTGAATAAAGCAAAAGCTGAAGGGGAAGCGATGGATTTAAATCACGGGACGCCATTCAGTTCTTCGCCGATGCGAATATGGGCAGGGGATTACGGGGATTGTAAAGATGCCGAAGTCATCGTGATCACGGCCGGTGCACCACAAAAACCGGGTGAGACACGACTTGACCTCGTTGCGAAAAATGCTTTAATCATGAAAGAAATGATGCGCCAAATCATGGAATCAGGATTTGACGGCATCATCGTCGTCGCATCAAATCCCGTTGATATCATGGCACATTTAGCATGGAAATATTCTGGTTTACCAAAGTCACGCGTCTTCGGATCAGGAACGGTACTCGATACGGCACGCTTGCGCCAAATGTTAGGAGAATACTTTAATATCGATTCACGAAACGCCCACGCCTATATTTTAGGTGAGCATGGCGACACGGAATTCGCTGCCTGGAGCAACTCAAGAATCTATGGAAAAACGATTGATGAACTGCTTGCAGAAGACGATCGTTATTCTCAAAAAGATTTAGATCAAATCTATATCAATGTACGCGATGCAGCCTATCATATCATTGAACGAAAAGGTGCAACATACTATGCGATTGGACTTGGTCTCGTTCGGATCGTCCGTGCGATTCTCGGGAACGAGAACTGTTTGTTGACTGTAGGAGCGCACGTTGACGGACAGTACGGGATTTCTGGTATTCATATCGGTGTACCTGCCGTGATTAACCGACAAGGTGTGCGCGAAGTTATCGAGGTGTCGCTGACGGATGAGGAATTAAAAAAATTCCATCATTCGGCGGAAGTTTTACGTCAAACGATGGAACCTGTCTTACGTTAAATCGGAAGCGTCAATCGTACCCACTGAACTCGGGCAAATGGGGTTTCAGTGGGTACGATTTTTTGATTAGAAAAAAGGACGCGATAAAAAATCTGAAAACTAGGTTTTATTTTACTAGAAAAAGGTTATGTTAGGGATAGAAGAGTTTTTCATGTCTTAAGAAACATTAGAAAACTCACAAAGGGGAGAAACGATAGTCATGTATACATTTCGAACGTTAACAAAGGAAGATGCAGAACAGTATTGGCGCTTACGCCTCGAAGGTCTAAAAAATCATCCGGATGCATTTGGTCATTCTTTTGACGATGAGCAACAAACGCCACTCGAAGAAGTTCAAGAGGGGCTAGAAGGAGATCCAGAGTCTGATGAAGTTTGGATCGGGATATTCGATGAAGATACATTGTTTGGATTTGGTCAGGTCAAACCGTACGAACTGTCACGGGAATCACATAAGGCGATGATTTCTGGTGTCTATATCTCACCGGATTATCGTGGGGGCACGGGTCGCGCCCTAATGGAGGCCTTGATTGAAGAGGCGAAACAAATTCCGGAAGTCGAACAAGTCATTCTAGCCGTCTTGTCAGGAAATGAAGCTGCTCAAAAACTCTATGAATCACTTGGTTTCGAAGTATATGCAGAAGACCCTGATTCGGTCAAACTAGAGGATGGGACGTATCGAGATGACATTTGGATGAAAAAATACGTCTAAATGAAAGAGTTAAGAAGTCATTTAAAGGATGAAAGTCGTAGCGCAACTGTTGCTATGGCTTTTTTTCATAGCAGGCGGTCGCTTTTTTTGATTGTGCATTCTTTTTCGACTGGAGAGAGATATTTGGTATCATAAGAAGGAAACGATTTCATTAAAATAAGCCGTCCTTCCTTAAAAAGGACGTCAAACGAGGAGCGAACAAGATGAAAGCTGTGATTGAGACGATTCGTGAATTAGTAGAAATCCCAAGTCCGACTGGATTTACCGCGCATGCTCTTACATATGTAGAAAATCGATTTAAAGCAGAAGGAATTACGTATAAAAAGTTAGAAAAGGGAGCATTGCTCGCTACGTTGCCCGGACAGTCTTCACGGATTCGTTTGTTGACAGCACACGTCGATACGCTCGGGGCGATGGTCAAAGAGATTTTGCCGACGGGGCGACTGACGTTATCTCAACTTGGCGGTTATGCGTGGACGGCGATCGAAGGTGAAAACTGTCTCGTCCATAAAATGGACGGACAGACGATCTCGGGAACGATTTTGTTCCATCACTCAAGCGTCCATACGTCACGCGTGACGAACACTGAAGAGCGAAATGCGACGAACATCGAAGTGAGACTCGATATCCGGTCAACGACGGCAGAAGAGACACGGGTAGCAGGGATTGAAGTCGGTGACATCGTGACGTTTGATCCGCGATTTATTCATACCGAAACAGGCTTCGTCAAATCACGTCATCTGGACGATAAAGCATCCGTCGCCCTGTTGCTCGAACTGATCAAGGAATGGAAAAACGAGACATTACCGCATACGACGCAAATTCTGATTTCGAATTATGAAGAAGTCGGATTTGGTGGGAATGCCGGTTTTTCTGAAGACGTCGCAGAATACATCGCTGTCGATATGGGCGCATTAGGAGAAGGACAACACTCGGATGAATATACGGTATCAATCTGTGCAAAAGACAGCTCAGGACCGTATGACCTTGCGTTACGTCATCAGTTCACACGTCTCGCTCAAAGCCATTCGATTCCGTATAAGGTCGATATCTATCCCTATTACGGTTCCGACGCTTCAGCAGCCGTCAGTGCGGGGCACGACGTCCGTCATGGACTGCTTGGTCCAGGAATCGAATCGAGTCACTCGTATGAACGGACGCATGAAGCGTCACTTCAAGCGACGTATGATTTACTGAATGTGTTCGTGAAGGAGAAAATGAATGATGAAAACACTTTATGATGTGCAACAGTTATTGAAAACGTACGGGACGATCGTCTACTTAGGCGATCGCGAGTCGGATATAGCAATGATGATGCTCGAACTCGATGAACTCGAGCAAGCCGGTGTGTTAGAAAAAAAGCAATATGATTCAGCGAAAGTGATTTTGGCACATGAATTGAAAAAATCACGACATTCGTAAGAAAAAGTCTTGTGCAACCCTTTGCACAAGATTGCCGTTCAGCTAAACTAATAGAGATGAAATCATTTACGAATAAGGGAGCTATGCAGATGAAATGGTTACTCGGGATTGATATTGGTGGAACGACAGTCAAGATGGCAATTCTTGATTTACAAGGCATCATCGTTGAGAAATGGGAGATTGAGACGGTCATCCTGAATGATGGGGAACAGATTCCAGGCGACATCGCGACATCTTTTTTTGAGAAATGTAAAGAGAGTAATAAACGCCCGGAAGACTTCGTTGGTGCCGGAATCGGTGCACCAGGCTTCATCGACTTTAATACCGGTGTCGTCGAACGTGCCGTCAACATCGGTTGGAATAACTTTGAGTTGATTGGTGAATTTGAACGATTGACGGGTTTACCGGCTGTTATTGAAAATGATGCGAATGCAGCGGCAATTGGTGAGATGTGGAAAGGTGCCGGTAGTGGAGCGACGGAGTTACTTGCTGTGACACTCGGGACAGGCGTCGGTGGTGGATTGATTACGAACGGTCAAATCGTTCACGGGACAGTCGGGATGGCAGGAGAAATCGGGCATATCACGATGTTAGCAGAAGGCGGCGTCCTGTGCGGTTGTGGACGAAAAGGATGTCTTGAAACGATCGCCTCTGCGACCGGTGTGGCACGTCTCGGGCTCGAAAAACGAAAAGGACAGCAAACGGTCCTGAACGATATTCAAGCCGTGACGGCGAAGGATGTCTTCGATGCCTATACGAAGGGCGACCGGATTGCGACGGAAGTCGTCGAGGAAGTGACGTTCCATCTCGGATTAGCAATCTCGAATCTCGCGAACAGCATCAATCCGGAAATGATCGTTATCGGTGGCGGGGTTTCAAAAGCAGGGGATGCTTTGATGGTACCGCTCAAAAAACAATTTGAACGCTTCGCGTTACCGCGTGTGTTTGAGTCGACGACTTTCAAAATTGCTGAACTTGAGAATGACGCAGGTGTCATCGGTTGTGCATGGCTTGCGAAACAAATGTTCTTGAAAAAATGATTTCATTAAATTTCAGAAAAAGGTTCGCTTTTGCGAATCTTTTTTTTGTTTACAAACGTAAGGAAAGTATGTGATTGTTAAGTATCTGCTTTGTTCAGGTTGCATTTTTGTAAAAGTAAGCGTAAAATTTTCACGTGATACGGGTATAAATAGAATATGGATTGACGTGTAAAAGTTCCAGGTCAAGAACACACGTATATTAGGAGGCAGGTTTTTATGCAGCAAGACTCTGGCATTTGGTCGCGCATGCGACTAAAGGTAGGCCAAGGTGTGAAAAGCACCTACACAGAACATAAACTTTTTTGGATTGCGACATTGTTGATTTGGTTAAAAACGTATGTAGCATACACGCTGTTTTTCGATGTTCCGATTACGAATTCAGCACAAGCATTCATCTTACTGATTAATCCAATCAGTTCGGCGCTCTTCATGTTTGGATTTAGTTTCTTCTTCCGTGGTAACGTTCAAAAATGGTTCATCTACGGAATACTCGTCCTGGCGACGCTCGTTCTTTATGCGGACATCATTTTCTTCCGCTTTTTCAATGACTACTTGACGTTACCGGTCTTGTTCCAAACATCAAATGCTGAGACGGTCTCAGCATCGCTTACATCATTGTTGACATGGGCAGACTTATTGATTGTCGGCGATCTATTGATTCTTCCATTCTTCTTACGGAAAATGGACATGTCTAAAAATGTCGCGTCACGAGGACGCGCGATTTTAGCGTTCGTCGCAGCAACTGCTGTCTTCCTTGGAAACTTGGCACTTGCTGAAACGGAACGTCCGGAACTATTGACACGGGCATTTGACCGCGAACTACTCGTCAAAAATATCGGAACGTTTAACTTCCATATGTATGACGCGTTGATTCAATCAAAAACATCAGCACAAAAAGCTCTTGCGGACAGTTCTGAATTGTCGGAAGTTCAAAACTTCGTCGCGTCGAAGTATGCTGAGCCGAACCCGGTCATGTTCGGTAAGTACGAAGGTAAAAACGTCATCGTGATGTCATTCGAATCGGCCCAATCATTTGCGGTTGGTCTGAAAGCGCCGAATGGTCAAGAAATCACACCGAACTTAAACAAATTAATTAAAGAGTCACATTCATGGGATAACTTCTACCATAATACGGGACAAGGGAAGACATCGGATGCTGAATTCATCTTAGAGAATTCAATCTATCCACTTGGTCGTGGTTCTGCGTTCTTTACGAATGGGGAAAATGAATTCCGGGCAACACCAGAGATGTTAAAAGAAGACGGCTATTATTCTGCCGTGTTCCATGCGAACAATAAATCGTTCTGGAATCGTGACATCGTTTACAATAGTTTTGGTGTCGATCGTTTCTTCTCGGAGACAGATTATGATCTCGGTAACCCGGATGATTTAACGGAGTGGGGTTTACTCGACGACAAGTTCTTTGAACAGTCGTTACCAATGTTGAAAGATCTTCCACGTCCGTTTTATTCGAAGTTCATCACATTGACGAACCACTATCCGTTCGAAATGCCGAAACCGGAAGATGAACTTGTCCCACCGCTTGAGACGAGCTCGACGACATTGAATCATTATGTCCAAGCCCTCGCATACCAAGACATGGCACTCGGTAAGTTCATCGATGGTCTGAAAGAGGATGGTACATGGGACGATACAATCTTCATGTTGTATGGTGACCATTACGGAATCTCGACGAACCATAACGCGGCGATGGCGGAACTCCTCGAAAAAGATGAGTTGACGGCATATGACGTCGCTCAGTTGCAACGTGTTCCGTTCGTCATTCACTTACCAGGACAAACTAAAGGTGTGAAGCACGAAGAAGTGGCGAGTCAAATCGACATGAAACCAACGTTGCTCCACCTATTAGGAAAAGACTTTAAGGATGAAGTCTTATTCGGAACAGACTTGTTCTCAAAAGAACATAAAGATTACGCCTTGTTCCGTGATGGGTCTATCATCACCGATAAAACCGTTTATACACAAGAAACGTGTTATGACCGGAAAACAGGTGAAGAAGTGACGGATGAAGAAAATGGAGCCATCTGTAAAGAGGCAGTCAAGCAGTCAGAAAAAGAACTCGGTCTGTCGGACAAAGTCATTTACGGTGACTTGCTACGTTTCTTACAAAAGTCTAAATAAGTCGTGATAAACACTAAAATAGCCGAAATCCCTCTACGTCTTAAGGGATTTCGGCTTTCTTTTGTTCGCATGATTCGTTTCGCAAGACTTATGACGACAAAAAAAGGTGAGCCTTCTCGACGAGAAAGCTCACCTTTTTAATGTTTATCCAACGATTACGATGGGATTCCACCGAAAATCAGCGTCGCAATACCGAACCAGCCGAATAGTACAACAGTCAGTCCAGCAAATACGAGTGGAAACATTTGGCGTTTCTTAAGTGAACGGACGACGGCCCAAACACCGACGAGTGCTACGATGAAGAAAAGCCAACCGATTGGTTGATCCAAATGCATGACGTACTCCCCCTTAAAAATCACGTTATGAAGTTCACGAAGATTTCACTTAAATCTCACTTTTTAGTTTAGCTGACTATCCGCCTAAAGTCGAGAGGGGGAAGAGGGAACTTTCGACAATTTCGTGTATAGTAGAAAAGAATGATGTTTAAAAGGAGTCTGATCATATGGAAATCGTAAGTATTACTTCAGGTATCGCCTCGGAAAACGGATACCTTCTTTTTCGAGATGGGAAATGTCTCGTCATTGATCCGGGGACGGAAGATATGCGTTTCTTTGACGAAATCGAACAGCGGAACGCGCAAGTCGAAGCAATCCTCTTAACACACGCTCATTTTGATCACATCGGTGGCGTTGACATGTTGAGACGATTCACATCGGCTCCAGTCTATCTTCATCAAAAAGAAGCAAAATGGTTGGCGAATCCCGATTTAAATGGATCGTCTAAGTTTGGTGTGCCGCCGGTCAAAGTCAAACCGGCTGAGCATCGGTTAGAGCCTGGACCACTCTCAATCGGTAGTTTTAACATGCATGTTCTCGAAACGCCTGGGCATTCGCCTGGTAGCGTTACGTTCTACTTCAAAAATGAGCGGGTTGCCTTTGCCGGTGATTTGTTGTTTAAGCAGAGTGTTGGGCGGACGGACTTACATGGTGGCGACCAAGACACGTTGATGCGCTCGATTGATCGAATCATCGCTGAATTGCCGCATGACACGACGTTTTACCCTGGACATGGTCCGACGACAACATTGCGTCAAGAAGTTAAGAACAACCCGTTCTTTTGATTACGTGTAAAAAAACGCCTTCTCTTCGATTGAAGAGAAGGCGTTTTTTTATTTTACATCTGGAAGTTGGACCAATACGTGAAGACGATAAAGAATACTGTTAAGTAAGCTGCAAAGATGTAGACATACGTTTTTTCAGTTAGGCGAAGATAGCCTAATGCTGCAAAGAAGACAGTTTGTGCCAAGAAGACAAAGCCCATAACTAAAAATGAATCCGTATGCTCACTTGAGCTCGCGTCGCCGCCGAGTGCGCCGATAAATGCCATGACTGCAATGATTCCAGTCCAAAATCCGAGTACGCGGTACATTCTCCCCATTCATATAACCCCCTAAATCCGACAGATAGTCAATATACGTACTTATTTTACCAAGCAAACAATCATCCGTCCATCATGTTCTAGTGTTTGTTGAGGAATAACTGTGAACAAAAGATGAAGTTTAATAAAAAGTTGTACAATAGTTGTACAAAAGGTGTACAAAGCAAAAAAACCGTGGTATAGTTTCTGTAATGAGAAGCGCATATTTTGAGAGGAGGAGCAACAATGGCAAATGAGTTGATATTTTTCACGTATCCGAGCTGTACATCTTGTCGTAAAACGAAATCATGGTTAAAAGAGGAACATGTTGATGTAGAAGAACGCCATCTGTTCAGAAATGCTCCGACAGTGGACGAATTGATGGAATTGTTGAAATTATCGACAGACGGCATCGAAAGTTTACTCGCAACACGCAGCCAAGCTTTCAAAGATCTTGGGATTGATGTAGAGGATATGAAATTAAGCGAACTACTCCGATTGATGAGCGATAATCCGAAACTGTTACGTCGTCCAATCATTACTGATGGCAAACAACTCGTAATCGGGTATGATAAACCAGGTCTTGAAACACTAGCGAAGCGCAAAGCACGCTTAATCGCCCAAGTATCTTAAAGAAGCCGAGTTGTTCGGGCTTCTTTTTTTTTGTACTTTTTTAAGTAAGGAGGTGTCATGTTGAGAGAACTTGTCAGTCAATTGATTCAGCGATTTGCAAAAGGTGGTGTCACCGATGTGCATTTTGTTCCAGATGAACAGATGGCGCGTGTCATTTGTAGGACGGCCGACGGATTAAAGGAACAAGAAGCAATCCCTTTTAGTCAATACAGTTCAATCGTTAGTCATATTCGGTATGAATCCAACTTGAAAGAACAAAATGAACGGATTCCGCAAAGTGGTGTCTATCCGGTTGACGAAAGCGGGATGCGGGTCTCGATTTTACCAAGTCGTCACGGGGACGCGATGTCATGGCGCTTCTATCGGGCGGTTGTCTCGAGTGAGATTGCATCGACGCTTCTCAATCCGATTGAGGATTTAGAATGGCTTCAACAACAAAGTCACGGTTGTATCATCATTTCTGGGACGACGGGGGCAGGTAAGACGACGATGCTCTATTCCTTGATGGCATCGATGGAAGGCAAGCGGATCATCTCTGTCGAGGACCCCGTCGAATGTACGGTTCCTGGTGTCTTACAGCTTGAGTTAAATGAAAAGGCCGGTTTTGACGCGACACGTTGTTTTGAGGAAATTCTTCGGGCAGACCCGGATTGGATTGCTTTTGGGGAAGTTCGAACTGCTGAAGCGGCACGACTCTCGATCAATGCTGCTCTTAGTGGGCACGTCGTCGTATTTACTTTACATGCCGGAACAGTCAATGAAGTGTTGTTACGCTTAAAATCACTAGGGATTTCAGGGGAGGAGTTAGCGGTCTGTAAAAAAATCATTCATCTTTACCGGGAGGAGGGGCATGTCCACTGTACAGTAGAAAACTTAACACGAACAGCAAATGTCGCTTTTTAAACCGATTTCATCGACTATTGTCAAAAGGCATTTCGACGAAAGAAACGTTAGAAATCTTACAACGATTCGAAGAGCCGATCCTTCTGCCGGTCATTGAAGAAATCCAACGTCGGTTAGAGAGCGGAAATCCGTTATCCATCGCATTAGAACCACTCGCCTTGTCCCCTTCGCTCCAACGTCTGCTTCAGGTGGGTGATCAAACGGAACGCCCCTTGATGATTTTACAACAGGTCATTCGCTTGCTGGAGTTAGAAAATCAAATGAAAAAGAAATTTTGGAAAATGGCGCGGTATCCACTCGTCCTCGCCTCAAGCTTGATGTTACTTTTCATGTTTTATGCCCTCTACGTGTTTCCTTCCCTGCTCGAGATGTCGAGTCCAGAAAGTCTTCCGCGCTTTTTAGTCTTGATTTTACACCCTTCAGCCAAGTACGTCCTTGCAGCGACTCCGATTCTGTTACTTTCAATCCTCCTTCTCACCTTTCGTCTGATTCCGGTCAAACGGCTATTACAGTTTAAAATCATTCAGAAACTCCTTCAGTTGTATTACAGTTACTTGTTTACGATTGAGATTGGTTCCTTTATTGACGCAGGTTTCTCGTTAGAAGAGGCTTTCCGCTCGCTTGAACAGGGGCAGACGGGAAAGAAACAACAAATGTACGCGATGCTTCACCAACATCAACAAGCGGGCACCTCGTTATCTGAAGCCATCTTACAAGAAAAAATCATTGATGTTGAAACCGTTGGGCTCGTTCACCTTGCTCGAGAAAGTGGTGACTTAGGTCCATTATTGCTAGCACAAGCCAGTTTGTTGCATGAATCGATTGAAGAAGAGTTAGAGAAAAAACTGCTGTTGATTGAACCGGTCTTGTATGGAGGCTTGACGATCATGACAGGCAGCTTATTTTTTATTTTGTACTACCCGATCCAACTGGCGATTCAACAACTTCCATTTTGAAGAAAGAAGGAGTTTTGATTATGAGACGATTCTTGAAAAACGAACTTGGATTCACTTTACTTGAAATGGCTGCTGTCTTATTAATTATTTCGCTACTGCTGCTCGTATTAATTCCGACGATGACGAGCGGGAAAGATCAAGCGAAAGGTGTTAGTTGTGAAGCGAACATCCGTGTCATTCGTTCCGAGGTCAACCTCTACTATGCGAAAGAAAAAAAATATCCGGAAACATTGCAGACGATTAACCGTGGTACTGCTGAAAAACCAAATGAACTGCTCTGCGATCAGGAGACGTATACCTATGATTCAAAAACAGGCGAACTTACGAAGTGACGGGTTTACATTGATTGAAATGAGTGGAGTCTTAATGATTACAGGTCTGCTGTGCTTATTGTTATTGCCGACTGTTATTGATCGGCGCCCGGCAATTTATTTACTCGAACAAGATATTGCGATGATGCGGCAAGATTTTCAGACGTTACGGTTACTGCAATACTCCAAAACGGATAATCAAAATACCATTCAATTTCGATGGCGTGCAGACGGAACGGGATATTTTATCATGGTGAACGATCGAATCCTGTGGCAGAGAACGTTTCAACCTGGTCATAGTTGTATCATCCCGACGACCGGGCGAGTGATTTACTTTAAAAGTTATCATTCGACCTATGCCTCGACCTGGTACTGCCGTTCAGCAAAACAAGAATATGAAATAAAATTCCTCCTCGGAAATTATCAAATGTTGATTCAACAAATGAGGTGAAATGGCATGCGGTCAAAGGTAAAAAGAGTTGTTTGCTCGGAGGAAGAGCGTGGATTCACTCTCCTTGAAGTGACACTTTCACTTGTCGCCATCAGTTTGTTCTTAGTATTAGCGATTGATCCTTACTTGAATTTCGAAAAACAAAAAACACAGTTAATTGTTGAGACACGGCGCTTGGACGAGATGGCATCGAAGCAAGTGGCGGGTGATTCGACGGGGTATCGTGTCGAGGAAGGGAAGTGGTGTCTTGAAACGTTATGCCTTGCGAGCCGAATCCGGAACGACCCTCCTCGAAATTTCAATGGTCCTTTGGTTGAGTCCTCTATTACTCCTTGGATTATTGACGATGACACAACTCGTTAGCAACGCCAACCAAACAGAATGGATGGAAGAGGACCTGTTTTTTCATACCGTCGAACGATTGATGTGGCGCAGCATTGAGTGTGGATTAGTAGGAGAAGAGCTGAGGGGGCGGGATGTCGATCCAGGAGAGGAGCCGATTAAATGGCGGCTCGTTCGTGTACAAAATCAAATACGGCTCAAAAAAGAGTTTGGAGGCGAACTGACGTATGCCCACGACGTGACGCATTATCGAATCAAAGAAGACGGTGCCCGAATCGTAATCGAACTCAATCAGCGGTCTCGAACTTACGCCTGCAAGAAACCGGGTTCATCCTGATTCAAACCTTATTGATTCTGATAGGAATTGGTGCCATGATGCTACTAGGTTGTATGCGGATGGATGAGACCATCAAACAGTATAAGCTAGAGCAAGAGGCGCTTCAACTCGAGTCCCTTGTCAGAGCGGCATCACATGACTGTCGCCAAGATGAGACGATCCGTTATCCGATTGGACGAGTTACTTGTATCCGAACGGATAAAGGCTTTAAAATGGAAGCAGTCTTAGATAATGGACAAAGAATCGAGGCGGTCGTTTCGGATGGATAAGGTTTATGTAATTGGCTTTATGGGAACTGGTAAAACAGCGATTGGTCGGAAGTTAAGCGAACGATATGACGTAGATGAACTGGATGAACGTTTTGTTCAAGAGTATGGTCAATCAATTGCTGATTTTTTTGCAGCACATGGTGAGGCAGGGTTTCGAGCGCGCGAAAGCGAATTGTTACGAAACAGTCAATCTCAAATTGTCATCACAGGTGGTGGAATCATTGAACGACCCGAAAATCGTACATGGATGAAGGAAACGGGTACGGTAATCTGGATTGATACACCATTCGATTCGATTTGGAGACGAATTGAGTCGGACCGAAATCGTCCCTTAGTAGGGAAGTACGAGACTGTGAAGTCTTTGTATATGCGCAGACGTCCTATCTATGCAGACGGTGCGGATCTTCGTTTAGAGGGAATGAAATCGATTCGGGAGCTAACGGCAGAAATAGAATCGGTATTGGAGGAAAAGTCATGATTTGGATTAACCTTGGAATCATTGTAGTAGCGATCCTCGGCTTAGTTGCTTATGGATTTGTGCTTTATAAAAAGAAGATTTCACAAGACTTACGGCTTGTAAAACAGTTGTTGGAGCGATTTACGATCCGTCAGCAAACGTTGCAGGCAGGCGTCGACCATACGACGAATCGGATTGATCAAATTAAAGGAAATGTCGATCATCTTGTGAGTGAAGGGAAGCGTGTTGAGCAAGGGGCGCGTCAACTAATGGTTGAAGGGCAACGACTTTCAACAGAAGTTCAACATACAGCTGGACTCAAGCAATTTTGAAATGGCTTTCATTGAGCGAATGTGAAACAATAGGAGAGAAGGGACTTCGTCCTTTCTCTCTTTAGTTTTGTTCAATTTCCGAATAAACCTAGAAAAATAGGTTTGAAGTTGATAGAATGTAAATGAAAGTTGAACATTAAAGAGAAAAGGAACATAAAATGTTCGTAAATAGGGGGATATGTATGAGTCAGACGACATTGAAGAGAACGCCATTGTTTGAAACGATCGCACCGATGGGGAAAATGGTCGATTTTGCAGGGTTTGAAATGCCGGTTCTGTTTTCATCAATCAAGGAAGAACACATTGCAGTACGTGAACAAGTAGGGATGTTCGATGTATCTCATATGGGAGAATTGTTAGTGACAGGTCCTGAAGCATTAGCGTTTCTTCAAAAGACGCTGTCGAATGATATCTCTAAGATCGCTATTGGACAGGCTCAATACAATGTTTTATGTCAAGAAGATGGTGGGACGGTCGATGACTTGCTTGTATATCGACTGGAAGAGGAAAAATATTTACTAGTCGTCAACGCCTCGAATATCGAGAAAGATGAAGCGCATCTTCGTTCGTATCTAGAAGGAAACGTGTTACTTGAAAACCAATCGGATGCGTATGGGCAGATTGCCGTCCAAGGTCCTAAAGCAGAAGAAGTCCTGTCGGCGATGACGGAGCTCGCATTAAATGAAATTAAATTTTTCCGGTTCGTTTACGGGAAAGTGGCAGGCATCGACATGTTAGTTTCGCGCAGTGGTTATACGGGAGAAGATGGATTCGAGTTATATATGCCGGCAGCAGATGCAGAACATGTCTTTAAGACACTACTTGAAGCAGGTGTCGTTCCATGTGGTCTTGGCGCGCGTGATACTTTACGTTTTGAAGCGTGTTTACCACTCTATGGTCATGAGTTATCGGCGACGATTTCACCGATCGAAGCAGGGATGGGGTTTGCCGTCAAACCACAAGCGAAAAAATTCATCGGGTCAGATGTGCTCGCACAACAAAAAGAACAAGGCGCACCACGCCGTTTGATTGGACTTGAACTCGTCGATAAAGGGATTGTCCGTCAGGATGCTCCGGTTTTACTGAATGGAGAGACTGTTGGTTTTGTGACGACAGGGACGTTGCCGCCGACAATCGGTAAAGCCATTGCCTTGGCGCTCGTGCCAGCAGAATATGCGACAGAGGACCAGTTCGAAGTGGAAGTACGTGGAAAGAAACTAGCCGCAAAACGTGTGAACACACCGTTTTATCGTCGAGCCAACTAAGGGGGACTTATAGATGGATTTTCGTTATTTACCGATGACGCAAGAAGATGAAAAAGAGATGTTACAGACGATTGGTGCAAATTCGATTGAAGATTTACTAGCAGACATTCCAGCCGCTGTCCGCGACCAAGGGACGTTAGAAGAAGTCGGGATTCCGCTACCGGAAACAGATTTGATTCGGACACTCTCGAAGCTTGCTGACCAAAATATGAATACGAAGCAATATCCATCGTTCCTCGGTGCAGGCATTTACGATCACTATGCACCGGCTGTCGTCAATCATATGTTGTTGCGTTCAGAATTCTATACGGCGTATACACCCTATCAACCTGAAATCTCACAAGGGGAACTGCAAGCGATTTTCGAGTTTCAGACGATGATTTGTGAATTGACAGGAATGGATGTCGCGAACTCATCGATGTACGACGGCATTACAGCACTAGCGGAAGCGGCAATGCTTGCCTGTGCCCATAAAAAGAAAAAGACGATCGTCTTGTCGAATGGGGTTCATCGGGAAGCACATGATGTCGTTCGGACGTATGCGAAAGGGCCGGGGCTCGATGTCGAGACGCTTGCGTTACGGGACGGCGAGACGGCAATCGAACAATTAGACGGACTTGATGATATCGCATGTGTCATCGTCCAATACCCGAACTTTTATGGACGCGTCGAAGATTTACAAGCGTTAGCAGATGCAACACATGCAAAAGGCGGTTTATTTATCGTCTCGGCCAATCCGCTTGCCCTCGGACTGCTTGAAGCACCTGGGAAACTCGGTGCGGATATTACGATTGGCGATTGCCAACCGTTCGGGATTCCCCAAAGTTTTGGTGGACCGACGTGTGGCTACTTCACGACGACAAAAGCCTTAATGCGTAAAATTCCGGGTCGTCTCGTCGGTCAGACAGTGGATGAGGATGGCAAACGCGGTTTCGTCTTGACGCTCCAAGCTCGCGAACAGCACATTCGTCGTGATAAAGCGACATCAAATATTTGTTCCAACCAAGCGTTGAACGCATTGGCGGCATCGATCGCGATGAGCGCGTTCGGAAAACAAGGGATTCGTGATTTAGCGGTCCGCAACTTGCAAACGGCACATGCCTTGAAAAAATCATTGAAAGCAGCCGGCTTCCGCATCGTCGATGATGGACCGAGCTTTAATGAATTCGTCGTCGAATTACCAATCGATGCGGAAGAAGCGAGTCGTCAATTGCTTAAAGCGGGAATTATCGGTGGATTGCCGCTCGGCACATACGACGCAAAACGAAGTCGTGAAATGCTTGTCTGTGCAACAGAATTACGGACGAAAGAAGAGCTCGATCAATTCGTGTCAGCGTTAGGGGGATTAACTCATGCATAAATCAAGTGAACAAACATTGATTTTTGAAATCTCAAAACCCGGTCGTGTCGCATATGCGTTACCACTCGCGACGGTCGAAGAAGAAGCAATCGAAGACATGTTGCCATCTTCTTTTGTACGAAAAGAAGATGTCGCGTTACCGGAAGTTTCGGAACTGGATCTTGTCCGTCACTACACGGCACTTTCAAACCGAAACCACGGTGTCGATTCCGGGTTCTATCCGCTCGGTTCATGTACGATGAAATACAATCCTAAAATCAATGAAGATATGGCACGACTTCCCGGGTTTGCCCACATTCATCCGCTTCAACCGGTTGAGAGCATTCAAGGAGCGCTCGGTTTGATGTATGACTTACAAGAAAAGTTAGCAGTCATCACGGGAATGGATGAAGTGACGCTTCAACCAGCAGCAGGGGCACACGGAGAGTGGACTGGATTGATGTTGATCAAAGCCTATCATCATGCGCGCGGCGACTTCAAACGGACGAAAGTACTCGTTCCAGACTCGGCACACGGCACGAACCCGGCATCGGCGTCTGTCGCAGGATTTGATACCGTGACGGTCTTGTCAGATGAACGAGGTCTTGTTGACTTAGAAGACTTAAAGAGCAAAGTGGGAGACGATACAGCGGCTTTAATGTTGACGAACCCGAACACGCTCGGATTGTTTGAATCGGATATCGTCGAGATCGCAAAAGCAGTCCATGAAGCAGGCGGGAAATTGTATTACGATGGAGCAAACTCGAATGCCATCATGGGGATTGCACGTCCCGGCGATATGGGCTTCGATGTTGTTCACTTGAACCTCCACAAAACGTTTACCGGTCCTCACGGTGGTGGTGGTCCTGGTTCAGGTCCGGTCGGTGTCAAACAAGACTTGATCCCTTATTTACCGAAACCGATCGTCGCAAAAACAGACGAAGGATTCATCCTTGATTATGATCGCAAAGATGCAATCGGACGTGTCAAACCATTCTACGGAAACTTCGGGATTAATGTCCGCGCCTACAGCTACATTCGGACGATGGGCGGAGAAGGTCTCGCCCGTGTCTCGAAAGAAGCTGTCTTGAACGCAAACTATATGTTAGCACGCCTCAAAGGCGCATATGACGCACCGTATGATGTCTATTGTAAACATGAGTTCGTCTTGTCGGGTCGTCGCCAAAAGGCACTTGGCGTGCGGACGCTTGATATCGCAAAACGACTGCTTGATTTCGGTTACCATCCACCGACAATCTATTTCCCGTTGAATGTCGAAGAGTGTATCATGATTGAGCCGACGGAAACGGAATCGAAAGAAACACTCGATGCGTTCTGTGACGCGATGCTCCAAATCGCACGTGAAGTCGAAGAAACGCCAGACGTCGTCCTGAACGCACCGCATACGACGGTCGTCAAACGGATGGACGAGACATTGGCGGCGCGTAAACCGGTGTTGCGTTATGAGCCGAAACAGGAAGTCCATGCATAACGGTTACTGAAAACGAACTGACTCGTAAGTCAGACTAAGATCGATTCCTATGACGGACGTTTCCGGTCGACATTAATTAAATGACCGATGATTCCATTTTTACTGGATCATCGGTCATTTCTATGCCTATTTTTGTCGTTCACGACCTCTTTAATCAGAGCGTCTCGTCAATGAGTCGACAAGCGAAAAAAACCTTCCTGAGCCTGAGGCGTAGGAAGGGTTCTTCGCTTGAATAGTGAATTAGCTACGTTTGACTTTTCCAGTCCACTGTTTGAAACCGCCTTTAAGCTGGTACAAGTTCGTGTAGCCGGCTTTTTTCAAGACTTTAGCTGCTTGTGAAGAGCGCATGCTGCCTTGGCAATACAAGTAGATCGGCATATCTTTACGAAGCTCTTTCGAACGCATCTTCATTTGGCTAACCGGAATGTTACGCGCGCCAACGATATGACCCCCTTTAAATTCTTGTGTTTCCCGGACGTCGACGATTTGTGCCTTACGGTAGTTCGCGCGGAATTCCTCTTGCGAGAGTTTTGTGATGCCTTTGACTGGCATGAAACGCCAGACGACATAAGCAATCAATGCCACCCATAAGACGATTGTGATGATTGTGCCTGTTTCCATATTCAACTTCCAACCCCTTCGTTCATATAACATCTCTATCATTATAGTAAACGAAATCGATTTCGGCAATCGACTCGTCGTTGCGCAGGATAGAAAGGGTCTGATACACTTATACGGAAACGTTTTGGGGGTGTTCGCTTGGTAAAGAAATGGCAAGTATTGACGACCGAAGCATTAGAGCCGGCAATGAACATGGCAATTGATGAAGCATTGATTGCTTTTGTCGGGCGAGGAGAGATTGCGCCTACGCTTCGTTTTTACTCATGGGAACCACGCGGACTCAGTGTCGGTCATTTCCAGCGTGCGACACGTGATATCGATCGAAAGCGAATTGAAGAACTCGGTATCCCAATCGTTCGACGGATGACTGGTGGTCGAGCGGTTTTACATGCGGATGAACTCACATATAGTGTCGTCATTCAAGAGGCGACAGAAGGACTACCACGAACTGTAATCGAAAGTTATCGCCTGTTGACGGAAGGAATCCGGAAAGGCTATCATCACCTCGGTATTCCCGTTGAATTTTCAGTTCCGATGACGGAAGAAGAAAAGGAAGAGTTACGAAAGCCGAAATCGGCCGTTTGTTTTGATGCAGCCTCTTACTATGAATTGGCAGTCGGAAAACGGAAAGTCGCGGGGAGTGCTCAAGTTCGTCATCAAGGCGTTGTGCTTCAGCATGGATCAGTGCCTCTATCGGTTGATGAAGGTGAATTGTTTGACTGCTTCCTTTATGAAGATGAAACGATGCGTCAACGGATGAAGTCACGCTTTGCAGGGAAAGCGGTTGCCTTGAATGAACTCGCGGGCCGGGAAGTGTCATTCGAGGAAGTTCGTGATGCGTTTACACGTGGTTTTGAGGATGCGCTTCAATTGGAATTCGTTCCGCTTGAATTCAATGAGCGGCAATGGCAGGAAATTGAACAGTTAGCCGAGAAGTATCGTAGTGATGAATGGAACTGGAAACGTTAAAGCGAAAGATTGGAAGGTGATGTCGTGCCGACTCCGAGTATGGAAGATTATTTAGAGCAAATTTATATCTTGATCGAAGAAAAAGGGTATGCCCGTGTATCGGATATCGCAGAACTATTAGGAGTACACCCTTCTTCTGTAACGAAGATGGTGCAAAAGTTAGACCGTGAAGAGTACCTCGTCTACGAAAAGTATCGTGGTCTCATGTTGACTGCAAAAGGTAGAAAGATTGGGAAACGACTTGTCGAACGGCATGCGCTGTTAGAAGATTTCTTGCGCCTTGTCGGCGTAGAAGAGTCACTAATCTATAAAGATGTCGAGGGAATTGAACATCACTTGAGTATCGAAGCACTTGATAAAATCAATGGGATGATTCAATTTTTCGCTGAACGTCCGGCTTTACAGGAAGAACTTCATAATTATCAACAAGCACACCCAGAAGACTGAGTGGGCTTGTTTTTTTACGTTAAACGCCTTATAAACGAACGTTTAGTTATAAAATAATAAAAAAGTACGTGAATTGAACGGATTATGCTATACTGACGATGAAAATGACCGAAGGGGGTGACGGGTGGAAATTCACCCGGATACTATGGAAATCGTCATCAAAGAAAAATTGGTTTCAGAAACTGATTTAGCTAAAAAAGTGAGTGAACTCGCAATCGAGATTGAACGGGATGCGGCCGGGCGTCAAATTGTCCTTGTCGTCGTGTTGAAAGGGTCGATGGTTTTTGCAGCGGACTTGATGCGGCAAATTAAAGGAAGTGTTCAAATCGATACCGTTGCCTGTTCATCATATGGTGCGAAGACGGTCTCTTCTGGACGCGTTCAATTGAAAAAAGATTTAGACCTGGATGTCGAAGGGAAGTATGTTGTTGTTGTCGAGGACATTATTGATACGGGACATACACTGAGCTTTTTGTGCGAGCATATGAAATTGCATAAACCCGGTGTTTTGAAGATTTGTACGTTACTTGATAAACCTGCGCGTCGTGAAGTCGAGTTGACGGCAGATTATGTTGGATTTGAGATTCCGGATTACTTCGTCGTCGGCTATGGCATCGATTGTGCAGAAGAGTATCGCAATTTGCCGTACATTGGTTGGGTCGAGACAGAATAAAAAACCGTCAGCAGACACGAGTCGCTGACGGTCGAACGATAGAAGGGGCTGCGTTTTAGCAGCTCTCTCTTTTTAATATTAAAAAGCACGTTTTTTCTTTTTGCCTTTTTTACCTTCGATGACGGTCAAATTAGGACCTTTCGACCGATCGCGAAGTGGGCGTACTTTGTTCGAAGTCGAAGATTTCGTCGCCGTTTTGATTTGTTTTTTCTTAAAGTCTGTTCGACGCGGACCTTGATCTCGTTTACCGTGCAATTTTTTCGATTGCGCGACTGATTTTCGATATTGTGCGTTTCCGCCGCTTGCAGCACCGCTATTGCGCGTCATGAACTTAAAGATCAAGAAAATGATTCCCGCCACAACTGCAACGAACAGTAATTGTGAAAACAGACCGCCAGGATCATTGATAAGCTTATATCCAAAGCCGACGAAAGCAAACAGTAACACGATAAGTGCGAATGTAGAGCCGATCCGTTGTCTAATCATATTATCACCCCTGTTATCGATTAACCCAGTGCATTCTCATGTATGTTATCTTCCTGTTTTTCGAGTGCTTCAAACGCATAAATCGCAACCTCAATCTGTGAATCGTCTGGTTCTTTTGTCGTCAAGTACTGTAACCATAGGCCTGGCAAGGCGATGACACGTAATCCCTTGATATTTTGGGCTTTATTTGTTAATTGAAGAACTTCAAAAGACAGACCGATGACAACGGGAAGTAAAGCGATTCGGAAGGCGAGTCGAACCCATAATGGATCGGTCGGGACGATTAAATAAACGAAGAAACCGACGATGACTGTGAAGATCAGGAAGCTTGAACCGCAACGATAATGGAGGCGGCTGCTTCTTCTGACGTTTTCGACGGTCAGTGGATGACCGGATTCGACACAATTGATGACTTTATGTTCCGCCCCGTGGTATTGAAACAATCGTTTGACGAGTGGTGTCAATGAAATCAAGTACAAATATCCAAACAGTAGGGTCAGCTTAATCAACGCCTCGATGACGTTTTGGACGAAGTGGCCGGATAATGCTGGGAAAGAACTGAATAGTGAGGCTAAGAATGCCGGCAACAGCGTAAACAGTAACTTTCCGAAAAAGAATGATAAAACACCAAGTAAAGCGACGCCGAGCCATTTTGTCAATTGTCCTTGATTCGTTTCTTCGGGTTCTTCCTCTCCGGGATTAACGCCGTAACGATCACTTGCGAAGTTCATGTGGCTTGCTCCATTCGCAGATGATTCGACAAGAGCGAACAGTCCGCGGAGAAGCGGGATTCGTTTACCAATCGCAATCCGTGGACGAATCGGCTTTTTCTGTTCAAATGTCTCAATCGTCGCATCATTTCGACGAATTGCAGAAACAGCATGTGTCGCATTTTGGAACATTACGCCTTCGACGATGGCTTGTCCACCGACGGGAGCTTTTGCGGTTTTCATATTTAAACGCATCCTATCTCAAATAAAATATCGTGTATCGTCAGTTTACTAGATTCTATTCAAAAAAACTATGGGGGACTGCTTGATGACGGGTGAATCTTTAGGAGACGGAAAACGTCTTATGATACAATCAGAAGGACGAATGGAGGTGATGATGTGCGCGTATTGGTTTTAAATGGACCGAATTTGAATTTACTTGGAACGCGTGAGCCGGAAACATACGGTGCAAAGACGTTGAATGATTTAGAAACGTTGATGATGGAACGTTTTCCGGAAGTTGAGTTTACGTTTGAACAATCGAACCATGAAGGAACGCTGATTGATTCTCTACATGCAGCGCGGGGGTATGATGGCATTGTGTTGAATGCAGCTGCATACACACATACGAGTATCGCCTTACGTGACGCGATCGCAGCGATTGAAGTGCCGACAATCGAAGTGCACCTATCGAATGTTCATGCGCGAGAAGAGTTTCGACATCGCTCACTCATCGCACCGGTCTGTCGTGGTGTCATCAGTGGACTTGGGATGACGGGGTATATACTCGCTACTGAAGCGTTACTTCATCCGGACGCTACATAATTTAAAGGGGGAAACAGACATGCAACATCGTATTGAAGCATTACAATCCGCTTTAAAAGAACGTGACTTACCAGGACTTATCGTGACGAAGGCAGAAAATATTCGCTATATTTCAGGATTCACCGGTTCAAGTGGCGCGTGTCTCGTTACGGCAGAACATGCTTATTTCGTGACGGATTTCCGCTATACGGAGCAAGCTGCTGATCAAGTCAAAGGAATGGAAATCGTTCAAATCGATCGGTCGATTCCGGCGACGATGGGTGAACTCATCGCAGGCGCACGCGTGCGAGCGGTTGGGGTCGAAAAAGATACGATGACACTTGGTTTATTCGAAGCATATGATGAAGCTTCTGCAATCGAACTGATTCCAACGACCGGAATCGTCGAAAACCTACGCTTGATTAAGGATTCATCAGAGATTAAGATGGTTAAGGAAGCGGTAAAACTAGCAGACGCTACCTTTGAACACATTTTGACGTACATCCAGCCGGGGAAAACAGAACTCGAAGTGTCGAACGAACTCGAATTCTTCATGCGTAAGCATGGAGCGACGTCGTCTTCATTCGATACGATTGTCGCATCTGGTTACCGCTCAGCGTTACCGCATGGTGTCGCGAGCCAAAAAGTGATTGAAACGGGTGAGCTCGTAACACTCGACTTTGGTGCATTGTTGAACGGTTACGTCTCTGACATTACGCGAACGATTGCGGTCGGTCCAATTAATTCCGAGTTACAAAAAATCTACGATACGGTCTTACAAGCACAACTTGCGGGCGTAGACGGACTTCGTCCAGGGATTACTGGAATCGAAGCAGACGCGTTAACACGTGACATCATCAAAGAAGCTGGTTATGGCGAATACTTCGGTCACTCGACTGGTCACGGCATTGGTCTTGAGGTGCATGAAGGACCGGGACTTTCGTTCCGTTCGGAAACGAAGCTCGAACCAGGGATGATCGTGACAGTCGAACCAGGAATCTATGTGCCACAAGTTGGTGGATGCCGAATTGAGGATGATGTCTTGATTACCGAATCAGGGCGCGAAATTCTTTCGTCTTCATCGAAAGAACTCATTACACTCTAAGTAAGATGAACATTTAGGAGGAACCAGTATGGTATCAGTAAACGATTTAAAAACAGGCTTGACGATTAAAACTTCAGACGGAATGATTTGGCAAGTCCTTGAGTTCCAACACGTAAAACCTGGTAAAGGTGCAGCATTCGTGCGGACAAAAATGCGTAACATCCGTAACGGGAACATCCAAGAGATGACATTCCGTGGTGGCGAGCGCGTCGAACGTGCCCACATCGAGCGTAACAAAATGCAATACCTCTACCCAATGGGTGAAACGTATGTCTTCATGGACACGGAGTCGTATGAGCAGCTTGAATTGACGACAGCACAAGTTGAAGCAGCACTTCCATATCTCCTTGAGAACATGGAAGTTCAAATCGCAGTCTACAACGGCGAAATTCTCGGACTCGAACTTCCGAACACGATCGTTATGACGATTGTTGAAGCAGAGCCAGGTGTCAAAGGCGATACAGCTTCTAACGTCAAGAAAAATGCGACAGTTGAAACGGGTCACATCATCCATGTGCCGCTTTTCATCGAAGCAGGAGAAAAAGTAACAGTTGATACGCGGACAGGTGATTTCACAGGACGCTACAACGGATAATACAGATATGCCAATGCCCCTTCGTACTCGTTTCCGAGTCAAGGGGTATTTTTTCACTCGCCGGCACTTGCATCCTCTGGTATGACCAGTTAAACTTAATATTTGAGTAGGCATTAGCACCTGGTATAATATTAAGAATGAATGTTTAGATGGGGGATGGAAAGAAGATGAAAATCGATCAGTTGAAACAAGTGTTAGAAATGCTTGATCAATCAAACGTAAATGAACTTTCTCTAGAAACAGACACGTATAAATTAAAGCTTAAAAAACAAGGGGACGGTGTCGTAGTATCTCAGCACGACGCGGTCGCGGCAGCACCTGTCCAGCAAAAAGTAGTGGAAACGGCACAAAAGCCGGCTGTTGTACCTGAAGTCATGGAAGAGAAGGATGATACGGTCACAATTAACGCGCTAATGGTCGGTACGTTTTATTCACGTGCAAATCCTGAAAAACCTGCTTTCGTCAAAGTCGGCGATCAAATCGAAGTGGGTCAAGTCGTCTGCATTTTAGAAGCGATGAAACTATTCAATAACTTAAATTCGGAAATTGCCGGAACTGTCGTCGAAATTCTCGTCGCAGATGGAGACCTTGTTGAATTTGGTCAGCCACTCTTCCGGATTCGTCCTTGAGCGGGGTGATGGGAATGGAAAAACTACTAATCGCGAACCGTGGAGAAATCGCCGTTCGGATTATTCGTGCGGCTAAGGAACTTGGGATCCAGACGGTTGCTGTCTATTCGACAGCGGATCGAGAAGCACTTCATGTCCGAATGGCAGACGAAGCATATTGCATCGGCGATGTCAGTTCGACGTCTTCTTATTTGAATGTGACGAATATTCTCGCCGTTGCGACAAATCGAAACGTAACGATGATTCACCCGGGATACGGATTCCTGGCTGAAAACGTTGACTTCGCGGAGATGTGTGAAGCATGTGGTATTCAATTCGTCGGTCCGACGTCGCAAGCGATTCGCCAGATGGGCATTAAAGATGTCGCGAAAAAAACGATGATTGAATGTGGTGTCCCGGTCGTGCCGGGCTCTGACGGAACGGTGACGGATCAAGAAGCAATTGGTCTCGCTGAAGAAATCGGTTATCCGGTCATCATTAAAGCGACGGCAGGTGGCGGAGGGCGCGGGATTCGTGTTGCCCGGACAAAACAGGAACTGGTTGATGGACTGGAAGAAACACGTCGCGAGGCAAAACAAGCATTTGGCAACAGCGATGTTTATTTAGAGCGTTTCATCGAAGAATTCCGTCACGTCGAAGTCCAAGTGCTTGCCGATCGACACGGGAACGTCATTCACCTCGGAGAACGAGATTGTACGGTGCAACGGCGGATGCAGAAGCTGATTGAAGAAGCTCCTTCGCCAGCCGTCAGCGAAGCGACACGGTTGAAAATGGGAGAGGCAGCTGTCAAAGCGGCAAAAGCCATCAACTATACGGGTGCCGGAACAATCGAATTCATTTTTGTCGAAGAAACAGAAGAATTTTTCTTTATGGAAATGAATACTCGGATTCAAGTCGAGCATCCGGTGACAGAAATGATTACAGGATTTGATCTTGTTCAAGCACAACTTCAAGTCGCGCTCGACCACCCGTTAGCAGTTCAACAAGAGGATATCGAGTTCCGTGGGCATTCAATCGAGTGCCGGATTAACGCAGAAGATCCAGATCACGATTTCCGACCACATGCGGGTCGCGTCACACAATACGTCGCGCCAGGTGGTATGGGTGTCCGAATCGATAGTGCCGTTTATCCAGGTTACATGATTCCTCCGTACTATGACTCGATGGTTGCGAAATTGATTGTCCATGCAGAGACGCGCGAGGAAGCTTGTGCGAAAATGGAGCGTGCTTTGGCTGAATTTTGGATTGAGGGTGTCAAAACGACAATTCCGTTCCATCAAAAGGTCTTACAGCATCCTGTATTCCGCCGGGGAACCTTCACGACGAAGTTTGCGGAACGTGAGTTAAAAGCAGCAATCGTAAAATGAACGATGACGGGAGTCGATGGATTTTACTCCCGTCTTTTTGGCGTTCACTATGTTTTTTAAAAGGGGAATGTGCTAAACTAATTGATTGAGAACGACAAAAAAAGGAGCACGTGAAATCATGATGAAACGACACATGGCACGCGAACTCGCAGTACAATCTTTGTTCCAAATGGAACTTTCTGACTTGTCTGCACAAGAGGCCATTGAATTCGCAGTAGAAGGCAAAGAATATGATACATTTGTAGAGCAATTAGTAGTTGGTGTAGAGACGAACAAGGATGAGATTGATCAACATTTACGGGCAGCGCTCGTCAACTGGTCATTTGAGCGTCTTGGTAACATCGAACGGACGATTCTTCGTCTTGCCGTCTATGAATTGATGTTCGAACCGAAAATTCCAATCCGCGTTACAATCAACGAAGCAATCGAATTAACAAAAGCGTTCGCAGACGAAGAAGCAACGAAAATCGTCAATGGTGTGCTTGGTAAGGTCGCACAACAAGCAGTCAAAGAAAATTCATAAGTAGATAAAGATAACCTTTTTCAAGGTGCAGAGTGAAACGAATTTTTTGGGGGAGTGGACAAATCATGGCAGTAGTAATCGATGGGAAAGAAATCGCAAAATCGTATCGTTTGAAGCTGAAAGAAGAAGTCGCACGTCTGAAAGAACAACGTATTCAACCGAAATTGACCGTTGTATTAATCGGTGAAGACCCAGCAAGCCAATCGTATGTCCGCGGGAAAGAAAAAGCGGCACAAGAAATTGGCATGGAGTCGGATTTGATTCGTTTACCGGCAGAAACATCAGAATCGGAGTTACTCCAGTTGATTGAACGACTAAACGCAGACGCGAGTGTCCACGGAATTCTCGTTCAACTGCCGCTGCCGGAACAAATCGACGAGAGTAAAGTCATCTTCGCTATTTCACCGGACAAAGACGTCGATGGGTTTCATCCGGTCTCAGTCGGGAAAATGATGATCGGTGAACCAACGTTCTTACCATGTACCCCAAATGGAATTCTGCACCTCGTCAAAGAAATGAATGTTCCGATCCAAGGTAGCCACGTCGTCGTCGTCGGTCGGAGTCAAATCGTCGGCAAACCGGTCGGGATGTTATTTTTAAATGAATCCGCGACAGTCAGCTACTGCCACTCGAAGACGGCAAACCTTTCTGAGATGACGCGTCAAGCGGATATCTTGATTGTCGCTGTTGGTGTTCCAAAATTGATTACGGCAGATATGGTCAAGCCGGATGCTGTCGTCATCGATGTCGGTGTCAACCGTGTTGACGGTAAACTGGTCGGGGACGTCGAATTTGATTCGGTCAAAGAGGTCGCCTCGATGATCACACCCGTTCCTGGCGGTGTCGGTCCGATGACGATCACGATGTTGCTCCATAATACAATCGAGGCAGCACGATGAATGACCCACTTCAAGTTTCCGAGCTCGTTGGGTATGTGAAACGTGAACTTGAAAGTGATTCGCTGTTACAGCAAGTGCAGGTGGTGGGAGAAGTGTCGAACTTTAAACGACACTCTTCCGGTCACCTTTATTTTACGTTGAAGGACGACCAGTCACGGATGAAGGCGGTCATGTTCGCACGTGACGCAAGTCGCCTGAAATCACCGATCAAAGACGGGATGCGTGTCGTCATGACGGCGCGGTTATCCGTCTATCTCGCTTCCGGCGAGATGCAACTCTACGTCGAGCGGATGACGGAAGATGGCGTCGGCGCCCTGTATGAAGCTTTCGTCCGTTTGAAAGAACAACTCGAAGAACGTGGGTGGTTCGATCCAGCGTTAAAAAAAGTGCTCCCAGCGTTTCCGCAACGTGTCGGAATCATCACATCACCAAAAGGTGCGGCACTTCACGATATCGCGACGACACTACGGAGACGGTATCCGCAAGCGGCAATCGTCTTCGCCCCAGTGCTCGTTCAAGGGAAAGAGGCGGCACCGCAAATTACTCGTGCCATCGAACAGATGAATGCGCGTCAGGCGTGTGACGTGTTAATCATTGGTCGCGGTGGCGGCTCGATCGAAGAACTTTGGGCGTTCAATGAAATGAACGTCGTGACGGCGATTTATGAGTCGCAGATCCCGATTGTTTCTGCAGTCGGTCATGAAACGGACTTTACCATCAGTGACTTCGTCGCGGATGTCCGGGCAGCGACACCGACTGCTGCAGCCGAACTCGTAACACCAGAGGCGGCCGAACTGGAAAAACGAGTCGGTGAACTGAGTCGACGTTTGACACGAAACTATGACTATTTCGTCAAGAGCCGACGGGAACAAGTGACCCGGCTTGCGATGAGTTATGGATTAAAGTCCCCCCGCGTTTTGCTTGGATTAAAACAGGAGCGCCTTGACCGGGCCGATATGAACTTGAATCGGATCGGAAAACAACTCATTTTAACGAAACAGCAAGGCGTGTTGAACCTATCGAACCGTTTAGCACGGATTCCGGTTCGGGAGCGTCTTGAAGAACAGTCGCGTGAAGTTGAGCGGATGCGTAAACAGTTGGAACGGATTCGCCCGTACATGAAGATGAAGCATGAGCGATTGCACCAAATGGTGGCACGCCTTGACTCGGTTAGTCCGACCCGTGTCTTATTACGTGGTTATACGTATGTCGAACAAAACGGAGAGGTCGTTCGATCGGTAAAACAAGTGACGGATGACGCCTTCCGGATTCAGTTTCATGACGGAAGTATTCTAGCGAAACGAGAGGATGAGTGAGATGGACACGGAACAATCATTTGAAGCGGCGTTAGAACGCTTAGAAGAAATCGTCGAATTGCTTGAAGAAGGGGAAGCCCCACTTGAGCAAGCGATGACGTTGTATGAGGAAGGTGTAAAACTGACGGCTCTTTGCCAGGGGAAACTATCGACAGCTGAAAAGAAACTCGATTTAATCTTGGAACAAGATGGAACGTTACGTGAAAAAGGGGGAGCACAATGATTGCCTTGATGGAATGGAAAGCTCAAGTCGAGCGTGCGCTCGAATCATTTATGACCCGACTCGATGCACCAGAACAATTACGTGCTTCGATGCGCTATTCACTCGATGCTGGAGGAAAGCGTGTCCGCCCGGCGTTGATTTATGCTGTCCTTGATGCATACGATGTCTCGCGGACAACAGGGGACGCGACGGCAGCAGCGCTTGAGATGATTCATACATATTCTTTAATCCATGACGATTTACCAGCAATGGACGATGATGACATGCGTCGCGGGCGTAAGACGAACCATATCGAGTTTGACGAAGCCACAGCGATTTTAGCAGGGGATGCGTTGTTGACGAATGCCTTTACCTGTTTACTCGAGACGGACGCGTCGGCAGACATCAAGGTTCAGTTGCTCGAGCGTCTCGCCATGGCAGCTGGAGCGGCCGGGATGGTCGGTGGACAGCTTGACGATATGCTCGGTGAACGTGGTGGCATTGATGATGTCGAGGCTCTTGAATCGATTCATCGGCGCAAGACGGGGGCATTACTCGTGTTTGCTGTTGAGGCAGGAGGAATCCTTGCTGGAGCAAATGAAGATGATGTAGTCTACTTACAACGTTACGGACGTCATCTTGGAATCGCCTTCCAAATTCAAGATGATATTTTAGATGTAACGGGAGATGCTGAAAAGATTGGTAAGCCGGTCGGGAGTGACGAAGGAAACGACAAAGCGACCTATCCGAAACTACTTGGTTTAGAGGGTGCGAAGACGGCTCTTGCGGCACAAGTACAAGCTGCTGAGGAAGCGATTGATGCGTTATCGGTCGAAGCGACGACACTTAAGGACTTGCTCGACTTCGTCGTCAAGCGTGACCATTGAGATCGACGACGCCTGGCGTCGTCTTTTTTATGTGCCAGTTATGTGGCGTTCATTAGATTGTTCTAGTACAATGTAGGGTACAAACGATATAAGAATGTAAGGAAAAGAGGCGGTAAGGTATGAAGTTGACAGAAATACAGGATCCGTCATTTTTAAAGCGTATGTCAGTCTCAGAACTCGATGTGTTCGCAGGCGACATCCGACGCTTTTTGATTGAAGAATTGGCTACGACGGGTGGTCACTTAGCACCGAATCTAGGTGTCGTCGAATTGACATTAGCACTTCACCGAGAATTTGATAGTCCGAACGATAAATTTGTTTGGGATGTCGGTCACCAGGCATACGTGCATAAAATCTTGACGGGACGTGCGGGACAGTTTGATACGTTACGCAAACACAAAGGATTATGCGGATTCCCGAAACGAAATGAAAGCATTCATGACGTCTGGGAAACTGGGCATAGTTCGACCTCGTTGTCGGCGGCGATGGGTATTGCCGTCTCAAACGAGTTAAAAGGAAATGACGACCGCGCGATTGCGATCATCGGAGATGGTGCATTGACTGGTGGAATGGCACTTGAAGCTTTAAACCACATCGGTGCGGAACAACAAAATGTCATCGTCATCCTTAATGATAACGAGATGTCGATTGCACCGAACGTCGGTGCGATGCATCAGATGTTAGGTCGTATTCGTTCTTCACGTAAAGTCCGTTATGCGCAAGATGAACTTGAGACATTAATCAAGAAAATCCCGCTGATTGGTGGAAGTCTTGAAAAAGGTAGTGAAAAACTAAAAGAAGCCGTCAAAGGAGCACTTGTTCCAGGAATGTTCTTTGAAGAACTCGGTTTTAACTACTACGGTCCAGTCGATGGACATGACTTGACGGATTTGATTGAACAGTTGAATTACGTCAAAAAAGAGCAAGGTCCTGTCCTGCTTCATGTCATCACGAAAAAAGGAAAAGGGTATCGCCCAGCTGAATATGATGGAGTTGGAACCTGGCATGGTCTCGGACCATACAAGATGGAGTCTGGTGAAGTCATCAAAGGTAAATCGAAAGCGCCGAGTTATTCATTCACGGTCGCGAATACGTTGACGAAGATGGCACGAGATGATGAAAAATTAACATTGATTACACCGGCAATGAGCGTCGGTTCAAAACTCGATTGCTTTGAGAAGGAGTTCCCAAACCGAATGTTTGATGTCGGGATTGCGGAACAACATGCCGTCACGTTCGCGGCGGGTCAAGCGACGCAAGGGATGAAACCCGTCGTTTCCATTTATTCGACCTTCTTCCAGCGAGCTTACGATCAACTTGTCCACGATGTCGCGCGTCAAAATCTTGACGTGACGTTTACGATTGACCGGTCAGGTCTTGTCGGAGCAGACGGAGAAACACACCAAGGCGTCTTCGATATCGCGTTCATGCGCCACGTTCCGAATATCCGGATCGTCATGGCGAAAGACGAGAACGAACTGCAACATTTACTTTATTCGGCTGTGAAGTATGAAGGACCAATTGCTGTCCGTTTCCCAAGAGGGGAAGGAATCGGTGTAACGATGGATGAGACGTTACACGAAATTTCGCTCGATACATGGGAAGTCGAACGTGAAGGAACGGATGTTGCAATCATGGCATTCGGACCACAAGTCCAAGATGCGTTGAAAATCGCAGATCTGCTCGAGGGAGAACTGTCTGTTCGTGTCATCAATGCGCGGACAATCAAGCCACTCGACGGAAAGATGTTGGAGGCACTGTATGCGGAAGGTATTCCACTCGTCACGCTGGAGGAAGCAGTCTTAAAAGGCGGCTTCGGTTCTGCAGTTCTTGAACATGCGAATGAGCAGGAAGCGTTCCCGCGCGTCAAACGATTCGGTATTCCAGATTGGTATATCGAGCACGGTGGCGTCAATGAGCTACTTGAAGAAATCGGATTATTACCTGGACAAATCGCGGAAGAAGTACGTGCTTTTGTCAATCAAGGAAAGAAACAGAGTGTGTAACGATTAATGGAAAATGTTAAAAAAATCCGTCTCGACGTGTTACTCGTCGAGCGCGGTTTATGCGAAACACGTGAAAAAGCGAAGCGGACGATCATGGCCGGGCTCGTCTTCAGTGGAACGGAACGATTAGAGAAGGCAGGAGAAAAAATGAAGTCCGACATCGACTTGGCCGTTAAAGGACAAGTGATGCCATACGTCGGGCGCGGTGGTTTTAAGATGGAGAAGGCACTTGAGGTCTTTGACATCGACGTGACGGACCGGATAGGGCTCGATATCGGTTCATCAACAGGTGGTTTTACGGACTGTGCCCTTCAAAATGGTGCGGCACATATGTACGCCCTTGATGTTGGATCAAATCAACTCGATTGGAAACTTCGGTCAGATCCTCGTGTGACGGCGATGGAGAAAACGAATTTCCGTCATGCGACACGAGACATGTTTCCTGTTCAACCAAGTTTCGCGACAATCGATGTCTCCTTTATTTCACTTCGTCTCATCATTCCACCACTGAAAACGATTTTAGCTGAGGAGGGCGACGTCATTGCCCTCGTCAAACCACAGTTTGAAGCGGGACGGGACGATGTCGGGAAAAAAGGAATCGTTCGGGATGAACGTGTTCACGGACGAGTTCTTGAGGAGATGGTCGAATTCTTCATTCGTGAAGGGTTCCATGTGAAGCAACTTGATTTTTCACCGATTACAGGTGGTGAAGGAAATATCGAGTTTCTCTTACATGCGCAGCTGACAACACCCGGCATGGAAACAATCGTTGACCCAGCGGATACGGTTCGTCTGGCACATCAAGCGTTGTAAAAAAGAAAACTATCATGGAAGCAGACTTCGTCATGTTGGAGTCTGCTTCTTTTTTCGACCTGTACGAAAAATGGCAAACGTGGACTTTTCATGATTTATTGGATTACAATAGTAACAGCGAAGAATATAGCGAGGTGCAAGGATGACAAAGGGGCAACGGTTGATTAAGATTCGGGAAATCATTACGCAATCTGAAATCGAGACTCAAGATGAATTGGTCGAAGAACTTCGGAATGCTGGATACAAAGTGACGCAAGCGACTGTATCACGAGACATTAAGGAGCTACATCTTGTAAAGGTGCCGTTAAACGATGGCCGTTATAAGTATAGTTTGCCTGCCGATCAGCGTTTTAATCCATTAGGGAAATTACGCCGTTTACTAGGTGATAGCTTTATTTCGATTGATTTTGCTCAAAATTTGATTGTCATGCATGTCTTACCGGGTAACGCCAATGCAATCGGTGTCCTACTCGATCACTTAGGCTGGTCGGAACTGCTCGGGACGGTTTGTGGCGATGATACGATTTTAATGATTGCTCGAAGTGAAGATACAGCAAAAGAAGTGACGGAACGAATTTTAGGGATGCTTTAAGGAGTTGACAAGATGTTAGCTGAATTATCGATCAAACAATTCGCGATCATTGACCAGCTGCAGATTCATTTCAAAAAAGGAATGACTGTCTTGACTGGAGAAACGGGTGCTGGTAAATCCATCGTCCTCGATGCAATCGGTTTATTGATTGGCGGACGGGGTTCTGCTGAATTTGTTCGTTATGGCGAAGATAAGGCGGAACTCGAAGGACTGTTCATGATTGAGGACGGGCATATGGTCTACACATTAGCTGAAGAATATGGCATCGACGTCGAAGATGGATCCATCATTTTACGCCGAGACTTATTTGCTTCTGGTAAAAGTGTTTGTCGTGTCAATAATAAGCTCGTCACGCTGACGATTTTACGTGAGTTCGGTCGTGTGCTCGTGGATCTCCATGGTCAACATGAACACCAACACTTGATGGAAAATACGTACCACCAATCGATTCTTGATGATTTTGGTCATGAGACGATTTCCTCGCGTCTGCACGAGTATCAAAAAAAGTTCGGGCTGTACGAGGAAAAACGGATGGCATTACAATCACTGGCACAGAGTGAGCAGGAACTTGCACAACGGATTGATTTATTATCATTTCAGACAGAAGAAATCACGAGTGCGAACCTTCGTCAAGGAGAAGAAGATGAACTGTTGAGTGAACGGAACCGACTCGCGAACTTCGAAAAGTTGCACGATTCGTTAAAAGCCGCCTACGATGCGCTTCATGATGAAATGCGCGGGATTGATTCAGTTGGGGATGCGATGCGGGAGCTGCAACAAGCATCGAGCATCGATGATCAGTTCGCGAATCAAAGTGATGCCATCGCGAGCGCTTTTTACGGTCTTGAAGAAGTCGGGTACGCGATTCGTGATCAACTTGAGACATTAGAATTCGATTCGAACCGGTTAGACGAAATTGAACAGCGCTTATCTGTTTTCCAACAGCTGAAGCGGAAATATGGTGCGACAATCGAGGAAGTCATCGCCTATGGTGAAAAAATTGGGATTGAGCTTGATACGATGACGAATCGTGATGAACGCATTGAAAAGCTAAAGGCAGAAGTCGAGTTGCTTGAAAGTGAGCTGTTTGAGATTGGCAATAAGCTATCGAAGGCACGCCGAAAAGCGGCACAGTTGCTTGGCGAGGCGATTCATTTAGAACTGCGTGAACTCTACATGGAAAAAGCACGGTTCGAAATTCGGTTCATGCAAGATGGAAAAACGCCGGCCTTACGAAAAAATGGAATCGATCAAATTGAATTTTATATCATGACCAATGCGGGTGAACCGTTTAAATCGCTCGGGAAAGTCGCTTCCGGAGGGGAGCTATCTCGGATCATGCTCGGACTCAAGTCAATCTTCTCGCGTTCGCTCGGCGTCGCATCAATTATTTTTGATGAAGTCGATACGGGGGTATCGGGACGGGTCGCGCAAGCAATGGCGGAGAAAATCTATCGTCTATCGATTGAAGGACAAGTGCTCTGTATTACACACTTGCCGCAAGTCGCCTCGATGGCGGATCAGCATCTCTACATTCGTAAAGTCGAAGAGACGGACCGGACGACGACACAGGTCAACGTCTTGACGGAAGCAGACCGTGGAAATGAGCTTGGACGGATGATTTCCGGAACACATATGACGGACTTGACGCTTCGTCATGCGGAAGAATTGATGGACCAAGCAATGAGTATGAAGGAATCGCTTAAAAATGGGGTGTAAGGATTGATTAGAGTCGGGATCGCAGATGACAACCGAGAGATGGTCGAATTGATTCGCCAGCATCTCGCTACTCAAGAGGATATGGAAGTGGTATGTGTCGCATATGATGGGGAGAAGTGTCTTGAGAAATTAAAAGAAGTCGAGACCGATGTGTTGTTGCTAGACATCATCATGCCGCACCTGGATGGATTAGGGGTCCTCGAAGAATTGATGAAACAAAAAAATAATCCGGCTGTCATCATGTTGAGTGCCTTCGGTAAAGATGAGGTATCACAACAGGCAGTGACGTTAGGTGCTGCTTATTTCTTGTTGAAACCGTTCAGCATGAATCAGTTAGTCAACAAAATTCGTCTTGTGACGAACAATAATCCAACGATTCAACCGGAAACGATGGATTCGAAAATAGCGACCGTTTTACGAGAAGTCGGGATTGCGCCGCATATTAAGGGATTCACCTATTTAAAAGATGCGGTTGGGCTCGTTTTAGAACGTGAAGAACTGCTCGGATTAATCACAAAAGAGTTATATCCGACGATTGCACGCAACCACGTGACGACGTCATCTCGTGTCGAGCGTGCGATGCGTCATGCAATTAAATCGGCCTGGAAAGAAGGGATGAGTGAACATACCCTGTTCACAGGTCGGATTGAACAAGAAAAGAGTCCGAAAAATTCCGAGTTCATCTCGTACGTCTCAAATTATATGAAACCGTCTTGAAATTGACCACTCGATCCGTGAGATCGAGTGGTCTTTACTGTGAATCAAAATGATTTTTGCTAGAAAGAGTACCTTGTAAAGCTGATAGCTCGTCCGTGAGAACGAAGAGGGGGAGATGTGAGAGGCGCGAGTGACGAAGTAATAAAAGAAATTATTTATATTTATTAGAATATTCAATAAAAAAACATTGCATAAACTGAAATGTTTGTTATAATAAAGGTACCAAATCATTTGGAAAGACGTCAGATGAACGTCGAGTCGAATCGGTTTCCGGAGAACCCATTCCACAAGCCTCATCTCAGGACGCTACCTGTAAATAGCTCAAGAATGATGGACAACATTCTCTTGATAGATGTTTTATCAAGACCTTTCGTATCATTTCTAGATGAGAATCTCGAAGTGATAGGGACTTCCATGATTTCAAAGCAAGGGGAAAGTGGAAGGTAACGTAAATGTCCGAAATACAAGTACAGTTCGTGAAAAGGAGTGTTGTCTAGCAGTGATTGTTAGCAACCGAAAGTGTTACTGCTCGAAGCGGATGACATTAAGCTTCACCTAGGTCCAAGTACAGTCAGATAATGGAGTAGTATCACCATTCTATCGATCGCTCGATAGCCAGATCTGATTTCTTTCAACCTCTTCATTAAGAGGACAACCTATGGTATTGAAGTACACGAATAGTTCTACTATGAGAGGAGTTCATCCGTACGTGAATCCAACTTTATATGAGTAAAAGGTCCCGCGCTTGAAATGAGTTCAAGAGATGGGGACCTTTTTCTGTGTTCACTTTTTTTGATACCGTTCGGAGACTTTTCCACGTTTCTTATCACGATAAAAAACATACCCTGCGACAAAACCAATCCCACCCATCGCTAAGGCGAGTCCGACAAACCCCTGTAAAACATATACATAGGCCGAGTCCCCAAGGTATGCAAACGGGAACTGGGCAATTAAAAAGACACTGTCACGCATAAGTTTGATTCCGATAGCTCCAATGATGCCAGGAATTAATAAAGTTAGTAGTCCGATGATTCGCATAGAAGTGACCCCTTTCCAAGCGTATTGTATCAAAAATCAGGTAAGACTGCGAATCGGGTTTGCCCTCTTGTTTTATTATAGGTAGGATAAAGATGTAAGCAGTTTCAAAGGGGGAATAACGATGCACCATCTTCTGATTGTTGGTGCCGGACAAGGCGGGACGGAAGTGCTACATGCCTTCCAACGTTCACCGCTCTTGACGGTCATCGGAGTCGTTGATTCAAATGAACAAGCACCAGGTCTTCAGCTGGCAAGACGCGGAGAAATTCGTGTTGAGACATCTTGGACGGCCTTTGAAGGAACGACGGTCGACTTCATCATCGATGCGACGGGAAAACGTGGCGTATTCGAACAGTTGATTCAATTCTTTCCCGAAGCAGCCGTTCTGCCGGGGGAATTCGTACGCGTTCTGATTGAACGGCTGACAGAAAAAGAACGAATGCTTGAAGCCATCATCCATTGTACAAGTGAGGCGATTTCGGTTGCCGATCAAGATGGGCAAACGATGTTAATCAATCCAGCCTATACACGAATGACGGGGTACAGTGGACAGGATGTCATCGGTAAACCAGCAAGCGCTGACATCGGGATGCAGGAATCGGTTCACCTGCGCGTCCTTGAGACGGGTGAAAGTGTTCGTGATGCGCGGATGAAGATTGGCCACGATCGACGTGATATCATCGTCAATGCGGAACCGGTCGTCGTGGATGGGCAAGTTCGGGGGTCGGTTGGTGTCATTCGTGATATTTCTGAAATGAAGGCGCTCGCGAAAGAATTGAAGGCGGCACGTCAAAAAATTCGGACACTCGAGGCGAAATATACGTTTGACGATATCATCGCTGAAAGTGAAGCGATGCGTTTCGTCGTCGATCAAGCAAAGCTTGCTGCAACGATGCCGGTTAATGTCTTGATTCGGGGAGAGTCAGGAACAGGCAAAGAATTGTTTGCGCATGCGATTCACGCTACGAGTGAGCGGCGATACGAACAGCTTGTCCGTGTTAACTGTGCAGCAATCGCTCCAAGTCTGTTAGAGAGTGAGCTGTTTGGTTATGAAGAAGGAGCGTTCTCGGGAGCGCGCCGTGGTGGAAAGCGTGGTTATTTTGAAGAGGCGCATGGCGGATCACTTTTTCTTGATGAAATTGGAGAACTGCCGCTCGATGTACAAGTGAAGTTATTACGGGTCTTACAAGAAAATGAAGTCGTTCGCGTCGGTGGGACGAAATCGGTACCGGTCGATGTAAGAATCATTGCAGCGACAAATGCGAACCTGGAGCAAAAAATCATTACCGGTGAGTTTCGCGAAGATCTTTACTACCGGATCAATCGCCTTCCGATTCATATACCAGCCTTGCGTGAACGCCCGGATGATCTTTTGCCGCTATCAACGCACTTGCTACGGAAGTTAAATCAAAGTTATGGCCGGTCCGTCGCCCGGATTTCGGAAGATGCACTGGAAGTGATTCGAAAGCAGGAGTGGAAAGGAAATGTCCGTGAGCTTGAGAATGTCATCGGTCGTGCGTTGATCTTTACGGACAAGACGGAAGATGTTTTGCGAAAAGGCCACCTTCAGCTCGATCATCCGGTCGCTAAAAAACAAGTTGAACGTCCTAAAAAAGAAATTAAGCATCTGTCTGACGAGATGTCTTATGTCGAGGAACGTTTGATTCGCGAAGCTCTCGAGGCTTTTGATGGCAATAAAACAGAAGCCGCAAAACAACTCGGCATTTCCTTGCGTGCTTTGTATTATAAAGTGGAGCGATTTAATATTTATCAATAATTTGCAATTTTTTGCGTGCAACATATTGCATTGAATGCAATTAAATGCAAAATTAAGAAGGGGTTCATGCCGAAAAGAGAGCGTTTTCATATTGGCACGAAAATTGCTAATAAATAATTGAATGACAGGTTAGGGGGAAACAAAGTGAAGTTTGATCAAATGCTGAAACAAGCTGCTGAGCTAGAGGACTCGATTGTTGCGATTGCTTCCGCAGATGACGAAGAAGTCATGGATGCCGTCGCACTTGCAATTGAACATGATTTAGCTCGCTTTCATTTATTTGGGGATGCGACCCGGATTCAACAGATGATCCATGCACGTGGATTATCAGAGTCGCAATTTGTGATCACACACACTGCGACTGCTCAAGAGGCAGCAGAACGTGCAGCTTACGCTGTACGTAAAGGGGATGCGAGCGTCTTGATGAAAGGACTTGTTCCGACAGCAACGTTCATGAAAGCCGTTCTGAACAAAGAGATGGGATTACGTTCGGGGAACGTCTTATCTCATGTCGCATTGTTTGAAGTACCAGGTCGCGAATCGGCAATTGGTTTGACGGATGCCGCGATCCATATCGCACCGACGCTTGAAGATAAGGTCCACATCATTGAAAACGGGGTATCGGCACTTCGCGCAATCGGCTATACACTTCCGAAAGTAGCCGTCCTCGCAGCAGTCGAGGTCGTTAATCCGACAATGCAGGCGACGATCGACGCCGCCTTATTGACACAGATGAACCGCCGCGGTCAAATCAAGGGTTGCCTTGTCGATGGACCACTCGCGCTTGATAACGCCGTCAATTTAGACGCAGCCAAACAAAAAGGACTGACAGGTGACGTTGCGGGGGCAGCAGATCTTCTTGTCGTGCCACAAATTGAAGTCGGGAACGTCATTTATAAATCACTGATGTATTTTGCACATGCTTCAGTCGCAGCCATTTTAGTTGGAGCGAAAGCACCCGTCGTATTGACAAGTCGGGCAGATACGGCAGAAGCGAAACTCTATTCATTAGCCTTTGCTTTACTTAATGCGCAACAAACGAAAAAAATCAAACAAACAATCTGAGGAGGAACTTAAAATGGTTGAAACAAATGTAGAAACACGCTTTAGTATCTTTGAAACAATGGAAATGGAAGATTATGAACAAGTCGTGTTCTGTCATGATAAAGTTTCGGGGTTAAAAGCCATCATCGCCATCCACGATACGACGCTCGGCCCTGCACTTGGCGGTCTTCGTATGTGGAACTATGCATCTGACGAAGAAGCATTAGTTGATGCTCTTCGTTTATCAAAAGGGATGACGTATAAAAATGCAGCAGCGGGCCTCAACCTCGGTGGCGGGAAAGCCGTCATCATCGGTGATGCAAAAACTCAAAAATCAGAAGCATTATTCCGTGCGTTCGGCCGTTATGTCCAGTCATTGAACGGGCGTTACATCACAGCAGAGGACGTCAATACGACGGTCGCTGACATGGATTATATTCATATGGAAACAGATTTCGTGACAGGTGTCAGTCCAGCCTTCGGTTCAAGCGGAAACCCGTCACCGGTCACAGCGTACGGTGTTTACCGCGGGATGAAAGCGGCAGCCAAAGAAGTTTATGGAACAGATTCGCTTGGTGGAAAAACCATTGCCATTCAAGGTGTCGGGAACGTGGCATTCAATCTTTGCCGCCATCTCCATGAAGAAGGTGCAAAATTAATCGTCACGGACATCAATCAAGATGCCTTACGTCGTGCGGAAGAAGCATTCGGTGCTTTAATTGTCGGACCAGATGAAATTTACAGCGTTGACGCCGATATCTTCGCACCATGTGCGCTTGGGGCAACATTGAACGACGAAACGATTCCTCAACTGAAAGTCAAAGTCATCGCCGGTGCGGCAAACAACCAGCTGAAAGAAGATCGCCACGGTGACATGCTCGAAGAACGCGGTATTCTGTACGCGCCAGACTTCGTCATCAATGCAGGTGGTGTCATCAACGTCGCGGACGAACTGGATGGATACAACCGTGACCGGGCAATGAAAAAAGTTGAACTTGTGTATGACGCTGTCGCAAAAGTCATCGAGATTTCAAAACGTGACCACTTGCCGACGTATCGTGCAGCTGAAAAAATGGCAGAAGAGCGGATTGCGACGATGCGCAGTGCACGCAGTCAATTCTTACGTCGTGATAAAAATATCTTAGGGTCACGCGGATAAGAGGAGGATTCAGATGAGCGAACGTATTTTAACGATCAATCCAGGTTCGACTTCGACGAAGATTGGAATCTTCGAAGGAACGGAGCAGTTGTTTGCGAAGACGTTACGCCACCCAGCTGAAGCGGTCGGAGGACCGCTTCGCGCTCAGCTGGAAATACGGCGTCAAGTGGTGTTGGATGTATTGGCACAAGAAAAGATTGAATTGAAAGCGCTTACGGCGGTTGTCGGGCGCGGTGGCCTGCTTCGTCCGCTCGTCAGTGGGACGTATGCCGTCAACCAGGAAATGCGTGAAGATTTGTTGAGTGGTATTTTTGGCGTCCATGCATCGAATCTTGGAGGTCTATTAGCAGACGAAATCGCCCGGACATTATCCATCCCATCGTTCATCGTCGACCCGGTCGTTGTAGACGAACTTGAGCCGATTGCCCGACTTACGGGATTACCTGAACTTGAACGCAAAAGCATTTTTCATGCCTTGAATCAAAAAGCAGTCGCGAAACGATATGCGAAACAAGTAGAGATGCCGTATGAGGAAATGCGTCTGATCGTCGCACACATGGGAGGCGGGATTACCGTCGGTGCACATCTCGACGGACGGGTCATCGATGTCAATAATGGTCTTGACGGGGAAGGGTCATTTTCGCCGGAACGAAGCGGGTCCCTTCCTGTTGGTCAACTAGTAGAACTATGTTATAGTACCAAGTATAAACTCGAGGAAATGAAGCGTCTGGTCGTAGGGTCAGGCGGACTTGTCGCGCACCTAGGGACATTTGACGCAATCGAAATTGAACGTCGAATCGATGCCGGGGACGAGAAGGCTGCCTTACTGTACGACGCGATGGCTTACCGGATTGCAAAAGAAATTGCTGCCCAAAGTGCAGTCTTATATGGTCAAATCGATGCCATCATTTTAACGGGTGGCTTAGCATACAGTGACCGGTTGACGAGTGCAATCGAAGAACGCATCGCACACCTCGGACAAGTGATCCGGATTCCGGGTGAAGATGAGTTACGTGCACTTGCGGAAGGTGTAATACGCGTTTTACGTGGAGAAGAAGAAGTTAAGGAATATGGAGGCGAACCAACATGGCTAGAGAATTCGACGTCGTTGTCTTAGGTGGCGGACCGGGCGGTTATGTCGCAGCAATTCGCGCTGCACAAGCCGGCAAGACGGTTGCAATCGTAGAACAAGGAAAACTCGGGGGAACCTGTTTACACCGTGGCTGTATCCCTTCAAAGGCACTCTTGAAATCAGCAGCGGTCTATCAGACAGTCAAACACGCCGCTACATATGGCGTCGACGTACCGGAGTCGTTTTTACGATTCGAACAGGTCAAACAACGGAAACAAGACATCATCGATGGACTGGAATCCGGGATTCAACATTTGATGAAAAAAGGCAAAATCGAAGTCTTCCATGGTCGTGGGTCGATTCTTGGACCTAGCATCTTTTCACCGATGCCAGGGACAATCAGTGTCGAACCGGAAGAAGGGGAAGGGGAATTGATTTTACCGCGTCAATTGATTGTCGCGACAGGATCACGCCCGCGTCCGCTAGCCGGTCTGTCGTTTGATTCCGAATATGTCCTCAGCTCGGATGAAGCACTCGACATGAATGCGTTACCTGCCTCGATCGTCATCATCGGCGGCGGGGTCATCGGAATCGAATGGGCATCGATGTTGACGGACTTTGATGTCAATGTCACGGTCGTCGAGTTCAGCGACCGGATTTTACCGACTGAAGATCAGGCGGTCAGTCGTGAAGTCGCTCGTCAGTTGAAAAAACGCGGAGTCAAGATTTTGACGAGCGCGGCTGCGCAAAGTGACAGCTTCAAGATGACGGAGTCCGGTGTGACGATTGACGTTGATCGAAATGGGGACATCACGACGCTTGCGGCGGACAAGTTGCTTGTCGCAATCGGACGGATGGCGAACATCGAAGGAATTGGGCTTGAGAATACGAACATCGTCGTCGAAAACGGGTTTATTCAAGTCGATGATGATTTCCGAACGAAAGACAATCATATCTATGCGATTGGCGATGTCATCGGACGTCTGCAACTGGCACACGTTGCATCCGCTGAAGGCGCAAAAGCGGTCGAAGCAATCGTCAATGGATCGACGACGCCGCTCAACTACGCGTTTGTCCCGCGCTGTATCTACAGTGTACCGGAAGCAGCTTCGGTCGGGCTGACGGAAGCTGAAGCAAAAAATGCCGGAATGGACGTCAAAACGGGGATGTTTTCGTTTAACGGACTCGGTAAGGCACGCATCGAAGGCGAAGCCGCCGGATTCATCAAGCTGGTCTCTGATGCCAAAACGGACGATTTAGTCGGCGTCCATATCGTCGGACCAAAAGCGACGGAACTGATTAGCGAAGGCGGGCTGGCGCTTGTCTTGAATGCGACGGCATGGGAAGTCGGGCAGCTCGTTCACCCGCACCCGGCCCTGTCAGAAGCATTCGGTGAAGCAGCATTAGCAGTTGACGGATTAGCGGTTCACGCATAAGGAGGAATAACTGATGGAAAAAATAGAATTTAAAGAACTCGTTGAGCTCGGACTGACGGAGCAGGATGCAATCCAGATGTTTGAGACGATGGTACGGGCACGAAAAATCGATGAGCGGATGTGGAAATTGAACCGGGCCGGTAAGATTCCGTTCCTCGTTTCTTGCCAAGGGCAAGAGGCGGCGCAAGTCGGGGCGGCATTCGCACTCGAAAAAGGAACGGATTATATTTTACCGTACTACCGTGATTTAGGGGTCGTCCTTCATTTCGGTCAAACATCGCGTGACATCATGTTGTCTGCGTTCGCGAAAGCGGAAGATCCGAACTCAGGTGGACGTCAAATGCCGGGACACTACGGCTCACGTGCTTTAAACATCGTCACGGGATCAAGCCCTGTCACGACACAAGTCCCGCATGCGGTCGGGATCGCCATGGCTGCGAAGATGCGTAAGGAACCACTTGTCGCGTACGTTTCGTTTGGTGAAGGATCATCGAACCAAGGGGATTTCCATGAAGGGGCGAACTTTGCCGGGATTCATAAATTACCCGTCATTCTATTCTGTGAGAACAATAAATATGCGATTTCAACACCACTCTCGAAACAATTGTCAGCGAAACATGTCGCAGACCGCGCGATCGGCTATGGCATGCCGGGTGTGACGATTGACGGGATTGATCCACTCGCCGTCTATAAGGCCGTGAAGGAAGCACGTGACCGCGGCATTCGTGGGGAAGGTCCGACGTTGATTGAAGTCGAAGTTGAACGTCTTGTCCCCCACTCGTCAGACGATGATGACAAATCATACCGTTCGGCCGAAGAACTGGCAGAACTGAAAACACGCGACGGCATCAAGATTTTCCGTGCGAAATTGATTGATATGGGTGTCTTGACGGAGGAGTCAGCGACAGAAATCGAGACGACGCTCGAACGTGAAGTCGAAGAAGCGACGGCTTATGCAGAAGCAGCGGCGTATGACTTACCGGAAAACGCACTTCGTTACGTGTACGACGAGGAGGAAACGAAATGACGACATTAAGTTTAATTGAAGCCATCAATAGCGCAATCAAAGAAGAAATGGAACGGGATGATTCCGTCTTTATCTTAGGAGAAGACGTCGGTGTCCGTGGTGGAGTATTCCGGGCGACACAAGGATTGCTCGAGCAGTTCGGGGAAGAACGTGTCATCGATGCACCACTTGCTGAGAGTGCGATTGCGGGTGTCGGGATCGGAGCCGCCATGTATGGTATGCGTCCGATTGCTGAGATGCAGTTCGCCGACTTCATCATGCCGGCCGTCAACCAAATCGTCAGTGAAGCGGCAAAAATCCGGTACCGTTCGAACAACGACTGGATTTGTCCAATCGTCATCCGCGCACCCTTTGGTGGCGGAATTCATGGTGCGTTGTACCATTCGCAATCAGTCGAAGCGATGTTCAATTCGACGCCGGGTCTAAAAATCGTCATTCCGTCAAACCCATACGATGCCAAAGGGTTATTGAAGGCAGCGATTCGCTCGAATGATCCTGTGCTGTTCTTTGAACATAAACGGGGATATCGGTTGTTAAAAGGTGAAGTTCCGGAAGAAGACTACACGGTTGAAATCGGGAAAGCTGATGTCAAACGGGACGGAGAAGACGTCACCGTCATCTCATACGGACTTTGTGTCCAAATGGCGCTTGACGCAGCAGCACGTCTTGAAAAAGACGGCATCGACGTCCATATCCTTGATCTTCGGACCGTCTATCCGATCGACCGGGCGGCAGTCGTCGCAGCGGCACAAAAAACGGGGAAAGTCTTGCTTGTGACGGAAGACAATAAAGAAGGCAGTGTCATGAGTGAAGTCTCGGCAATCATCGCGGAAGAAGCTTTGTTCGATTTGGATGCACCAGTCGAACGGTTGTGCGGACCCGATGTACCGGCGATGCCATACGCACCGACGATGGAGAAGTTCTTCAACATCTCAAGCGAAAAAATCGAAGATAAAATCCGGACGCTCTACGCGTACTGAGGGGGACCCGTCAATGAAGACAGAAACATTAACGATGCCACAACTTGGTGAGAGCGTGACGGAAGGAACGATTTCGTTATGGCTCGTCAAACCAGGAGATACCGTCAAAAAGTATGATCCGATTGCTGAAGTCATCACCGATAAAGTGACAGCCGAAGTACCATCGTCGTTTGATGGTGTCATCGACAAGCTGCTTGCTGAAGAAGGGGACACGCTCCAAGTCGGGGAAGCAATCGTCACGTTACAAGTCAGTGGTGGATCGACGGAAGTCGCAGCGACTGAAGAAGAAATCCCGGCTGTAAAAGAGCAGATGACGGAAACGGATCAGTCGATGAAAAAACGCTATTCACCGGCTGTGCTGAAGTTATCAGCAGAACACGGCATTAATCTCGATCACGTCAACGGGACGGGAGCGGGCGGCCGGATTACACGCAAAGATTTGCTGAAGCTCGTTGAATCCGGTCAAGTCAATCAGCCGGATGTTGTCGAGGCCCCGACGATCGAGACCGTACCGACAAAAGCGGAAGTGGCAGTCGAGGCACCGGCACCGAAGTCTGCGCCAAAACCGACGATGAGTACGACGGAAGACGGCGATATTGAAATTCCGACGGCAGGGGTTCGCCAAGCAATCGCCAGTAACATGGTGCGCTCGAAACAAGAAGCACCTCACGCCTGGTTGATGGTTGAAGTCGACGTGACGAATTTGGTCGAAGCACGGAATCGTCATAAAGATCAGTTCTTCAAACAAGAAGGCGTCAAATTGACGTTTTTACCGTTCTTCATGAAAGCGACAGTCGAAGGACTCAAAAAACATCCAATCATGAACTCACAGTGGGCAGGCGATAAGATCATTCAAAAACGGGCGATCAACTTATCACTCGCCGTCGCGACGCAAGAAGCGTTATTCGTCCCGGTCGTCAAACATGCGGATGAATTGAGTATTAAAGGACTCGCTCGGGCGATCGATGACTTCGGTAAACGGGCACAGGCTGGCAAGTTATCGTCAAGCGAGATGCAAGGTGGTACGTTCACCGTCAATAACACGGGTTCATTCGGTTCGATTCAATCGGCACCAATCTTGAACTTCCCGCAAGCGGCGATTTTATCCGTCGAATCGATCGTCAAGCGCCCGGTTTGGGTCAACGGCATGTTCGCGGCACGTGACATGGTGAACTTATGTATGTCGATCGATCACCGTGTACTGGACGGGTTAGTGGCCGGTCAATTCCTGCAGACGGTCAAGCAGGCACTCGAATCAATCGACCCGGATCAACTCGCTTTATACTAAATGGTTGACAGGTCGGTCGAAGCGACGTAATATAATAAACAATTGAACAACACAACGCTACGACGAAGAAGAGTAGCCTGTGAAACGATTGAAGAGAGCTGATGGGTGGTGCGAATCAGTATCGGGAAACAGGTGAATGGGCTTTTGAGCATCAGACCGAACTTGAAGTAGGCTCTGACGGTGACCTCCCGTTATCGAGGACGACGAATCAGGTGCGCCGGTTCGTTCGAGGGGACTATTGGATAGTCAACGAAGGTGGTACCGCGGGGTTTTCCCGTCCTTCATGTGAATCATCACATGACTGGACAGGAAGACCCTTTTCGTATACAACAATATAAAAAAATCGATGAATGAGTTAAGTAGTTAAACACATCACTGTTTCAGAGAGCCGGAGAAGGGTGGGACTTCGGCACAGGGAGGGTTTAATGAATGGTCTCATGAGAGCATGGCTGAATTTACAGTAGGTCATGACGGAAGCCCCCGTTATCGTAGGCTACGGTGTCCCTGAAGTGAGGAAGCACCGGAAAAGTGGGAACGCAACAAACGTTCCAATCGAGGTGGCACCGCGAGTTAATCGTCCTCCATGTAGCAATTGCTATGTGGAGGACTTTTTTTATACCAGGAGGCGAAATCAGGATGATTCAGACAGAAGAATTAGTAATCGAACGACTTGAGATGAACGGGGACGAGCTGACACCGATTTCGATTTTTCGACGGATCGACGGGAATCGAAAGTGTTTACTCGAAAGTTCGACCCAGTCCGGGAATGCACGTTACTCGATCATCGGGGTCGACCCAGTCGCTCTGCTACGGGCAGAGGGGAATCAAGTCACGCGGCATGATTTAAAGACGGACGAATCGGTTACGACGATCGGCGATCCGGTCCATTTACTGCAACACTACATCACACGACCAACAAGTGAGCAGGACTTACCCTTTTTAAGTGGGGCGATCGGTTTCGTCGGCTATGATACGATTCGCGCCTATGAAAACATCGGCGTGATGCCAAAGGTCGATCGGAACCTACCGGATGCGTTACTCGCCGTCTATGATGAAATCATTTTATATGATCATCTTGAACATCGCGTCCACTTAGTCCATACGTCACTCGGTGGTGTGACGGACCGCAGTGAGATGATGGAGCGGTTAGAACAAAGAAAGCAACAACTCGAACGGACCGGGGAGCAAACCTTACTGGAACGTCCCCTTGAAAATATTTCATATCAGCCGCAGATGGAGAAGGAAGATTTTATCCAGCTCGTGGAACAAGCGAAACAACATATTCGAAAAGGAGACGTCTTCCAACTGGTGTTATCGCAACGACTCGACGCGACCTTCGCGGGGGATCCGTTTCACTTCTACCGGAAGTTACGGCAAGACAACCCGAGCCCTTATCTCTTTTATATCGACCTCGGTGAGTTGATTGTCCTCGGGGCGTCACCAGAGAGTCTCGTTCAGGTCAAGGGAAGCCGCGTGACGACGAATCCGATTGCCGGAACACGGCGCAGAGGGCTAACGAAACAAGAAGACGAACGGTTGGCAGCTGAGCTCGTTGCAGACGAGAAGGAGCGTGCCGAACATCGGATGCTCGTCGATCTTGGACGAAACGATCTCGGCAAGGTCTGTCAGGTCGGAAGCATCAACGTGTCACGCTATATGGAAGTCGAACGTTTCAAAAACGTGATGCATCTTGTATCCGTCGTCGAAGGGACGTTGGCGAACGGGCAGACAGGAGCCGATGCCTTGATTTCTTGTCTGCCTGCCGGCACGGTCTCCGGGGCACCGAAAATTCGAGCGATGCAATTGATTGAACAGTATGAAACGCTGAAGCGGGAAGTGTATGCGGGCGCCGTCGGTTACTTCGATGTCAGTGGAAATCTTGATTTTGCACTCGCAATTCGGACGATGGTCATCAAGGATGGTACGGCATATGTCCAAGCTGGTGCCGGAATCGTCTATGACTCGGACCCGACGCTCGAATATGAAGAGACCTTGCATAAAGCGAAGTCGTTACTGGAGGTTTGGAAATGATTTTATTGATTGATAACTATGATTCCTTTACCTATAACCTGTATCAATATGCGGCTGAACATACCGCCGTACAAGTCGTCCGTAACGATGCGATGACAATCGAAGGCATTCAAGACTTGCAACCGGACGGAATCATTTTATCGCCGGGGCCGGGCAATCCGAATGATGCCGGGATTTGTCTAGATGTCATCAAACAACTGTCCGGTTCGATTCCAATCCTCGGCGTCTGTCTCGGTCACCAAGCAATCGGACAAGCCTTCGGGGGACAAGTCGTCCAGGCAACGGACATCATGCACGGCAAGACATCGATGATTCGACAGAACGGGAACTTATTTAAGGGACTCACGGAACAATTCGAAGTCATGCGGTATCATTCACTGATTGTCGACCGGCAGACCGCACCCGACGTGTTACGCATTACGGCGGAAACAGTAGACGGGACGATCATGGCATTTGAACATATCGAACACCCGACATACGGGATTCAGTTTCACCCAGAGTCGGTCGGAACGATCGACGGAAAACAAATCGTCAAACGATTCATTGAACTGACAGGGGAGTGACAAGACATGAAAGAGATATTAACGAAACTAGCAGCTGCGAAGCATTTACGATACGAAGAGATGCAACAAGCAGCACGACAACTGTTTGAACCGAACGTGACCGATAGCGAAATCGCGGCCTTCCTCGTCGCCTTAAAAGCAAAAGGCGAAACAGCGGATGAACTGGCGGGACTCGCCTCCATCATGCGAGAAGTCGCACTCGACATTCCCGTCACAGGAACGGACTTCATCGACAACTGTGGGACGGGTGGCGATGGCTCACAGTCATTCAACATCAGTACGACAGCCGCCTTCGTTCTCGCAGGTGCAGGCTCGAAAGTCGCCAAGCACGGTAACCGGAGTATCTCGAGTAAAACGGGCAGTGCCGATGTCCTCGAGGCATTAGGTGTTAAACTGGATGAAACACCCGAGCAACTCGCAAACCGACTCGAAGAAAACGGGATTGCGTTCTTATTCGCTCAGCGGATGCACCCGCGTGTCAAACAAATCATGAAGGTCCGGAGCGATTTACGGATCCCGACGATCTTCAACTTGATTGGTCCGTTAACGAACCCGGTCTCTTTAAAAACACAATTGCTCGGGATTTACCGGGAAGATTTACTCGAGACGATGGCGTTGACGTTACACCGTCTCGGACGCAAACGGGCAATCGTCTTACACGGAGCGAATGGAATGGATGAAGCGTCTCTCGCCGGAACGAACCAACTTGTGTTACTCGACGACGGAGAACTGATTCGCTTCAGTCTTCACCCGGAAGAAGTCGGATTGACCGTCGCCCCACTCGAAGCAATCCGTGGCGGGGCGGCACAAGAAAATGCCGACATCTTACTACGTGTCCTTGACGGGGAAGCGGGACCCTACCGGGATACGGTCTTACTCAACGCCGGCATCGCCCTGTTCGCGGAAGGACGGGTCAAAACGATTCGGGAAGGAATCGATTGTGCGATCGTCAGTATCGATTCCGGACAAGCACGAGAAAAACTGCGACAATTGCAACAGACGAAACGACAGGAGGCAATCGGATGAATATTTTAGACCGCATCATTGAAACGAAAAAACGTGAAATAGCTGAACTCAAGGTGTCGGGAGTCAAGCAAATTGAACGGTCACCGTTACACCGTTCGATTCACGAACGACTCGGCCAAGACGACTTGTCGGTCATCGCGGAAATTAAACGGGCATCTCCTTCAAAAGGCGACATCTCGCTCGACGTCGACCCTGTCGCTCAAGCAAAACGGTATGCAGCAAGCGGGGCAACGGTCATCTCGGTTTTGACGGATACGACGTATTTCAAAGGAAGCATGGCGGATCTTGAGGCGGTCGCAAATGCGGTCGATGTGCCCATCCTCTGTAAAGATTTTATGATTGACCGGATTCAAATCGACCTTGCGAAAGCGCATGGAGCGAGCTTAATCCTATTGATCGTCGCGGCACTTGACGAAGCGACACTGGAAGACTTGTATCACTATGCCTACGCAAACGGTCTCGAAGTTTTGGTGGAAGTCCATGATGAAGCGGAACTGAAGCAAGCAGAACAGCTCGGTGCACGGATCATCGGCATCAACAACCGGAACTTAAAAAAGTTCGCTGTCGACTTAGCGACATCGACACGGCTGTTGCAGGCGAAGCGTCCGGGTGTCCGGTATATCAGTGAAAGCGGGATTCAGACGGTCGAGCAGGCACGTCAGCTTCATCAGGACGGGGCAGACGGCATTTTAGTCGGTGAAACGCTGATGCGCGCAGTGGATCCCGCCGCCTTCATCCAAGCAGTCAACGGACCGGTCTATGACACGCATTAAATTTTGCGGGTTACGGCGCGCCGATGATGTGGTGGTCGCGAGCCGACTCGCCGACTACATCGGTTTCGTGTTCGCGCCGAGTAAACGTCAGGTCACGCTTGAAGAGGCCGCCGAATTGCGGCAATTGGTTCCGGCAACGGTCCAAGTCGTCGGTGTGTTCGTCTCGCCGACCTTACAAGAAGTCGAAGCGGCGATTGAAACGGTGGGACTGGATTTGATTCAAATTCACGGTATGGTGGACGAAGCGATTCGTACACAAACGAAAGTTCCGATCATTCAGGCACTCGTCGCGGGCGCCACTTCAATCGATACGGAGGCTGATTACATTCTCTATGACGCGCCACAAGCTGGAAGCGGACAACCGTTCGATTGGTCGACGGATTTAACAAGTACACGACCGATGTTCGTCGCAGGTGGTTTGACACCATCGAACGTCGCAGCAGCGATCGCGCGCTATCAACCGTTCGCAGTTGATGTCTCGAGCGGAATCGAAACGGAGTTTCAAAAAGATCAACAAAAAATGCTGGCATTCGCACATGCCGTAAAGGGGAGATGAGCACGATGGGTTATTCACAACCAGATGCACTTGGTCAGTATGGGGTTTATGGTGGGCGCTACATTCCGGAAACATTGATGCAAGCCGTCCTTGAACTGGAACAGGCCTATGCCGAAGTCAAAGAGGATCCGGCGTTTTATGAACGGATGAACGATCTCTTAAAAAATTACGTCGGGCGTGAGACGCCACTCTACTTCGCGGAACACTTGACGCGGGAAATCGGTGGCGCAAAGATTTACTTGAAACGGGAAGACCTGAACCATACGGGCGCTCATAAAATCAATAATACGATTGGACAAGCTCTACTCGCAGAGCGGATGGGGAAACGGAAAATCGTCGCCGAGACCGGTGCCGGACAACACGGTGTTGCGACGGCGACCGTCTGTGCCTTACTTGATTTAGAATGTGTCATCTTCATGGGGGAAGAGGATGTCCGGCGTCAAGAATTGAACGTCTTCCGGATGGAACTGCTTGGGGCGAAGGTCATCCCGGTCACACAGGGCAGTCGGACCCTGAAGGATGCCGTTAATGAAGCGTTACGTTACTGGGTCAAACATGTTGAGGATACACACTATTTGATGGGATCGGTTCTCGGGCCACATCCGTTCCCGGAACTTGTCCGTGACTTCCAATCCGTCATCGGGAAAGAGACACGGGCGCAAATCCTTGAAAAAGAGGGTGTGTTGCCGGACGCAATCGTCGCTTGTGTCGGTGGCGGGAGTAACGCGATTGGTATGTTCCATCCGTTCATCGATGATGAAACGGTTGCGCTGTACGGAATTGAAGCAGCAGGAGACGGGATTGAGACAGGCAAACACGCAGCGACGATGACGAAAGGGGAAGTCGGTGTCTTACACGGGTCAATGATGTACTTGCTACAGGATGCACACGGTCAAGTCACGGAAGCCCATTCGATTTCAGCAGGGCTCGATTATCCAGGCGTTGGACCGGAACATAGTCTCTTAAAAGACATCGGCCGTGTCCAGTATGAAGCCGTCACGGATCAAGAAGCACTCGATGCGCTCCAGTTGTTATGCCAAAAAGAAGGCATCATTCCGGCGCTCGAAACGGCACATGCCGTCGCCCATGCGACGAAGCTTGCGAAAGACATGTCGGAAGACGAGATTCTCGTCATCTGTTTATCCGGCCGCGGTGATAAAGATGTCATGACGGTCAGATCGGCCTTAAAGGGGGAAGCGTGATGCGATTAGAACAAGCAATCCGAACAGTCAATGACCGTGGTGAAAAAGCATTTATTCCGTATGTCATGGGAGGCGACGGCGGAATCGACCGTCTGCCGGACATTTTGTCATTTCTCGAACGGAGTGGGGCGACCGCAATCGAAGTCGGTGTCCCGTTCTCGGACCCTGTCGCCGACGGTCCGGTCATTCAAGAAGCCGGTCTTCGGGCGCTGGCACACGAAGTCAGCTTACACGACGTCCTCGAAGCGATTCGGGTCGCACGTCAAGAAACGACGGTCCCGATCGTCGTCATGACCTACTTGAATCCGATTTTCCGCTTCGGCATCGATGTATTTCTTGCGACATGTCACGAAGTCGGTGTCGACGGCTTAATCATTCCGGACTTACCACTCGAACAGAGTGCGCAGTTTTTTGCGAAGCATGATAAACAAGACATCGCCCTCGTCCAACTTGTTTCATTGACGAGTCCGATCGAACGGATTCAAAAAATCGCGAATCAAAGTGAAGGCTTCCTTTACGCTGTCACGGTCAATGGGACGACAGGGGGACAGACGACGTTCGGTGAGTCGCTCGAAGCCCATCTCGCAAATGTCGCGGAACTAAGTCCCGTTCCGGTCCTCGCCGGCTTTGGAATCAGTACGCCGGCACACGTCAAACAGTTAGGCGCTTCGGTCGCAGGTGTCATCGTCGGTAGTAAAATCGTTGAATTGTTACAACAAGAAGATAGATCGGCGATTGAGCAATTGATGGCAGCCCGGTTACCCGATCTTCACGTCTGACTAAAAAAGATCTGACTCATCCGTCAGACCCACATCAATCAAATGGCCGATGATTCCACTTTTTACGGAATCATCGGCCATTTTACGTTTCTTCGTAAAAAGCGGTGACGGGCGACCCTGCAGCAAACATCAGCTGAAATCGCACCCTTGACCAATCGTCTTACTTGGCCTCTTTCAAGACTTCGGCGACGAGACCGGAGACATAGGGGCTGCCCCGGTCTTCCTGCTCGACCGATTCAATCATCATCGCGACGAGTAACGTCGGGTCATCGTTGTCATAACCGACGAAAAAGCCATTTTCCTTCCCCTTCGTTTCTCCCGCCTGCTTGAGTTCAGCTGTACCTGTCTTACCGGCAACGGCGACTTCCTGTATGTCGGCAGGTAAGTCATATCCGGCATGGACGACATCATACAAGTCTTTCCGGATCATCGAGGCGTCGTTCTTAGAGATTAAATCCTGTTTCCAGATCTGTTTCGTTTTTTCATCCGCCCGTAACGTCGGCTGATAGATGATTCCGTCCGTCAAAAAGATTTCGTACATCGAAGCGAGGTGGACGATGTTCGTCAACATCTGACCTTGTCCGTACGATGTATCCATTAATTGACCGTCGGATGAAATGGTCCCGTCGTTTGAAATCTGTGAAGCCCGCATCGGATAGGCGAACGGAATTTTTTCACCGTAACCGAGTGCCTCCAGTCCATTCGTAAAGGTGTCGGCTCCGATTTCGAGCGTTGATTGCGCGAAATAAATATTATCCGAGTAGACTAACGCATTGTGTAAATCGACAGGGTCAGGTGTCTCGTGGATGCGGGTGACGTTGAAACCGTCTTTTTTCCACTTTAAGCCGTCAATCGAATAGGCTTTATCGGGATTTAACTTCCCGGCGTTTAGACCGATGGAAGCCGTCAACGGCTTTTGTGTGGATCCGGGTGCAAAGGCACTCGTGAAGCGATTGAGTAACGGTTGATCTTGATCATTCGTCAATGTATCGAGTCGGTCTTGCGAGATGCCGAGTGTGAACTCACTTGGATCAAAACCGGGTGAGCTGACGAGGGTCCGTGTTTCACCGGTTCTTGGATCGATTGCAGTTGCGACACCCGGTTCACCGTTCATCGTCTCGTACGTCGATTGTTGGAGCGCACCATCGATCGTCAGCGTAATGTCTTTCCCGTCTTTGACCTTCGTCTCGGCGACGGTTACCGGTTCGTCCTGGTTCGACTTCACGATTTCGATGCTCGTTCCGGACTGGCCGCGAAGTTCATCATCGAAAACCTGTTCAAGTCCGCGTTTACCAACCTGTTCACCAGCTTGGATTTTATTGTTCGATTGTTCGACGTCTTCAGCGGTCGCCGATCCAACATAGCCGATTAAGTGGGACGTCGCTTCACCGTATGGGTAAGTCCGCACTTCTGTTTCCTTGGCGCTGACCCCTTTAAGTGCCGTCAAGCGCTTAACGGTTGCTTCGTCAGACGGATCAAATGTTTTTAACGGAACGAACTGACCGTCCTTGACCCAAGATGCCGATAGGGCGTCGTCAATCGAAGCCGTCGACCGGTCGAGGAGAGAAGCGACTTTCTTTTTGGTCGTGTCATCCAGCTGGCCAGCTGTCACACCGACTTCAAAGCCTTGACCGGTCGTCGCGAGTGGTTTTTCATTCCGGTCAATTAAATCACCGCGTTTTGCGGTAAGCGTGTTCAATTTGATTTGATCCGCTTGTTCAAAGTCTTCGAACAGGAAGGAAGGATCCCAGTCGACGTACCAATTGTCTGTATCTTTGTTTGTCTCGTAGACGAGCGGGACCTCTTTCTTGAACGATACAGGTCCTGCGACCGTATCGAATTTGACGGTGACAGGCAATAGTTGTTTCTTCTCATCATCTGTGTCGGGTGCTTTTCCCGGAGTAATGGAAATATTTTTGATTTCAAGCGTATCGTTCAATTTTTTCGTTCGTTCGATGAACTGACTTTCACCGTACTCTTTTTGTGTCGTTTGACTGACATAATCGGCATACATCTTGTCATAGTCTTGTTTTTCCCAAAGCTTTGAATAGGAAGCGAGTCGTTCTTCTGCTGTCGGCTGATCTTGACACCCGACAAGAATTCCGATGCTCGCAGCACTTGTTGCGGCAAACAAAAGTGAGCGTGATTTCAAGGTGAATCCCTCCTTAAAAGCATTTATTTAATCACCGTACCATTGTTTTGTCTAACTTTCATCTAAGACATCCTTGACGCACGAGAAACGTAAGGCACAAAAAAACCACTGACGAATTTAAGTCAGTGGTGATTGAGTTAATTGAAGTAGTTTAATGGATTGATACTGCTTGCAGCAGATGACGCACTGTAGACGTATGAACCACGGTGTAGTTCAAAGTGAAGGTGGGCGCCGAAGGCATTTCCGGTTGCACCGACCGTCCCGATTTTTGCTCCTTTTGCAATCGTTTGACCGGCATATACCGAGCGACTGTTCAAGTGAGCGTAGACCGTCGTGTAAGCAAGTCCATTGATTGTGTGCGTCATCATAACGTAATTGCCATAAGCACCGTAATTACGAGACGTGATGACTTTACCGGCAGCAGAAGCATAGACGGGAGTTCCTGTTGCAGCGCCGATATCGATTCCGTTATGGAACGTATAACCGTAAACGCCGCTCGCTGCACCGTATCCTTGTGTGATTGGACCACTTGTCGGTCGCGAAAAGCTACTCGATGCTTTTGTTGCCGTCGTTGTTGTGACTTTATACTTTTTGACATACTTGGAAGCGACATAACGGGAAGAACCTGAGTATGAAATTTTCGTCCATGATCCGGATACACCGAGGTACTTGTATGTTTTTCCTTTATTGACGGTTCCGACTGCTTTATAGGCAGTCGAAGGACCCGTTCGAACACGGAGACCGTCAGCCATTACTTTTACTTTATATGTAGTTGCTGCTTCGACTTTTTCGATGCCTGTCGTAGCGAAGCCTGAAACCATTAGTGCTGTCATTGTCATTGTTGTTAACATACGCTTCATATGTGAGTTCCTCCTAATTGGGAAAAGGCGACGGACGTCAGTAAAACTAAGTCTTTCAATATTGTAAGGTGAAGGTTCTATGTAGTTAAGGTAGAAAATGTTTTCTTGATAGAATGATTATAGCATCGGAAATAAAGGGGAAATATTTCAGTTTTGTTTCAAAGTTATCACTCTATAACATATATTGTAATGGGCATTATTGGGTTTAAAAGAACGTAAGAAACCTCCCGCTGTTTTGAAAACGCGGGAGGTTGCAAGTATTGTTTCAATTAAGATGTAGGAGCGATGACATTTAAATGTTGAGGTAAAACGCGGACCGTGATTGGGAGCTCACCCGCGGTATCTCCATCTGCGTTAATCGAAAGTGTCTCGTCGGACTCGATTTCGACTTCGGTTGTCGTGAAGTACTCGATTTGATCAGCGTTCGATAAGTCACCTGTTAAAAGCTTCGGTAACGCTTGTAAGGCGTCGAAGAACCCTAATTGTTTGACGAGGAAGACATGCAACAAACCGTCATCGACACGTGCATCTTTAGCGAACGACTCGAATCCACCAACGGAATTCGTCAACGAGACGATGAGTAAGGGTGTTTCCCCATCAAACGTCTTTTCCTTTGCTCTTAATATGAGTGGATAGGGGCTGTGATCTTTAAAAGCTTTTAAGCCTTCGATGAAGTAGGCGACTGATCCGAGTGATGTTTTCTGTTCGACACTCACTTCTTCGACGGCATCGGCAATCAGACCGACAGCGATCACGTTCATGAAGTAATGCGAGCCGTACTTACCGATATCAAATGGGCGAATCGGAGCATCTTCGAGAACGCTGATTGCGTCGCGGGCATCCGTCGGAATATGGAGCGCACGTGCTAAATCGTTGACCGTCCCGAGTGGAACGATACCGAGCGTCGGACGGTGGTCTTGTTCTGCGATTCCCGTGATGACTTCATTGACCGTTCCGTCACCGCCCATTGCGACGACGGCATCATAATGCTCGTGCGACGCGGTCCGTGCAAATTCCGTTGCGTCGAGTTCTTTTTCTGTGAACCGGACATCGACCGTCGCAAAGCGCTGGGCGAGTGTTCCTTCTGCAAATTCTGCGTATTTTTTACCTAATTCTTTCCCGGATGACGGGTTAATAATTAACATGGCCTTCGACACATTCAATTCCTCCTTAGTGACTCTCTGTTCCTATTTTCCCAACTGACGACCAAGATAATCCTAGCGCAGCAAAAAAACCTTGGAGGCGATTACACGCGCCTCCAAGGTTTTTAGTAGAAAAGGAATGCTTAACGTCGTGCGACAGGTGGAGCTTCACCAGCAGCTGGACGCGCTTCTTCTTCATCGTCCCAACATTCGGTATTTTCGATACCTAATGCTTTAGCAGAGAAGACAGGATCAAGACCTTGCTTACGTTGGTTCTGGTAGTCATTGATGACTTTGATTGCGACTCCACCTAAGAGCGAGATGGCTGTTAAGTTGATTAATGTCATTCCGGCCATGAAGAGGTCGGCGAAACTCCAAACCATTCCGAGGCTAAGGAGCGATCCGATGAAGACAAATGCCATCGTAGCAATTCGGAAGCCAAAGACAGTTGATTTACTTTTCTTGATGAATTCAATGTTCGTTTCACCGTAGTAGTAGCTACCGACAATTGAACTGAAAGCGAACAAGAAGACACTGATTGCGATAAAGGCTGGTGCGACGGCACCGAGTTGCTCAGAAAGCGCATTTTGTAACATGGCGATACCTTCACCATTACCGGCAGCGTAGCTGTCACTGAGTAAGATGATTGTTGCTGTTGCTGTACAGACGATCAATGTGTCGAGGAAAACACCAAGTGTTTGTAAGAATCCTTGTTTTGCTGGGTGAGAAACTTCAGCAGCAGCAGCAGCGTTCGGCGCAGAACCCATACCGGCTTCATTCGAGAAGAGACCACGTTTAACACCGAGCGAGATCGCAGCACCGACAGATCCACCAACAGCTTGGTCGATCCCGAATGCACTCTTGAAGATCATTGCGAAAACCCCTGGAAGTTCAGTGATGTTCGTGATGACAACGAAGATTGCAGCGATCAAGTAGAGTGACGCCATGATTGGCACGACGATTGCTGAAACTTTCGCAACCCGGTGTACACCACCGAAGATGACGAGGCCTGTAAGAACGACTAAGATACCACCGACGATCATTTTGTCGATTCCAAAGGCGTTATCAAAAGCAGCGGCAATCGTGTTCGATTGAACCGAGTTAAAGATAAGACCAAATGTGACGGCGATTAAGATTGCAAAAATGATTCCGAGGACGCGGTTGTTCAATCCTTTTGCGATGTAGTACGCAGGACCACCGCGGTAAGCGTTATTGCCTGTATCACGTACTTTATAGACTTGAGCAAGCGTACTTTCAATAAGGGCAGTTGCGCCACCGAGGAGGGCGACCATCCACATCCAGAATACCGCTCCAGGTCCACCAAGTGTGACGGCGATCGTAACACCGGCCAAGTTCCCTGTACCGATTCGAGTCGCGGCACCGATGAAGAATGATTGAAGGGATGTAATACTCTGACCTTCATCATCTGTTGTCTTTTCATTTTTATCGAGTGTGACACGGAACATCTCTTTCAAGTAACGGAATTGGATGAACTTCGTTTTGATGGTGAAGTAGATCCCGACTCCGATTAAAGCGGCGATTAAGATATAAGACCATAAGATGTTGTTAGCGAAGTCGACGCCTGATTGTACAGCTTGTTGAAATGCATCCATGTGATAGTTCCTCCCAAAGTGTTTTTGCTGAAAAGTGATAATAGCTATAAGTTGAATTATACGAATTTTCAGACAACTTGCAAGCTTTTTTTCGAAACTTTCTTTTAAAATGTTTAAAATATATTTTTTTGGATTCAGAAAAACAGATCGTCATCAAAGCATTTTTAACATAAAAAGCCACCGCACTTAATGAAGCGAGCGGTGGTGAAATGATGCGCCTTTTGATTAGTGATCGACGGCCAACAATTTTTCATAGAAGACATCAATTTGACTGACGAGCTGTTCACGCGCTGAGAATAATGGCGCAAGGACTTCGTAATCTTCTGTCGTCGCTAGTGACGCATCGAGTAAAGCCACTTCATCCTCTAGCTGTTGAATCTGTTGTTCGAGTTCGTCTGTACTTAAAGGTGGACGTGCCTCAGTTACTGGCGTCTTGGTGGCTCGCTCGATAGGCGCGGGTTCCACTGATTCGATGTTTGTCCGAGCCTGTCGTTTTTCGGTAGCATAGTGGTAAGGACCAGAAAACATTTCCGTCGTGTCATCTAACCAGTACGTTTTCGAAAAAAGTCGATTCAAGAAGTAACGGTCATGCGATACGGCAATCAGCGTTCCGTCAAAGTGCTCGAGTGCTTCTTCAAGCGCCTCGCGGGATTCAATGTCGAGGTGATTCGTCGGTTCGTCCAGAATCAGGACATTAAGCGGCGAATGGACAAGAATCGCGAGCATCAAACGCATTTTTTCTCCGCCGCTTAACGCACTAATCGGTAAGAAGACACGGGGACCGAAAAATAGGAAACGGGCTAACAGGGACCGGGCTGTTCCTTCATCTGTCGAAATGCGTGAGCGGAAGTAATCGATCAGTCGCTCTTCACCCGGCATGTCAACGTGTTGCGATAAAAATCCGACGCGATTTGACGGACCACGCGTAACATGTCCGTTCGTCGGTTCGAGTTGTCCGAGTAAGACACGTAATAACGTCGTTTTCCCACTCCCGTTCGCACCGACGATCCCAATCCGGTCACGCGCCGCGGCTTCGAAGTCAAGCGACGTAAACAACTTGCGGTCGGCAACTGAAAGCTCAACATCCGTCAAGCGGTAAACGACTTGACTGAGTTGCCCGTGCGACGAAAATTGGATATCAGGCGCCGTTTTTTCAAGAAGTGGTCGTTTGAGTCGCTCAATTCGTTCGAGTGCCCGTTCCATCGCTTTTGCTTTTCGGAACAGTTTTTCGCTCGGAGGAGAGGCTTCATTTGCCCACTGGCGTAACCGCCGAATCGCATCCTTCATTTGTTTGATTTTCTTTTGTTGTTCCGTGTAGGCGTGGAACTGTTCGAGGAGCAGGCGTTCTTTCGCGACCGTATACGCCGAATAATTTCCGGGGTAGATCGTCAATTCACCATCTTCTAGTTCCGCAATCCAATTGACACTTGCGTCAAGAAACACGCGGTCATGCGAGACAATCAGGACTGCGCCCGGATAACTGTTTAAAAATTGTTCGAGCCATTCGATGGCTGCGAGGTCGAGGTGATTCGTTGGCTCGTCGAGGATCAACAAGTCCGGTTCCGTCAAAAGCATCCGGCCAAGGCAGATTTTCGTTTGTTCGCCACCACTCAATTGAGAAAAGGGACGTGTCAGCAAGGCATCGAGGTGGAGGCCATTAATCATACGTTGGATTTTTGAATCGAGTAGGTACCCGTCCTGTCGTTCGAATTGTTCGGTCACGCGCGTATAATCGTTCAGCACATCGTCGAGGTGGTCGGCATTTGCCATTTGTTGTTCAAGCTGATGCATCGTCGTCCGTAAGGCGACGACCTGGGCAAATGCGGTCCAGAGAACATCGAGGCCGGTCAATTCTTCTGCGAACTGTGGGATTTGAGCCAAATAACCGATGGAAAGTCCTTTTTTTAGATAAATGGTTCCGCTGTCCGGTGCATCGAGTTGAGCGATTAAGCGCAGTAACGTTGTTTTTCCGGTTCCGTTTCGACCAATCAATCCGATACGGTCAGCTTGTTTAAGGTAGAGCGAGACGTCGGTTAAGACGGATGCTCCTCCGAATTGTTTTGTCAGATGTTGGATGTCGCATATCATGATCAATAACTTCCTTTCATGCGCATCAAAAAAACGGAGAACGCAAATAGCGCTCTCCGTTTACCGTAGAATGTGCGCTTTGCTTTATTTTTCAGATGGATGTTCTAGAAAAAGGGCAGACTGATCCCTTAGAACGCCATTCCATGAAAAATCGCGCGCAACAGATAAAGTTGTTCCATCAACCAATGCTTACACGCAGCAAAACCCATCTTCTACACCACCTTTTCGTTTCGATAAAGCCAGTTTACCATATGTTAAGCTGGACATGATACCGTTTTCAGTTACTTGAACAGTCCGGAAATCGATTTAAAGAAATTACTTAGACCGTCAAACAATTTTGCGAAAAATCCTTTCGTTTCTTCCGAGGTCGCGAATGCTTGAATATCTTGACCGGCACTTTTTAATCCGGTCTCAATTTGTCCCCAGTTCAAGTCTGCTTTCTCCATTTGGCTGAACAATGACGTCAATCGGTCCATTTGGGCGTCTGACAATTGGATGTTGTTATTTTGAATGACTTGGATGATGACATTCTCGATATCGACTTTGGTTTCCGGTTTTTGTTTTGCGATTTCGGCCTTGATTTCATTCATCAGTTCGGCGACTTTGTCCGTCCCGACCGTTTTTCCGACATCGGACGTAACGGCTAGTTCTTGTTGGGCTAAATCTTTTCGTTCATCCGTCAATTTAATACCGGTTTCTGCCGACGTTTGATCATATGCTTTCATGATTCCCGTCAAAGCAGACGTACCGGTGACTTTATAAGGAGAAGTAATCGTGATATCGGCGTCCGTCACACCCGCTGTGACGAGAGCATTCAAATACATGTCCTTTGTGACCCAAGTGATGTTTTCGGTTGCGACCGAGAGACCGTCGCCTTTTTCAGCGAGTTCAATTTTTGCGGAAGAGTACATGTTACCGCCGAGTTGCGATTGGGGAACGTTCTTCCCTAAATATTTTTCCTCATCAGCTGCCGTGGCGATGACGGGCGTGATGCCTTCCGGCGCATTCAATCGGGCGAGCACCCAGGCCTTGTCTTTTGCACCGAGCGATTCACCGAGCGTGATGATCGTTTTATCGACGACTTGTTCTGCTGAAGCAGCAGTCGGGAGAAGTAAGCTTGACGCTAACAGCGTTGTTGTCATGATTTTTGTTGCTTTATTCATAGTAGGAATCCTCCGAGTATAGTAGATAGTATCAGGTACTAATCCTATTGTAAGTGACGTGTTCCTGAACGGAATCGGTCTTGAGGCGGAACGGAACACGCGTCTCCTGCCCCATACAGTATACTAAGTTTTTCCTGAAATACGGACGATTTGACTGAAAAAGTGGTATAATTAAACAAGAATTAAATAATGACCACTAGGGGAGTCGGTAGGCCGACTGAGACGACGAAGACGTTCGGACCCTTTGAACCTGATTAAGTTTGGACTTACGGAGGGAAGTGGCGTGAACATCTCTTTTGTTGTCTCTTCACGTCATGCCCTGTTCGTAGGGTGTGGCGTTTTTTGATTCAACAAAAGGGGGAATTAGGATGAAATTCAGTCAAGAAATTCGGCAAGCCGCAAAAACGTATTGGGACAGCAGCTTTTCCCATCCATTCGTCACTGGCATTGGTGACGGGACGTTACCGCTCGAAAAATTTCGGCATTATGTCATGCAAGATGCGTATTACTTAAAACATTTCGCAAAAATTCAAGCCCGCGCGGCCTCAAAAGCTACAGATTTCGCGACGATTGCAGAGCTTGCGGAACATGCGACGTCGACATATGCGGCTGAGCTGTCGCTCCACCAGTCTTTTTTCGAACCGCTTGCTATCACGGAAGCAGATTTAGCAACGTTCGAACCGGCACCGACTGCTTATGCCTATGTCTCGCATATGCATCATGCGAGTGAGGGGACGCTTGGTGAGACGATTGCAGCGATATTACCCTGTTACTGGCTCTATTATGAGGTCGGACAACAACTGTTGACGAAATCACCTGCGTCACCGATCTATCAGCAGTGGATTGCAACATACAGTTCAGAATGGTTCGAACGGGTCGTCTTTGAACAAGTCGACCGTCTCGATGCATTGGCGGCGCAAGCGACTGAAGCAGAACGAGAACGGATGAAACAACATTTTGTCAAAAGCTGTTATTACGAATTACTCTTCTGGGAAATGGGCTGGACGGAAGAAACGTTTGATCGTGTTTTTACAGGAGTTACGCGTCAAGCAAAAGTAACGAAACGGTAAGCACAGCTTTAGCCGCTGCCGATCAGCGCGATCAGACGGCAGACCGCAGACCGCACAAAACCTGAGCAATTTTCAGCTTTCGTAAAGAAAGTCATGGTAATCGCTCAGGTTTTTTTGTGGGTGGATTACAGGCATGATGAAGATTCTGGTAAGGAAATCAGCTGTACCGCTCAATCAAATCGTTTAATTGTTGTTTGACGGCGTTTCGGTCCATCAAATCGTGGTTCGATAAGGATAGCTTCGTCATTGTCTCATCCGCACCCGCCATCTCACTGAAGAGCGAGCCTAAGTCGTGGGCACGACGGTCGATTTGCAAGACGATGTCGATGCCGGACCGGTCTTGGAGCATGATGAGTTCGACTTCGTCCAGTTTATGGGCGAAGTACGTATTGCGTGCCGAATACTCGAGTTCCTGGGCGATCGGTAAATCCTTCCGGTAACGCCCGGGAAGTTTTTCCGTGTCCGCTTTCTTGAGTCGGAAGCCAAGTTCTTCCATCGCTTCTAAGATAACAGATTGGAGGTCATTGGCTTGGACGATGATGGCGTCCCGGTCTGACGGATCGACTGCTTGGGCGATATCGAGACCCGTTTCAATCCATGACTTCGATTGACTGATCGAGAGCGGCGTATTGAATGGTACTTGAAGCGTAAACGGAATTTCGCGTTCGACACCTGCTTCAATCGTAAAGGCGGCTTCGTTAAGCGAAAAACGATCGAGTGTGAACGTCGTAAATGTCGTGCTGTCCCTGACTTCTTCTTTATATTGTGTATTAAACGCTAAATAAATCCGATCGATTTCTTGGTCGACATTGCCGCCTTTAATATGGACGGTTCCGTGAATCTGTCCGCCTGGCTCACAGCGCTCGCTGTCGAGTCGTGTATCGACTGTGGCGGCACCGATTCCGATTTGTGATAAAAGTTTTTTGAACATCGTTCGTTCCTCCTTTAATGATGAAGCTACCTTACTTGTCGAATAGGGTGGAATTTGCTACAGTTTCGAAAGAACAATCAGAAAAGGACGGGACTACAGTGGAATTACACCAAGTAAAAGAATTACTCACTCAAAAGCTCGAGGCTTCTGCTCTCGTGCATGCAACGATCAGTGGTCCGCGCCAAAAGTCGAATGATCTTCGAAGAATCAAACTAAAACCGATTCTATTGAAAGATACGTATGCAATCCAATTAGAGTTTCAATATGAGCGGATAATTAAACATGAAAATTTGGGAGTCGACGAATTTTTAGGACGACTCGACGCATTAATGGAAGAATTCCGTCAATTTTTGTTCCGCTTCGAGACGGAAGAAGTCCAGTTCCAGTTATCAAAGAAAATGAAAGTATCATTAAAGACAACAAAACAGTCGCCACTCCAAGCAGAACTGTCGCATAACCGAAAAAAAAGTCATCTTCTTGAAGATGGTGTCGCCGTACCGTTTTTAGTCCGGCTTGGTGTCATGACGGAAGACGGGCAAGTCAAACGGCAAAAGTATGATAAATTCAAACAAATCAATCGGTTCCTCGAGTTCGTCGAAGATAGTATTTCCGCATTACCGACGAATCGGACGTTACGGATTCTTGATTTTGGATGCGGAAAATCGTATTTGACGTTTGCACTGTATCATTACTTGAGTGTCGTCAAAGGTTTTGACTTGAAAGTGACCGGGCTTGATCTCAAAAAAGAAGTCATCGAAGAATGTACAGCGATTGCGCGCGATCTCGACTATACGAATCTCGAGTTCCGTGTCGGGGACGTCCATGACTACAATGAGGATACAGAGGTTGACTTGATGGTGACGCTTCATGCCTGTGACGTTGCGACGGATGTCGCCCTGGCCCGCGCCGTTGATTGGAATGCGTCTGTCATCTTAAGTGTTCCGTGTTGTCAAAAAGAACTCAATCGTCAACTCGACTGTTCACCACTCGACGTCATGTTGCAGCACGGGTTGATTAAGGAAAAGTTCGCTTCGCTCGCGACAGATTCAATCCGCGCCGAAATCTTGACGCTCGTCGGTTACGAGACACAATTGCTTGAGTTCATTGATTTAGAGCATACACCAAAAAATGTCTTGATTCGTGCGTATAAAAATGACCGTCAGCCGTCGGAAGAAAAAATTGACCGTTACGTCGCCTTCCGTGATCTACTACATGCGAAACCATATTTGGCGCAAGAATTAAGCGGCAGACTTGGACAGATTTCATCTAAACTCGTACAATAAGGAAGAGAACGAATAAGGGAGGAATTAGACCGATGGATTTCCAAATGTATTTTGAAGACGTCGTCCAGACAGCACGTAAAGAAGCGGCAGCTGCTGGTTTTGAAGAATTAAAGACAGCTGAAAGCGTCGATGACGCGATGAAGCGTGAAGGATTGACACTTGTCCTTGTCAACTCAGTATGTGGATGTGCAGGTGGGATTGCTCGCCCGGCAGCTGCTTACGTCAATCGAATGGAAGGCGTGAAGCCGGATCATTTCGTAACGGTGTTTGCGGGACAAGACCGTGAAGCAACGGACCGGGCACGCGAGTACTTTGAAGGGTATCCACCTTCATCACCATCATTCGCTTTGATGCAAGATGGCAACATTCTTTCGATGGTTGAACGTTTCGACATCGAATCGTTTACTGCAGAAGAAGTTGTTGAAAAATTAGAGTCATTGATTGAAATTTACGCATAAATGAATCAACGTGAGCCGTGTTTCTTAATTGAAACACGGCTCACGTGTGTATACAAACGCTTATGAAGAGTGAATATGCTATATCTAAGTGCAATCAGTTCGCGCTTTCCTGTCGCGGTTCTAAAGCGATTCAAGACGGCTTGCGCTCTAAACCGTTTGCATGTCTGGCTTTTCCATACGATATTACCTAAAAAGCGTCGCATTTCGTTGACTCCTACGGGAAAAGTGCGTTTTTAACGCACTTTCAGAGGCAGGCAAGACCCTGCTCGTTGTCCGTGAGGACTAAGGAGCAACGGCTTGCGCCTCGCCCGAGGAAAGCAACGAAAAAAACGCTTTTATCGCCCAATAACACTTTGACTACAGTCTGGAGCCGTGTTTCTTAATTGAAACACGGTTTTTAGTATGTCGTGAAAGTGAGTGTGCGCGAAAGGGATGTTTTTTTAGCAGTCCACCTGAAGCAGAGGCCGACTTATTGAAAGAGCAATGAAAAAAGAAGGACGAATCGAATCAATAGCATCCCCTTTTTCAAATTAGAAAGTACCCTTGATTAAAATCCGAGGATAGCAATAAAAAATGTAAGCGGATTCAAAAGTGGTTATTTACTCATGTTTTGTATAAAAAGAATCAATTTATGCATTATTACGAGATAATTATACTTTACAATGAATAAATATTCGTATATCCTAAAAGTAATAAATCGGATCAGAGCTATTTAGTATTGAATTAGAAAAAAACATAAGTCATACTATTGTTAAAGTTCTGACAATTGAGCGTTGGAAGGGGAATTTATTTATGAAAAAATTAGTAGCAACGGCAATGGCAGGCATTCTCGCACTTACGATGGCAGCATGTGGTGCATCAGATGATTCATCAGGCGGTTCAAGTGATGACAGTAAAGTATTGACGATGGGAACGTCAGCAGATTACTTCCCGTTTGAATACATCGATACGGCGAAAGGGGACGACATCGTTGGATTTGATGTCGCAATCGCAAAGGAAGTCACAAAAAATCTCGGTTATGACCTAAAAATTGAAGATATGGAGTTCGGTAGCTTACTCGGAGCACTCAGTTCAGGTCGGATTGATTTTGTCATGGCAGGAATGACGCCGACAGACGAGCGGAAGAAAAACGCTGATTTCACAGATGTTTATTTCGAATCAAAGAACCTCGTCATGACAAAAGATGAAGCGATTAGTTCGGAAGATGAACTAAAAGGTAAAAAAATCGGCGTTCAACTTGGATCGATTCAAGAAGGACTTGCAAAAGATCGTTATAAAGACAGTGAAGCCGTATCGTTGAATAAAATTCCGGAAATCATTCAAGAACTCAATACCGGCCGGATTGATGCGCTCATCATTGAAGATGCTGTAGCGGTCAAATACATGGATCAAGATGCATCGTTAAAAACGTACGAAATTAAAGAAGATGGACCGACGGGTTCAGCCGCCGCTTTCAAAAAGGGTGACAAGATGCGTGACGAGTTCAACAAAGAATTGAAAAAGATGATCGATTCAGGTGAAATCGACAAACTTGCAGAAGAATGGTTCCAAAAAGAAGCAAAATAAGAGAAGCGCATAGGGGTGGGGGTAACCCCATCCCTTTTGTGCGACGTTAGGAGTTTGATTATGATAGACTTTACAAAGATTCAAGATTCAATCCCATATATTCTGCAAGGGATTCCGGTTCTGTTCCAAGTCGTGATCGTCGCTGCCATCGCAGGGATGTTCATCGGAATCATCGTGGCAGCACTTAAAATTACGAAAAGCAAATTCATTCGGTTCATTGGCCATGCCTATACGGCAGTCTTTCGTGGAACACCCTTGATTTTGCAACTGGCAATCATTCACTTCGGTTTACCGCAACTGACGGGTTACGTCACGACAGGCTATCAATCCGCAGTCATCGCCTTTTCATTGAACTCGGGTGCTTACATCTCGGAAATCATCCGGGCAGGAATTCAAGCAGTCGATCGTGGACAATGGGAAGCGGCAGATGCACTCGGTATCCCTTACATGAAACAATTGCGGTCAATCATCTTACCGCAAGCGTTCAAAAACATTTTACCAGCCATCATGAATGAACTGATCACGTTAACAAAAGAATCGGCCCTCGTCTCGACAGTCGGTGTTCTCGATATCATGCGCCGGGCGCAAGTCGTCGGTGGAGAAAAAGCATTGTACTTCGAACCCTTGTTATTTGCGGGACTCGTCTATTTCGTCCTTGTCATGGGATTGTCCTTGATTGGTCAACAAGTCGAAAAAGCTATGAGAAAGAGTGGGTAATCAGATGGAACCTATGATTCAAGTCACCGATCTGTACAAACAGTTCGGGAAGTTAGAAGTATTAAAAGGCATCACGACGACAGTCGGTCGTGGGGAAGTTGTCGCAGTCATCGGACCGTCGGGTTCAGGGAAGTCGACGTTCTTACGTTGTATCAACCTTTTGGAGCAACCGACAGGTGGAATGATTAATGTCGACGGCTTCGAATTGACAAAACCGAAAGCGAATATCGCGAAAGCGCGTCAAAACATCGGAATGGTGTTTCAACAGTTTAACCTGTTCCCTCATAAGTCAGTGCTCGATAACTTGATTTATGCCCCAATCAATGTCCTCGGTTTATCAAAAGAGGACGCAATCAAACGGGGCGAAGTATTACTTGAACGCGTGGGTCTCGCTGAAAAACGGGATAATTTCCCGAACCAGCTATCCGGTGGTCAAAAGCAACGTGTTGCGATTGCCCGTGCCCTCGCGATGGAGCCGAACGTCATGTTGTTCGATGAACCGACATCAGCACTCGACCCGGAAATGGTCAATGAAGTCCTCGATGTCATGAAGCAACTGGCGGAAAGTGGGATGACGATGGTCATCGTCACGCACGAGATGGGCTTCGCAAAAGAAGTCGCCGACCGTGTCCTGTTCCTCGATGAAGGCATTTTGATGGAAGAAGGAACGCCGGTCGAGTTGTTTGATCATCCAAAAACGGATCGTGCGAAAAAATTCTTGGAAAAAGTCTTATAACACATAACCGCCATCTCTTTCATCAAAGGGGTGGCGTTTTTTGAGGAGGATGATTGAAGTGAAGTTACTAGAGGGGAAAGGCATCCGGCTGACACGTTTCCAAGCGGCAGATACGGAAGTCTACCGGGGCTTTCTTGACGATGCGATGTTTGCACGCAACTTGAGTGCGACACCATATCGGTTTTTGTCAGATGAAAAAATCAACGGGATGCTTGCGAGTGATGCCCATGAGACGTTTCGGTTCGCCGTTCGTCGGACGGATGCCGAGCGTCTGATTGGTGTCGTCTCCCTTGAAGATATCTTATGGTCGAACGGGACGGCCTGGTTGATGATTGGAATCGATCCAAATGAAGCCGGGAACGGGTATGGGCGAAAAGCATTACAGCTCTTACTGCGATACGGCTTTTATGAGCTCAACCTCGAGCGGATCCAGTTGACGGTCTTTGCCTATAATGAGCGTGCGATTGCGCTATACGAACGACTCGGCTTCGTCCACGAAGGCACGTACCGGCAATTTTTAAAGCGGGATGGTAAGCGGCATGACATGTTGCTTTACGGATTGTTGCAGACGGAGTGGGAGGATTTTTATGATTAACGAAACGGAACAGTTCGTCCGTGCCTTTCACGCGACGGATTTTTCAGGACATGACTATGCCCATATCGAACGGGTCCGGAAAATGGCTTTACAGATTGCTGCGACGGAAGGCGGGGATTTGTTGACGATTGAACTGGCGGCACTCCTGCATGATGTCGCTGACACGAAACTTGGGGGAACGCTTTCTTCCGTCGCCCTGTTTTTGTCAGGAAAAGTCTTGGACGACCGGCAGCGGCAGATCCTGCAAATCATTGACGGGATGTCTTTTAAAGGGGGGGACCGTCCACCACTTGAGACGCTGGAAGGGAAAATTGTCCAGGACGCGGATCGGTTAGATGCGATCGGTGCCATCGGGGTCGCCCGGACCTTCCAGTATGGAGCATTGACCCAAGCACCGATGCATGTACCCGGTTTAAGACCACGCAAGCCGGGAGACCGGACGAGTCCTTCGAGCACAATCAATCATTTTTATGAGAAGTTACTTTTGTTAAAGGACTTGATGAATACCGAAACGGCAAAAGGCATCGCAGAGGAACGGCATGCGTTCATGGTTGAATTTTTGGAACGTTTTCAGACGGAATGGGAGTTGTGAAAAACGGACACAAGAGTTGATTCAAGACTCAATCCGTCCGCGCGCTCTGTTCCGATAGTTCCGTCCTGTGGGCTTTCTAGCTCGGTCCTTATTCGTCAAGCTCTTTTAAAATCACCGACCTTCAGCTAAGGATGATGGCAGTGATGAGACCGAGTGAGGCGAGTAGTCCGACGATCGTGCCACCTTCCTCATGCGCCTCCGGCATCATCGTCGAAGCGAGCATCGCGATGATGCCACCGCTTGCGAAGGCGCCGATCATCGCAAACTGCATATCCGGCAGACTGGCGAGGACGGAATAGCCGGCGAGCGAGGCGAGGGCGGAAATCAACCAGACGACACCCCACATGACTAAGATTTTTTTCTTTGAAAATCCGTCTTTTTGAAGTCCGGTCGTACTCGAGAGACCTTCCGGAATATTGCTGACGAAAATCGCCGCAACGAGTGCCGCACTGACATTCCCCGACAATAAGCTTGCCCCAATCATGATCGATTCCGGAATCGCATCTAAAATCGTTCCGAAAAAGATGGCAGTCCCTGTGCCTTCGTTTCCACCACCCGAACGTTTCCGTTTACTCGCACCTCGCGAAGAAACAAAAAAATCAAATCCTGTAAAGACGAGAGAACCGACGATGAACGAGATAGCGACGATGAACGTCGTTGATTTATTCAAGGCTTCGTCGAGTAGCTCGAACGTCGCTGCCCCAATCAAGATCCCCGTACCGAACGACATGACATATCCGATGTACCGTTGCTTCATCGGTAAAAATAATCCAATCAATGCCCCGATGACGACTGCGCCCCCAGCGAGTGCGCCCCAACCTAAAGCCATCCACATAACTGATTCCTCCCTTATTCCATTGTTCTTTTTTCCTTTCGATAATGATTTATAAACATAGTTAATTTTTGGAGGAGAAACGAAATGAAAAAATCACCTCCCGCTTCGGAAGGTGATTGTGATAGTCAGAACGGTTGTTTGTTCAGCCAGTGACCGCCGTCCAGTGCGATGCATTCTCCATTTAAGTAGCTTGCTTGATCGGAGACCATCCAGACGGCGAGTCCAGCGATTTCTTCCGGTGTCCCGAACCGTCCGAGTGGTACATTGCGACGAATTCGTTCCGCGTGTTCCGGTGACATCGCCAGTTTATCGGCACCACCCGTCCGTTCGATCGGCCCCGGACTGATCGCATTGATGCGGGCATGATACTTATACCCCCACTCGACGGCAAGCGTCCGCGTCAAATTCAAGACTCCGGCTTTTGCGGCAGCACTCGGAGCGACACCGGCTCCAGCTTGCCACGCGTAAGAAGCGACGATGTTTAAAATCTGTCCACCTTTGACGTCATCTTCTTGCCAGCCTTTGACAAGCGCGTGTGAACAATTGAATGTCCCATTGAGGACGATGTCGATGACCGTCTTCCATCCGTTCGGAGACAGCTCATCCGTCGGACAGATGAAATTTCCCGCTGCATTGTTCACGAGTGCCTCTAAGCGACCGAACGTTTCCCGTGCTTGATTGACGGCCGCGATACAGGCATCGGTATCACGAACATCCATTTGAATGGTCAGATGCTCCCCCTCAATCTGCTTTAGTTCATGATCCGTTTGTTGTAACCGTTCCAAGTCACGTCCTGTGACGACGACGTTCCAGCCGGCTTCTTTTAAGGCGAGTGCCATTGCTTTCCCCATACCGCTCGTACCGCCTGTCACCATGATCGTTTGTGCCATTAACTTCTCCCCCTTTAGTCTGAATGAACAACCATTCATTATTAGTATTCAAAAAAGAAGGAGTGAACTCCTTCTTTTTTGTAGTCGATTATTTTGAACTAACGGCAGTATCTGTCAGGATTGGAACAACTTGCTTCTTCCGTGAAACGACACCTTCGAGGTAAACGAGGTGGTTGGTTGCTTCAATTCCATAAGCTTGTTCGACGAGTGGTGCTTGTTGTCCGAGTACGAGCGCAACTGAATTATTTGTTAAGATGTCAGTCACGAGGAACACGAACAGATCGAGTTCTTTTTCGAGAATGATCGTATTGATTTGCTCTTCAAGCTCAGCTTGACGAAGTAACACTTCAGCTGTATCGACCGTATTGACCTGAGCAATCTCGACTTTGTGTGCGCCCATCGAAAACTCTTTTGCGTCAAGTGAAATCAATTCTGTGATTGATTTTTTCGATAAGTCAGCACCTGCTTTGAGCATGTTCAAACCGTAGACGTTTGCATCGACACCGGCGATTTCTGCAAGTTCACGTGCAGCGACGATGTCTTCTTCCGTACATGTCGGTGACTTGAACAACAATGAATCGGAAACGATTGCCGATAACATCAAACCTGCGATTTCCGGTTTGATCGCGACACCATGTTCTTTATAAAGTTTGTTCAAAATCGTTGCCGTACAACCGACGGGCTCAGCGCGGTAGTAAATCGGATCCGATGTTTCGAAGTTCGCAATCCGGTGGTGATCGATGACTTCTGTGACCGTGACGTCAGCGATGTCGTCGGCACTTTGTTGACGTTCGTTGTGGTCGACGAGAATGACGTGTGACGCTTCGGCAGCGACTGCCGTAACAAGACGCGGTGCAGCGATTTTAAATTGATCGAGTGCGAATTGTGTTTCATCATTGATTTCGCCTAAACGTATCGCTTCGGCATTCACACCTAATGCTTTCTTCAGTTCAGCGTACGCGATTGCTGACGTAATCGTATCCGTATCCGGATTTTTATGACCAAAAATCAATACTTTTTCCATGCTGAATCACTCCTCAATGGTTAATGTCTCGCCCATTAGTGTATCATATCTCGGAATTAGAAGGCGTCCATTTTGTACAGGATACCAGCGATTTTTTCGCTCCAGTAAGGATCCGATGCATAAAAAACGTTCATTCCTTTTGCTTTATTTCCGAGGAACGGTCCACGGTGGTACTTACCATCCGTCGCGAGGTAGTCGCGGGCGATAAACTGACCCGTTTTTCGAATCGAGTCGTCAAGCGATTTATAAGCCGTTGCATTTTGACCAGGTGCAATATCCGTCGCATTGACGCCAAACAGATTGAATTTTTCACGGGCAATCGTCGACCGACCGTAATTTGATTCATGGATCGCATGAGCGAGGAGATAGGCGGCATTGATATCAAAATCACGCTCGACTTTTTTGAACGTCTTCCCAGTACCGATTAACGGACTATCGGGCGCATTGTTTTTGATGAAGGCATCAAGCTCTTTTGCGGACAAAGGAGTCGGTTTCCGTAAATCTTTCGTCAACGTCGTCACTTCGACATAGTCGGTCGTCCGCTTCGAAATGTCTTTTGGGGCACGTCCGACGGTAATCCAGCCGCCGAGTCCGGCGTTTGCGACGATGTAGTGACGTAACGTGTCACCCGTTCGTTCGTAAAACGATCGGTTCGTCGATCGTTCAAGGGGATACAAGGTCAACCGATCCGACGCGACGAAGCCGCGGACACCGGCAATTTCAATCCGACTGACGTCTGGACCGAAGTCGCGCAGTGTTAAACGGCTACCGGACGCGACATATGTCAACCGTTTTTTTAACGATTCGTCTTGATAGATGTTGAGCGTACCACCTTCGTCGACGATCCCGATACCGGGACCAGTCAAGTAGAGATAACGGTCATCCTTGGTTCGTTTAACGGCACCACGGTCGTCACCAAGGTAGGTTTTCGCTTCGCTGAACGTATCAAATTCTTGTTCCGTCGCGACTTGACCTTCTTGATATTTTTCAGCGATGTACGGAGCAGCCGGTTTTAAGACAGACGGTGGATCGTCCTTCAACAAATAGAATAGAACGATCCCGAGCAAAAAGAAAAATAACAGTCCTTTCAGGGATCCCGCTCGTTTTGCGGGACGGCCGGGACGAATCGTGCGTGTACTCAAAAAATCACGTCCTTCAAAAAATCGATAGACAACTTGGGTAAAGGATAGGTAGTCTAACAAAGAATAGGGGGGAACTCGATGTTCATTGGATATCGGACTTTAAAAACGGCCGTCGCAGCCGCACTTGCGATGTGGATTGCGGAGCAGATGCAACTCGACTACTATGTCTTCGCCGCCATCATCGCCATCTTGAGTATTCAAGCGACGCGGAAAAAATCAATTCGTTCATCGTACGAACGCATCATGGCGTCGATTCTTGCCATCGGAATCGGTTTCCTGATTTTCGAAATCATCGGTTATCGGCCAGTTGCTTTAGCACTTTATTTCATTATATTCCTTCCGTTGACGCAACGCCTCCGTCTACAGGACGGTTTTATTACGAGTGTCGTCATCTTGACGCATCTTTACACGGCACGACAACTCAACCTTGCGATTTTTTTAAATGAAGTCTACTTGATTTTGATTGGCGTCGGTGTCGGATTACTCGTCAATATGTATATGCCGAGCCTTGACCGTGTCATCACGGAGCGCCGTCAGCAAATCGATAAACGGATTGCTGCTTTGTTCTTTGAAGTCGCCGCGGCGATCGAGACGGGGCGGATCAATCATCATTCGCTGACGCTCGAAGAAACGGAACGTTTGTTGCGGGAAGGAAAGGACGCTTCGTTAAAACGGATGGGCAATGCCATCGGTCGTCGAAATGATGACGAGGACTACAGCTATTTCCGGATGCGGGAGCAACAGTTCGAACTGCTCCGCGGAATCGTCCGTAATGTCGATGATTTGGTGTTAATCGTCGAAGAAGGCAAAAAAGTCGCCGACCTGTTTCGGACGATTGGTGACAATGTCCGTCCGGAGGCCGACGCAAGGTTATTTTTACAAGAACTGGCGGACTTACTCGCGACCTTCCGTGCTTCGCCGTTACCGACGACACGTGAAGAGTTCGAAGTCCGGTCCGCGCTGTTGCACATGTTGCAAGAAACGGAGCAATATTTACAATTAAAGCAGCGTTTCGTCGCGAGATCAGAAGAAATAAAACATCGTCGAGGCAAACGTACCAAGTAAGAAGATTGCTAAGATCGCAATCGTCGTCCACTTGATGAGACGTTGTTGTTTGGATGGGCGTGACATGACAGGTGCAACTCCTTTCTAAAATGCAAACGTAATTACTGTTATTGTACAAACAACCCTTCTGAAGTGCAAATCAGTCAGTTGATGGTATACTGAAAAAGCGCTAGTCGAATAGTACTTACATGAGGAGGAATCTAGCATGGTCAATGAGAAACGTGTACTTGATACATTTTTAGAGTTAGTCCAAATCGATTCAGAATCAAAAGAAGAGGCACAGATTTGTGCCCATCTGAAAAAAACGTTCACAGAACTCGGATGTGACGTCTTTGAAGATGATGCATCATCGAAAACGGAACATAAAGGAAATAACTTAATCGTCACACTTCCAGCAACAAAAGACGGTGTCGATAAAATTTATTTCACGTCACATATGGATACGGTTTTCCCGGGACAAGGGATTAAACCGATCATCGAGGATGGGTATGTCAAAACGGATGGTACGACAATCCTCGGGGCAGATGATAAAGCGGGTCTTGCGTCAATCATCGAGCTGGTCCATGTCTTGAATGAAACGAAGCAACCGCACGGACAGATTCAATTCGTCATCACAGTTGGCGAAGAATCAGGTCTTGTCGGGGCGATGGTCCTCGATCCATCAAAAATCGATGCAGACTATGGGTTTGCCCTTGATTCAGACGGTAAAGTGGGCGATATCATCACGGCTGCCCCGACACAAGCGAAAGTGAATGCTAAAATCTATGGTAAAACGGCACATGCTGGGGTTGCGCCTGAAAAAGGTGTCTCTGCCATTACGATTGCTGCAAAAGCCATCGCGAAAATGCCGCTTGGTCGAATTGATGAAGAGACGACAGCAAATGTCGGCCGATTCAGTGGTGGTGGCCCATCGACGAACATCGTCTGCGATTATGTTGAAATCTTCGCAGAAGCACGTTCACTCGTTGCACCGAAGATGGAAGCCCAGACAGAAAAAATGAAAGCTGCCTTTGAAGAAGCAGCCGCTGAACTCGGCGGACGTGCTGAAGTCGAAGTCAAAGTCATGTATCCTGGCTTCAAGTTCGAAGACGGAGATCAAGTCGTCGAAGTTGCGAAAGCTGCAATCGCGCAACTTGGGCGGACACCGCGTTTACTTCATTCAGGTGGCGGTTCAGATGCGAACGTCATCGCTGGTTTCGGTATTCCGACCGTCAACTTAGCCGTCGGATACGAAGACATCCATACGACGAATGAAAGAATGCCGATCGAAGAACTCGTCAAGACGGCAGAACTATGTGTTACGCTCGTCGATTACATCACAAATAAGTGAGAAGATAATGAAAAGAGTGTACCGCTATATTGCGGTACACTCTTTGTTCGTTTACGATTAAGTTAATTGAGGACGTTCGACGAACTCCATTGACTCAAGAACAAATTCTTCAGTACATAATAAGGTCGTCGCGATTTCTTGAATCTGAATCGACTTGCCGTACTTTTGCCGATAGTTCTCGTTCAGCATCCGGGCTTCGTGTACGATTCGTGCATAGGTCCGTTCGATTTTGGTCATGGAAAAAACCACCTTTCGAATCAGTATGGGTACAGTTTACCATGCTTCGTTGTGTGAAAGATGTATTTTGTGTATAAAAAATGCTAATTTTACGAAAAGGGGAAAAAGATGGAATTTTATTTTTTAGGTACAGGAGCAGGAATGCCTTCGAAACAACGCAACGTGTCGTCAATCGCCTTGATGCACCCGAAGATGACGTGGTTGTTTGATTGTGGTGAGGCGACGCAACACCAAATCTTACACAGTCCGATTAAACCACGAAAAGTCAGCACGATTTTCATCACTCACCTTCACGGGGATCATATTTTTGGTTTGCCCGGTTTCATCAGTACGCGGGCAGCGCTTGAAGGAACGACACGATTGACGATTTATGGACCGAAGGGGTTACAGGAGTGGCTCGATGCGACACTTCGTGTCACAGGGACATATTTACGCTATCCGCTAGACGTGATTGAAGTCGAAGCGGGTCAAACGTACGAACATGAAGGATTTACGATTACGGTCGCCGCACTTGAGCATCGTTTTTTAGCGTATGGGTACCGGATCGAAGGGCATCAAGAAACAGGGATGTTGCTCGTCGATCGCTTAAAGGAGCACGGTATTCCGTCCGGTCCACTCTATAAACAAATTAAACAAAGCGATTCGTTCGAGTTTGAGGGAACGCTTTACGAGTCAGCAGATTTTTTAGGGAAACCGAAACCAGGCGTGAAGTTGGCCGTCTTAGGCGATACGACACCTTGCGAAGCGAGCATCCGCTTAGCGCGGGGAGTCGATGTGTTGATTCATGAGGCGACGTTCGCCGATACCGAAACAGAACATGCGGGACGTTTCGGACACTCGACAGCACGTCAGGCGGCGGGAATTGCAAAACAAGCGGAAGCGAAAAAGTTATTATTGACACATGTCTCAGCCCGTTATGTCGAGCAAGAGGATCACTTAGAACGTGAAGCACGGGAAGTATTCCCTGAATCGTATCTCATGGTGGATCATCAATCCATCCAAGTGAAGGCGTAAGTGATGGACGTATTGATTCGGTGGGCACTCTTTTTATTAGCAGCCGTCCTACTCGCATTCTTACTAGAAAAAAGGACGGAAAAAGAACGTTATCTCTACATGAAACTTGTCTTTTATGCCTGCTTAGGTTCCGTTTCATTTCCAGTCTATGATATTCAGTTACCACTTGGAATCATTCTATTTTTAATCGTGCTTCATCCGCAAAAAAACTCACGCTACAAACGGTATATGGCCTTGTTCGGATTTTTATTTTTCTTATTGCAATTATTCGCCGGTCCATTCGATACGTTTACAGTCCGTGAAGAAACACAACAGATTGGGCGAGTGATGATTACGGATCAGTCGTTCAATCACTTGTTGAATCAAATTGAGAAGCGGGTCGGAGATGAGTCGTTACGGCTCGAGCAAAGCGAACTATTATTTGACCAGGGTGGCAATTTGCGGAATGCGACGTTCGAAGTGATTGCTAAAAGCCCGAAGCGGTTCGTCCGCTATGACATTTCCTATCAAGAAATCACAGGCACAATCACGTATCGACCACGTGAAGAAGTGCTGGAACGATCGCTCGAATCGTATTACCAGAAACTGATTGATGCGTCTCGTTCATTTGATACGTTACGCCAGCTGTCGATTAAACAAATATTACATGAATCAAAGACACCGTATGTCGAGATGGATATGGATGGTCTTTATGAAACGTTTAGTCTACAAGATGCGACCGTGTTATTAATTGATGATCAAGGGGAGTTGATCCCTTATGTCAATACAGGAGAAGACGTGCTCGCGAACGCAATTCGCTTGACCTATTTGCGGGCGGACGGACAATCCCTTCGTGAGAAAAAGATTTTGTTGTACAATTACAGCTTTGAGACATCAAGGCGAAAGGGAGTCGTTCGATGAAACAGTGGATATTAGCGGGAAGTTTACTTATCTTAGCAGGGTGTTCTGAGGAAGCGGAGCCTAAAACCTCGAAAACAGAGGCCTGCGACGTGAAGGTTGACGTCTCGGTCGTCAACCATGCAAAGGACAAGACGTTGTTTGAGGAAGCAATGTGTTTTGATCAAGAAGAGACGGCGCTGGATGCGCTCGAAGAAACGAAGTTAGATGTCGTCAAAACAGGAAAAGGTGAGATGGCTTATGTCACAGCCGTCGAGGGAGTTCGAGAAAAGTCAGCTGGAGCAAGCAGCGGCTGGGTATTCGGCGTCAATGAAAAACCGGGTGAGGTCGGAGCGGGAAGTTACGAACTTCAAGACGGAGATCGCCTTGAATGGCGATTTGAAAAAGATGCAATGGCTTATTTTCAGTAAGACAGAACGGGAGCGACTTCATCCATTGAATGTTGCTCTTTTTTTGATGGTGATGCTATCGGTCCCGTTCGTCTTGCAGGATCATATAGGAATGCTCGCGCTCGTCCATCTCATCTTTTTCATTACCATTCGTCAGTTCGAGGTCTTTCGTTATCTCATGTTACCGCTACTCTATACATTGATGATGATGGTTCCACTTCTCTATGGCGCATCGATTGATGTGATTGGGATTCTGGCGGTCAGCGTACAAATCACCTTATTTATCACGTCAAGTCAACTCGTGTTCACGCTTGTTCGTCTCGAACAGATGGGACCTTTGTTTCGGATGTTACCACGACTGACGCGACTAACCGGGCTCGTGCTTGCACTAATTCCGTCTTTGCTCCGGACATGGCCGGAAGTGAAGATGAGCCATCGGCATCATTCATTATCGGAGCAGTTAGAACGAATGGCGATGTATCATTTATTACCGATTGACGCCGTACCGAGCAGACTTCGAAAACTAACGCTGCGTGACATTCGGACGGGTGTGATTTTGCTTAGTGTCAGCAGTCTGTTGCTGACCTCGTATGCTTATGTTGGTGCAGTCGTATTGCCGATGATTTTACTCTGTTCGAAAGGAGCTTTTCGTGATGCCAACGATTATTTCAAACGACAGCAAAGCGACCGGACAGCTTGAGCGTCTCGCGGCCGAAGCGGGGCAGCCCATCATCTATCCGGAACGACTGCTACATGGGCGAGTCCGGGATTTACTAGCGACAACAAGTCTGTTTGTCGCGGGAGAACTTACGACACTCCTCGGACTAGAACCGTTCTTTGAGCGAGAGGTAAGTGAGTTATCATCCGGAGAGCAGCAACTCGTTTCAGTTGGATATGCGCTCGCTTCGTTACCGCCAAGTCTTTTCTTAGACAATCCCTTCCTGTTTTTAGATCACGTGCGAAAACGGCGATTGGTCGATTTGCTGAGTGAGATGGAACGTCGTTTTACATGTCGTATCTATTATTCAGTCACCGATCAAGCAGATTTAGAACAGATTGTGTTCGAGGAAGCAACTCAAGGAGACATCTATGATGAGATGCGGGCCGTCGAACATCGTTATCCGATGCAGACGCGCTATGCGTTAGACGTATCCCGCCTCAGTTTAGCGGCAGGGGAACGAGTGGTGCTCGTCGGTGCCAACGGGAGTGGGAAGTCGACGTTGCTACGGCTCTTACTCGGCGTCGAGCGTCCCTTGTATGGAAAAGTGAAACGACGCGGGCGAAAGAATTACTTACCTGCGCATCCGGCCCTTGCGCCTCAAGTTGACAGTCGACTGGGCACGTTCGCTTCACAAAAACAGCAGTTGTTTGAACGGCTTGACTGGAGCGACGATGCTTATTATTTTGACGAACCGACAGCAGGATTAACGGACGCACAACGGCAGCGATTCGTCGAAACACTCGTCGAACAACCAATGAAGTTAGTCGTGATGGCGACGCATGACGACTTTTTAATCCGTCACGCGACACGTGTCCTTTATCTCGTTCAAGGTGAAATTGCGTTTGATGGTCCGGCGGCTACTTTTTTAGAACAAAGTAGGTTATATGGATGGGACTGATTCTCCTCGCTTGTCTGTCCATTTTGATTCTGTTTATCCGTTTTGAGCGTCGACCGCTGTCAGAAGCGATGTTACGCTTCATCGCGCTCGTCACTGCGGCGGCGATTGTCGGACGGATTCTTTTTTCGAGTCTGCCGAACATTCAACCGGCCACGGCACTCGTTCTGTTACTTGCCGTCTACGTCAGTCCGGTCGTCGGTGCAGTCGCGGGTTTGTTGGTCGTCGTCCTGTCGAGTTTATTCTTAGGGAGCGGACCGTTCGTTTTATTTCAAGCGCTTGCTTACATGGCAATCAGTCTCGTCGGACTCGTACCCCTATTGAAATCGAAAGGGCTGTTAGCCTGTTACGGGCTTCTCGCCGGATTTTTGTATGGCTGGATCAGCAACCTCGGCTTTTTAATTTTTACAGAATTTTCACGAGAAGCTTTTTTGACACTTGTCGTCACAGGCGGGGTATTTGATTTAGTACATGGAATCGGAAATGTTTGCTTTATTTTATTACTTCATCCGACTTTTTTACGGATTTTGCACTCAATCGACCGAAAGGCGGGTAAAGAACATTAACCTGATTCGATTGGAGTGAAAAAAGATGCTTAGTTCATCCGTGTCACTACCATATGTCGTCTTATTGTTACTTATGTCGAGTTGTTGTTTACTGTTTGGCAGTATTCTATTGTTAAAACACACTGTTCGTGGACGCTATGCGGGCTTTTATTTACTGGCTGCAGCAATTTTTCCGGCAGCGATGCTCATCACGTCCGCTGAAGGGGCATTGATGTCACAACTTTACTTTGAAGCGGGTCTCTTTTTAGGATGTGTTGCGTGGTTACTTGTATTAGCGACGGGGTATATGCTCATGGTGACGAGTGCCGTCACGTTTCGTTATCTGTATCGCTATACTTCGTTACCGAAGACGCTCCGGACACAATTTGTGAGTCGGTTTGAGCGAAAAAAACAAATACATTAAACCTTTTAAAAAAGTCTCCTCTATAAAAACAAGTCCCGCTAGCCGAGCTAGCGGGACTTGTTTTAAGAAAGCGTCGATTAATTGGAGTACGCGAGATCTTCTTCCGTTGTGTCTTGATCTTGACGAGCAGGATCCTGGATGCGACCTGTTAATTCTGTCAAGAGACGGCGAGGTAAGAATTTAGCCAGTGAGACCATTGCCCGATTGCTCGCGCCTGGAACGATTACACGTTTCCCTTTAAGCGTACCGCGGTAACCCGCGAAGGCGACGAGGTGTGACGGCATGCTTTGGAAAGGCAATGTGATGTTCGCCCGATTAAAGAAGTTTGTATCCGTCGGTCCCGGACAGAGGCATGAAACCGTAACACCTGAACCATCAAGTTCAGAAGCAAGTGCTTCAGAGAAGGACAGGACGTAGGCTTTTGTTGCGTAATAGACGCTCATGTATGGACCCGGCATGAAAGCAGCGACGGAAGCGACGTTCAAGATACGTCCGAAGCCACGATCGACCATACCTGGTAACAAACGTTTCGTCAGTTCCGTTAAAGCGACGACATTCACATGAATCGAGTCGATGTCTTCCGATGGATCGATTTCCGCGAAACGGCCGGATGTCGCAAAACCAGCGTTGTTGAATAACAAATCAACAGTCAATTCTTGTTCATCGAGGTACGTCAGAACACGTGAGACGCTGTCGGCCTGTGATAAATCCGCTGCGAACGTATAGGCTTTGATTTGATAACGTTTTTCAAGAACATTTTTAAGTTCCGTTAATTTTTTTTCGTTTCGGGCGATTAAGACACAATCAAACCCGTCGCGCGCTGCGAGCACGGCAAGATCAAGTCCGATTCCGCCAGAAGCCCCTGTAATTAAAGCAGTTTTTCGTAACATAACAAAATCCTCCATTCACATAATTGAATCATTTTCTAATTGTACCATTCCCTATTGTTCCCTTGAATCCTGCCGAGTAAGCATTTACTTTCGAAACAAGGGGCAGAACCGTTATGATAAGAAAGAGAAAGGAAGTGCGGAAGCATGAGAAAAAATGTCACGATTGCGCTGTTGTTAGCAACTTTTTTAGCAGCAATCGAAGGAACGATCGTCGCGACGGCAACACCCGTCATGGCAAGTGAATTAAATGGGGCGAAGCTCGTCAGTTGGATTTTTGCAGGATTTCTCTTATTTATGGCAGTATCGACGCCGATTTACGGGAAGATGGCTGATTTATATGGGCGGAAACGCGTCTTGTTATTTGGAATTGGCGTTTTTACACTCGCTTCGTTAGCGTGTGGGCTTGCGCAGTCGATGGAAACACTAATCATTTTCCGCGCGGTCCAAGGAATCGGAGCAGGAGCGGTTCTGCCGATTGCCATGACGATCATCGGCGATTTATATACATATGAAGAACGTGGAAAAATTCAGGGAATCTTGAGTGCCGTTTGGGGGATATCCGGCGTTGCTGGACCACTCCTCGGTGGATTTTTAGTCGAATCGTTATCCTGGCGGTATATTTTCCTGTTGAACGTTCCGTTTGCGCTCGTGTCGTTCATCATGATCGTCGTCTTCTACAAGGAAACCGTGAAGGAGACGTCGCGAAAAATCGATTATCGGGGAGCGCTCTTGTTTGCGGTCGGAATGAGTGCTTTACTATACGGTCTGTTATCAGGAAGTGAAGCGGAACAATTTTTACGTCCGACGGTTATCGGTAGTTTTTTGATCAGTGCGGTCTTATTATTCTTTTTCTATCAAGCCGAGAAAAAAGCGAGTGATCCACTCTTACCACCGGCTGTTATCAAACATCCGGTCATTGCCGTGATCAATCTGGCAGTGTTCTTCTCCGCCTGGGTGCTTGTCTCGATGTCAGCCTATATCCCGATTTTCGCACAAGGCGTCCTCGGAAAAAGTCCGACTGAAGCCGGCTTCATGTTGATGCCGCTCTCGTTATTTTGGACGATTACGGCAATCATTGGTGGCCGATCGATTGGGACGGCGTCACCCCGTTATCGAACGATGACCGGAATGGGGCTACTCGTCGTCGGGATGCTGATTTTAGTCTTCATCTCACGTGAGACGAGTGATGTGTTCCTCTATCTTGCGGTTTCCTTGATTGGAATCGGGTTCGGTTTATCGCAACCGGTCTTCATCGTTGTCTTGCAAACATCAGTCGGTCGCTCGCTCCGTGGTTCAGCGACGGCCGTCAACTCCTTTTTGAGTACGACGGGACAAACGCTTGGTGTCGCCATCTTCGGGACGATTTTTAATCTATCGATCATTCAAGCGTTTAACGATTCGAAAATATTATCCGGTTATTCAATTGATCCGTTTTTCCAAGCGACGACGGCGAACCGGTATGGAGATGCCGTCCATACGGCGGCGGAACTGGCCTTAGCAGACGGGTTACGGCTCGTCTTCATCGGCGGTGTCTTGTGTGCGCTCGTCGCGTTCGCGATGACGTTCCGCTTACCAAAAGTTCGTCCGGACGATAAACCAAACTAAAAAAACCGCTGAACGTCCGACTCGCAGGTGAGAGGAGGACATTCAGCGGTTTGCTTATTCAGTAACAGAAGTCGCCGTTTCACGTGCGACGAGTTGCGCCCGGATGTCTTTTTCATTCCGGCGTAAGAACAGACCGATGCCGACAAGGAGTAGCGCGGCACCCGTGATTTGAATCCAAGTCAGCGATTCCTGGAATAAGAAGTACCCGAAAATCATTCCCCAGACCGCTTCACCGAGAATCGTGATGCTGACGATGCTCGCACTGACACGGGACAGCGCCCAGTTGAACAAGTTATGCCCGAGCAACGTCGGGAAGATGGCGAGCAACACATAAATCAACCAATCCGTTTGAAACGCCGAGACGAGATCGACGGACTGAATCAGTGAGAACAGCAGCAAAACGACGGACGCGACAGCATAGACGGCAAAGGAATATGTATTCGTCGAGACGCTTGTCCGGACGTGTTGCCCGAGTAACCAGTATCCGGCGACTAAAATCGTCGCGAGTAGGGCCAGCCCGTCACCAATCAAGGCACGTGTTCCGACGGCGATATCACCGTATGCGACCAGTCCGCCGCCAAGCAGGGCGACGCCGACGAAAAACAACGCTTTTCGTGACGGGTGTTGCTTAAAGAAGACGGCGTTCCCGACTAAGACGAAGATGGGACTGGCGGTTACGAAGAGCGTTGAGCTGGCAACTGTCGTATAATCAAGAGAGAGAAACCATAACCAAAAGTGCCCGGCTAACAGGACGCCACTTAAAATCATGTGGCGAATCGTTGAGGAACTGAGGCTGAACAATTCTTTAACTTGAATGAGCGGCAGTAAAAGAAACGTCGAGAATAACATTCGGAAAAAAGCGACGGCCTCGATTGGCGTGTCTGCCCATTTCACAAAAATAGCCGATGTCGAAATAAAGAATAACGCCATGAATAAAGTAAAATACGGCATGAGTACCTCCACGTGTCTGTAGTTAGGAAATGAGGGTGTAACAATGCAATTGATCATTGCGGAAAAACCAAAACAGGCTGAAAAGCTCGCAGCACCGTATCCATCGGTCAAGCGGGACGGATACATCGAAATCAAACCGTGTGAGCGTTTCCCGAGTGGAGCGAAACTGGCTTACGCCGTCGGTCACCTTTGTGAATTACAGGAACCGGCCCATTATGATGCCAAGTGGAAACGCTGGAACTATGACCATCTGCCAATCATTCCGGAACGGTTCGATTACCGGCTCGCGAAAGGGAAAAGCAAAGCGTTTCAAGTCATTAAAAAACTGTTGAACGAGCGGACGACGACTTCCATCATTATAGCATCTGATGCCGAGCGAGAGGGAGAGGCAATCGTCCGATTAATTCTTCGCCTGGCTAACAATGCAAAACCGATCGAGCGACTGTGGATTTCAAGTTTGACGCCGCAAGCCGTTGATCATGGATTTGCGAATCTACTGGACGGAAAAGCAACGGAAAATATTTTTCATGAGGCGATGAGCCGCGCTTGCGCCGATTGGCTGATCGGTATGAATGCATCGCGTGCCTATACGACGTTACTGAAGAAAAAAGGCATTGCCGATGTCTTTTCGCTGGGGCGTGTCCAGACACCGACACTTGCCTTGATCGTCGAACGTGAGAAACAAATCGAACAGTTCAAGCCGGAAACCTATTTTGAAGTCGAGGCTGACTTTTCGCTGTATAAAGGAAAATACATCGATCAAAAAAAACAGACGAAGCTGACCGATCGGGCACTCGCGGAAGCAATCAAGGCACGGACGAAGGGGGAAGGAATCGTTGCGTTCATCACGAAGACGGAACAAATCGAGAAACCGCCGTTCTGGTTCAGTTTATCGTTGTTGCAAACGGAAGCGAGTCGACGGTTCGGACTTGGCGCAAAAGAAACACTTGATATCGCTCAAAAACTCTACATTCGCGGTTGGATCAGTTATCCCCGGACGGATTCATCGTTCGTCTCAAAGGAAGAAGCGGGTCAGTTCCCGACGATTTTGAATCGACTGTTGAAGCAACCGGAATACGGTGGACTGAAGGAAATTTTGACGAAAGATCCCACACACGATAAACGGTATGTCAATTCTGCGAAAGTCAGTGATCACTATGCAATCATCCCGACAGAAGAAGCGGGAGCGGTCGCGAAGTTATCGGGGCGTGATGCACAAGTGTACGATTTAATCGTCCGGCGGTTTTTAGCAGCTTTTGCACCCCCCGCGCGCGCTGAAAAAACAGACATCATCACGACGAGGGAGCAGGATCGTTTCTTGACAAAAGGCAGCCGGACGATTGCGCGCGGTTTCAAAGAAGTCTTGCAAATTGAGGCGAAGGAAGTTGAACTACCGGCAGTCGAACACGGACAACACGTCCCGATTAAAGGGGCAAAGTTACTTGAAAAACAAACGGAGCCACCGAAACGCTATACGGAAGGAACATTAATCCTCGGCATGAAGACAGCGGGGAAAGTCCTTGAAAATGAATTACAGGCGATCATGAAAGAAATCGAGGGACTTGGTACGGAGGCGACGCGTGCCGGAATCATCGACGGATTAAAGCGACGCGATTACATCCAGCTGAAGAAAAAAGAGATCCATCCGACAGCAAAAGGTCGGATTTTAATCGAGGCGGTCAGCGGGAGCATCTTGGCATCACCTGAGATGACGGCAAAGTGGGAAAGTCGGCTCGACCAAATCGGTAAAGGGGAAGCGTCTGCTGCCCAGTTCGTCGAACAAGCGAAAAAACTGTCGCAACACCTCGTCGATGATGCGAAGTCGCGTGTCGAGCAACTGCACGTCGATCCGTCGCAAGTTAAATCAAAAACGCGTCACGCCGCCGCAACGAACCGCCCGGTCGGACCATGTCCGCTCTGTCAGGCGGAAGTGCTTGATCGTGGGAAGTTTTATGGCTGCAGCGGGTATCAAAAAACGAACTGCGGTTTTACATTACCGAAAACAATCCTCGGAGCGCGCGTGACACAGGCGGAAGTCAAAAAAATCTTAACGACTCAAAAAACAAAGCCGCTCGAGATGAAGAAAAATGGCCGGACATTCAAGGCGATGTTGTATCTAGAGCGCGATCAATTAAAATTCGAGTTTATGAAAGGAGAGTCATGATGCATTACGATTTAATGGAGAACAGGGCGTTTATTCCGATATTCGAACGGTTTTTGAAGGAAGGAACAAAATTGACGGTTTGGTTTCCCGATGAAGTGACGATCGGACAAGCCGATGATTTGATTTTTGAAGCGGAAGAACTATTCGGTGTAGTGGCTGAAGTCATCGATGACCCCCAATCATTTGGCAAAGCACTGTTGTTGCCATATTTGACAGAACAGCAAACGCGGGAAGACGGATTTGTTCAGTATGAGACAACGATGACAGAAGAAGTCAAAGTGGTCTTACGCGAATTGACCTTACCGATGATGACGGAAGGCGATTTTTCCGTTTTGTATTCCTATCAGATTGATGGACCGGGTGGATCCCTGTTTGTTGAAGATTGGTTTAATGCGGAAGTTTTGCTTGGAGATGGAAAGAACTAGAAACCTTTTGTGCGTCGTTTGCGTATGAACATGTATCAAACGAAATAGGGGGAAATCTTCATGTCAGGTATTACTACGGGTCCGCTCCTGTCGCTGCTGAAAGCGGGAGGAACGATGGCTTACGTCGAAGGAGAAAGTTTCTTTTCAGACATGCCGGTCTTCATGGTCATCTTTTTTATCGTAATCTTGTCTTTTATGGCTTTTGCCTTGATCAGCGCCGTCACGAAAGGCGTCTCGACAAGCAGTTTGACGAATCATTTGCGCCATCATGCTTCTGAGCTCGTTACACCGACGGAAGACGGGGCACAAGCCTACGTCGCCTATCTCCGCTCCTTGTCGACGTTTCCGGTCGAGAAAACAAATTTAGAACCGGTCCGGTTAGTGAAAGGAATCTCAACGTTGATCAGCGCGACAGACCAAATCACCGAGGTAACGAAACAAGACATCACGGCACAGTATGCAAGGCTTGGTCTGCTCGACGGCGAAATCTTGGCAGATGAAGCACCTGTCCATCATCATTCGACACACCATTCGCATCACTCATGAACAAAAATGTCCGGTCACGAGTATGTGGCGGGGCATTTTTTCTGACGAAAAAGGAGTGAATCCGAACCTTTTTGTCATGTTTTTGTAACATACAACTATTTTTATTAAAATTAGATGAAAAGTAAAAAAAAATGAGCATATTTAATGGAAAAGTATAAAAAACCTTTACAATAGAAAGGACAGGTATCTCCTATACGTATTATTCAACTAGAGGAGAAGGGGGAGGATCGATCGTTTATGAGAACATGGCTTAATCGAACAATCGGACGCCAAATCATGTCCGCTTTCTATATCATTTTAGCAATGTTATTACTGACATCAGCAGGTGTATATTTCTATACGAAACAGCAGGTGCAAGGAGCTAAACAAGAACTAGCGACGTTAAATGAACACCGGACCAATGCGACGAATCTATATGAATCGTGGCAAAGTCTTCAATATGAGATGCGGGGATTCGTCTTACTTGGAGACGATGAAATGTTAGAGGAAATTAAAGCGAAACAACAAAATATCGATCAACAAACGACATGGTTCGAAAAAAATGCGGCATTTGCAGAAGAAGAGCAATACGCGAATGATGCACGGGAGCTGTATGACGCCTACACGACGCGCGTCATGCCGAGCCTGATTAATTATGTTGATGCTAAAAAAGACGGTGAAGTCGAAGAACCGTTCTTACAAATGGCGACGCTCGGTAAAGTCACGCAAACACCGAACCTGGATGCAGATCGGAAATTTAACATCGATACGAAAAGTGCAGCGGACATGAGTTCGAGTATCGTTGACATGGAGACCGTCTTTACGGATTATCGTAATTCATTAAATGAGAAGGAACTCGCTGCCCAAAATCGACTAGGGGCACAAATTAACTCATCTCAAGTTCTCGGCTTAATTAACTTAGCGGTTCTTTTATTCATTATCGTGTTATTCGTTCGACCATTTGTCGCGAAAATTACGCGTCAATTGCGTCAATTGAACCGAGAGAGCAGTCGATTAGCAAAAGGTGAAGATGCTTCACCCATTGAGGTCTTAAATGCAAAAGACGAGATTGGCGAGTTGACGACGACATTTAATTTAATGGCTGCGTCGATTTCAAATCAAAAATCGCAACTCGTCTCAAGTAACGATGAATTACAAAGTCAACAAGAAGAGTTAGTTGCCCAACAAGAGGAGCTTCAAACACAACAAGAAGAACTCGAAGAAGCGCTTGATGTGACGTTACGCAATGAGACGCATCTGCGGTACCGGAATGAATTGACAGAAACGCTCGCTTCACGCGAGACGTTAACAGCTTATCCTACCATCATCGAAAAATTAATCTCGATTACAGATGCCGAGTTCGGAGCGATTGTCTTTCTTGACGAGGACGAGTATACGGATATCGTCTCTTACGGCATGACGGTCGATCAAGAACGGAAACTTTTGACGTCATCACTTTCTCTACTTGAGCGAGCGCGTATGCATAAAAAAGCCGTACGTTCAACGAAACAAGTGACGAGTGATCATCCGTTGCCGTACCCTTATAGCATGTATGAAACGGTCGTACCCGTCATGGACCCATCGACGAACATGATGATTGCAAGCATCTATCTTGTCCGTTACCGTGATCAATTCAATGAAGACCAAACGGCTGAAATTTGGTCGTTCTCTCGTCAGCTCGCCTTGTCCTTACTACGGATGCGTGTGTTCGATGAAATTGAGCGGGAACGTGAAAAAACATCGAAACTGCTACACTCGATTCGTGAGGCAGTCATGTATATCGAAGAAGACCGGATTTTTGCCAATCGTCCATTGCTTGCGTTGTTCCATCATCCAGCGCACGATCAGTTCAATGACGAGGGTTTGATGACGCTCGATGTCAAAATTGAAGAATTGGCGGTTCAAGTCGATCAACACGATGCCTTTCTTGAGTACATGAATCAAGTCTGTAGTCATCAAGTACCGACGGAAAGTCTTTCGCTATCACTTAATAAAGAGGAGCGTTTCGTCACGCTCTATGCAGAAGGGATTCATTACGGTGGACGTTTCCGTGGGACGATGCTCGTCTTGCGTGACGTCACGGTCGAAACAGAAGTCGACCGGATGAAGTCGGAATTCGTCTCGACGGTGTCGCATGAGTTGCGCACACCACTCGCTTCGATTTTTGGCTACACGGAACTGATGTTAGCAAAAGAGTTGACACCTAACCGCCAACAACGCTATCTCGAAACGATTCATGCCGAGACTGAGCGATTGACGGGACTCGTCAATGACTTCCTCGACGTACAACGGATGGAATCCAGTCAGCAACACTATCATTTTAAAGAGCTTGACGTCGTAGCGATGATTCGTGAAATCGCTGAGTTCCAAGTCGGTTCGTCTCAAACTCATACTGTCTTGCTAGAGACGGATGACGCAGCAGTCGAAATGATTCAAGCCGATGAACAAAAAATGCGACAACTGTTCGGTAATTTAATCAACAACGCCATCAAGTATTCACCGGATGGCGGCGAGATTACGATTGGAATCGAACCTGCCGATAACTTATTGCGGATTCGGATTCAAGATGAAGGAATCGGTATTCCCCGTCACGCCTTGCCAGAGTTATTCAGCAAGTTTTACCGGGTCGATAATTCCGATAGCCGAAAAATTGGTGGAACAGGACTTGGACTTGCAATCTGTCAAGAAATCGTTCGTGCCCATGAAGGCATGATTCACGTCGATTCGACAGAAGGTGCCGGCTCGAGCTTTACAGTCGAATTGCCCATCATTCAAGAAAATCCGACAGCACTCTCACCAACACTGGAAATAACTGATTTTGAATGAAGGAAACCCTCTGCGTCCATACGGCGTAGGGGGTTTTGTCAATCTACGATATAATCACGGACATGGGATTAACTTGCTTGAAATCGGGAAATGGAAACTAACGGTTTTTCTAAAAAATAAGAGAGGATGTTGACTGATGCGTACAATCCGCCCTCCTTGTTAAACGGCGATTCAAGCGAACGTCCGTAAATTGTACATGATGCGTTTTGCAACAGCTTTCGTACCTGCTTATGTGATTGAGCGGTTGTTTTGGGAAGCGCGTGGAATGAGTGTTCTCGATGTGATTTACGCAGAAATTGTCTTCGCTTTGACTCAATTGTCGCTTGAGTTGCCGTTCGGACGAGCCACCGATCGCTTCGGGCGAAAGTGGTTTCTTGTCTTCGGGATGATGGCAGAATGTCTATCCTTCGCAATGCTATTGAACGCGTATACGTTGACTGCTTTTTTAGGTGCGATGGTACTCGCGGGGGTCGGGGCTGCTGCGATCAGCGGGACAGAAGAAGCCTTCTTATACGAGACGCTTGAACAAGTCGGTCGAGTCGAGCGATTCGAACGGACAGTTGGTCGACTGAATGCAGTCAGCCTCATGACAGCGGGACTTGCTGCCCTCATCGGCAGTTGGTTGACGCATTATACGATGTTTGAATTTCATTACAAGATTTCGCTCATCAGTTTAATGAGTGCGACACTGGTTAGCCTGACGTTACGTGAAACGCGACTCGTGGTTGAAGAATCGACAGCCCGTCCACTTCGTCTCGTTTGGCGAGAACTGAGAACACGCCCCATGTTGATCCGGATTTTTCTGTTTAGTGTCCTATTCGGGACGACGATTAATTTCATCGAAGAATTTTGGCAATTGTCAATGCGGGATCGTGGCATTCCCGTGACTGGATTTGGTCTCGTGTTCATTTTAATTATGGTAGCGCAAGGCGTTGGCAACCTGTTGCCCGCATTGACGAAGGGTTCGTTGACGGTAAACTTGAACGGGATGTTAGTCGTCTTTTTCGTAAGTGTCATCAGTTTTTCTTTGACGGGAATGGCAAGTATCCTCTTCCTGTTCATGGTGTTTCTGTTATACGGTCAGTCGGAGCCGATGACGAGTAGTCTCTTGCAAACTTATGCGTCAGCAAAAGAGCGGGCAACAATCGTTTCCATTGCTTCCTGGCTAGAGAGCGTGCTGATCATCATCGTCGGTCTCGGGTTCGGATTCATCAGTGAGCGGGCGAGTTTAGACATAGCGTATGTGTATCTATGTCTCGTGTCGTTCGTCCTTTGGTTATGCGTTGCGTGGTTAAGCAAACGATGGGAATGACGCCATCGTCGATTTGACGGCTACATGGGAAGGCCTGCTTAAAACATGGTGTTCGTCGTCATGGAAGATATCGAAAACGCCGCTGATTCCGTATGAAAAACGGAATCAGCGGCGTTTCATTGTGTGCAGAAAAACGTTTGGAAAAAACCGAGGAATCTCCAACACATCCCTTCAGCTCCACGTCTGTATAACGAACCGTTGCTTAGGAAATCTGTTGCGTCCGTTCGGTTGCTACTTGCTTGCGTAATTGCCGGGCCGGACGAATCATTAACAACGCGATTATACTCGCGATGAGATAGACGACTTCGATACTCAGCCAATCGGCGAGAAGACCGAACAGGAGACTCCCGAGACAAAAGCTAATCGTATAGACGGTCTGTTGAACACTGTAAACGTAAGGTAACCGTGCAATCGGGGTATCTGCTTGAAGCCGTGTATTTAATTCTATCGCCCGGAGTTGACTGGCGTAGCCCTGGACGACGCAAGCAATCAAGGCGACTACAACATGCGGAGCGAGACCAAACAGAAGCGTCGCGGCAATCGAGAGCAACACACTGAACTGTAGCAGTGAACGTTGCTTTCGGCGTCGCAGCATCTGGTAACTCCCGCCAATCATGCTGAGCAGATAAAATGCATTCAAGATGCCCCACCAACTGTCCGACACATGCAGGTGCGTAGCGATGTAGACGAGGAATAACGCTGAAATCCAGGCGGTACTCGCAAAGGCATCGATGCCAAGCAATGCCGTATTCAAACGGGCCGATACGTTAGTCCGGGTATACTGCAAACTTGAACGAAACGTCGGTTCATTACCTTCTTCTTCTACAGGCACTTGAAGGGAGCGCACTTGATAACGAAATAACGCCGTTCCGATACTTGCAACAAGAAAGAGCAGCAATGAGACGAATAAGACGGACTGGGGCGACCCTGTACTGACTAAAATCGCTCCGAGCGGCCACATGATCAGTTGGACGACTTGATTCGTTCCTTGGACGATGCTGTTTGCTTTTTGGAAATCGGTCGTGATTTGCGGAATGAAGGCACTTTCAATCGGTCGGGAAAAGCCGTCGAGAAAGGCAATCCAAACCACGAGAAGGAGCAACGCCACGAGTGGTAAATCAAGCAGGACGATCAAGGCGAGCGAGAGGGTCTTCATGAGCTGACTGAGCAACAAAAGCGTTGCATGGGGCATCTGCTTCGCAAGGCGGGCGAAAAAGAAGCCGCTGACCGTCATGCCTGCCGTTACGGCAATCGGAAAGAGCGCAGCTGTGCTCGCCTGTCCTGTTTGTTGATACAAGGTAGCGATGAGGGCGACGATGTAGAGCGCGTCCCCCGCATTCGCCATCCACTGGCTGACCAGTAAAGTCGTAAAACGGTTCATCTAAAAAACCTCCACATCAATCATATTTAGTTAGTGGTTAGTGTTTTAGATGAATTTACATTGGACGACCTCATTTCAGTCAATTTTGACTAAAGTATATAAGGAAAATAATGGATTGTCAATTCCCTTTGTACGAAGTGCCCTTACACCGGCCGCTGTTTCCGTAAGGCACGCATGTTGAGGAGGACGAAGACAAGCATAAATCCGGCAAGGACCACAAGATCGAGCCAAATTTCACGGAAGCCGTACCCGCGAATCATGATGTTTTGCAGGGCATCAGCGGCGTACGTCAACGGCATCAGCCGATTGATGACTTCGACCCAGGTCGGGGCATCCGTCAAATCAAATAGACCGCTGAAAAAGATTTGCGGGACGATCGCGAGCGGGATGAACTGAATCAATTGAAATTCCGTCCGTGCGAAACTCGATAGGAGGAGTCCGAGTGACAGGGCGACGCTTGCCGTCAATAAATTGACGAAGAGTAACAGAAAATAGTTGCCTTGTTGTGTCACGTTTAAGATATTAACGATGAATAATTGAATTAAAATCGTCTGGATTGTGACGAATAAGAAAAAACCGAAAAAATATCCGAAGACGATGCTCGACCGTCTGAGCGGAGTAGCAAGGGTCCGCTCGAGCGTCCCGCTAGACCGTTCACGGAGGAAACTGACCCCGGCGATGATGAAGACGAATAAAAAGATGAAAAATCCCATCAAGGCAGGTGCAATTTGATCAAACAGTTCTGCATCTTGATCTCCATATAAAAAGCGGATATCTGGTTCCATCATTGATCGTGATGCGGTAGGGGGAACGGTCAATTTTTGATTCGTCAATTGTTCGAGCCGTTGTTGCAGCTGATCAACTGTTTCACGTAACTGTGCATTCGCTGTCGTCGCTTGCTTCATCTCGACGGCCGTTAACGTTTCGCGGATGACTTGGATGGCGTGGGCATTTTTCGAGACGTCGCCGCCTTCAATCAAAATCTCCGGAGCATCATCCTGGTACGTGATCAATGCTTCGATCTGTTGGTCTTCCATCGCTTGTTTTCCGTCCGCATAACTCGGATAGGTCGCCGTCGCCGTTTTCGATGCGAGAACCGCGTCAAACGTTTTGGGTAGGTCGAAGGTGCCGATCGTGACTTCATCTGAACTCGAACCGAGGATTGATGACAATAAAAAGAGAACGAATAGGGGGCGAGGAACATCATCGCAATGGTCCGTTTGTCCCGAAAAATTTGCGAGATGACACGTTCTGCTACGGTCAGTGTCTGCATCAGACTTGCTCCTTTCGGATGAAGGCTTCATCGATTGAGCCGAATCGCTGAATTAATTCCGCAGGGGTACCGGCGTCAATCAATCGCCCATGTTGAATCAATAATAAACGATCGCATCGCTCGGCTTCATCCATGACGTGTGTCGTGACGAGGATGGTGACGCCAGACTTCCGCAGTTGGTCGAACTCATGCCAAAACGTTTTCTTTAGGGCGGGATCAATTCCGACGGTCGGTTCATCAAGCAGAAGCAAAGTCGGTTCATGAATCAAGGCAATCGCAAGACTGAGGCGGCGTTTCATCCCACCGGAAAATTGATGGATTGGGCGGTCGGCATCATGCTTTAAGTCGACGAACTGGAGGACGGCTTCAATTCGGGCACGGAGGCGGTCTTTTTTTAAGCCGTACAGCTTGCCGAAATAGCGTAAATTGCCCCGTGCCGTCAAATCCTCATACAAAGCATCAGCTTGTGCCATATAACCGATTTTTTCTGCCTGACGTAACGACGGTTGCTGTGACCCGAGTACAGTGACGGTTCCGCTTGACGGGGTTTGGAGGCCGATCAGCGACTTGATTAATGTTGTTTTACCAGATCCGCTTGGTCCAATCAGCCCGACGATTTCACTCGGACCTATCGAAAAATTGACATCTGTCAACACGTCGATTTTTCCGAAGCGTTGGGAGTAGTTCTTGACTTCAATCATCATTTTCACGTCCCTTCTCTCTTTCTATACCCGCAAACCTTACTTTTTTTGTCCAGTCGCAGATGGGAGTAACAGGCGGAGCGTTGCGTAGAAATAACAGACGGAAATGATGTAAAACAAACTACCGATCGTCAAGAAGTCAATTAGGTAACCGGCAAGGATGATGCCTCCGGCTGACCAAAGTGACGTTTTAAAATGATAGCCCCCGATGTGACGGCCGACGACGGTCGTAGCAATCTCTTGCCGCGCGAGGACGGTTTTTTCCGTATTCTTCTGGATGGCACCAAGGAGACCCATCGCGATTTGGATGAGATAGACATGACTGATTGCCGTCACGACAGGGATGTATAGGAGCAACAGTGCCATGCCAAGCGTATGAACGACCAGTAAGACTCGGTCCCCGAACCGGTCACTGAAACGACCGATGGCTAAGTAGGCGAAAGCGGACGTCAAGGTGAAGAGACCATAGGCGAGTCCGAACTGGGCATACGAGTCACCCAGTTCGCGAATCAAGAGCAAGTAAAAGGGAAAGATGATGCTACTGCTCATCAAAACAATACTTTGGACACGGAGAAACAGCGGATAGTTCATCAAAAATCTCCTTACTGGAAGTAGTCGATATAAAATTGATTGAGGAAAACAGCATGCGGGTCATATTGTTGTTTGGCCGCTTTAAACGCTGCAGCGGACGGATAGGCACGATTGAATTGTTGCCGCGTCGCAAACGGATAGTACGGTAAATAGTAGCTCCCATCCGCATCGAGTGTCGCATCAATCAGCTTTTGAATAACTCGTTTCGTTTTAGCGAGCGACGCCGGATCGGTTTTTGTATGGATGAGCCAAACGAGTGCGAACATATCCTGCTTCGCATAGGACAATACGGCCGTCTCATCCTGTTCGACGTAGCGGATTGTGATGTTCAAGACGTTTAAGTCATCCTGCGTTAAGATCGAGCGGATGCGATTGATGTACGGGACAAACGCATCGACCGGGATGAAATACTCCTGCAAGAGCTCGGTCCGGCCCGGGTTCGTGTACTCCATGAAGGCGCTATCCGACCGCATGACGTTGTTGCGTGATTCATTGGTACCGGTCTGGTTCAAGAAATATGATTTTTGGAACGACCACAGCTGGTTTTTTCCGAAATCACTGTAGCGTGACATGCCTAACAAGGCTTTCGGTAAGGCAATGATACGCTCTTGTTTTAACGGTTCGTCTTCAATCGGACCCGCACGGCTCGAACGTAAATAGTTCGTTAGATACATCTCGCGGAAAAATCCGTCAGGCGCAACCGAAATCCGACCGATGTGCATCCGAACGGAGTCGTTTTCTAACACGTGTTCCCGAAAATAAGCAGGGTAGTCTTCGTACGACAAGGCAATCGTCTGTTGCTGATACCATTCGTCTTCCGTCAACTGTAAGGTGACGTCGAGGATGACACCGAACAACCCGTAACCACCCGGGACAAGGTGGAATAACGCCTCATTTTCGGTGCGGCTGACATTCAAGATGGTACCGTCCGCAGTCAACAAGCGAAATGAATCGACTGTATCGAGTAAGGAACCATAGCGGATATCCCGACCGTGTACATTGACGCTCAGCGCACCACCAACCGTAAAGATATTTTGCGACTGCATGACTTTGATGGCCAGGCGGTCGGGCTGGATTTTTTGTTGGATATCTGCCCAGGTGACGCCACCTTGGACGGTGATTCTGCGTTGCGTCGGCTGATAGCTTAAAATCCGGTTGTACGATTTCATATCGAGAACGGTCGCACCCGGCAGGTAGGTCTGAGCGCCCTGGCTGTGTTGCAGACCGGCAATCGAGATATGTTCCTGTTTGGCAGCCAGCTGCCGGACCCAAGCCGTCAAGTCATTTGTCGACGTCGCCGCGTGGATTTGTTTGACGTGCATCGGTAAAATCCGTGACTGGTCCGACACGGTGACATCACGTTGTTCGTAAGATACATAAGACAAGCCAAATGCCGTCATGTAGAGACCAATGACGGCAATGATGAACACTCGTTTCATAATTTCTCCTTTGTCATGGAGTGGGGTGAGACAGAATCAAACGGATTCGTCAAACGTGTCGCAGCGGCTTCTGCCTGTGCGACCGGTTCCGTGAAGATTAGCTGTTCACGTCGTAAGCGATAGGCACGCTCGAGACGACTCGTCAGCAAGTTCCCGAGGAAGACGAGCGCAGCGATGCTGATTGCGGGAATCAGGAACAGGTGATTGATCCAGGAAACGGCTGAAAACTGAAGGAAGTAGAAACCGAACTGGGAAGACCATTCAAAGATCGTTGGTGAAACATCGTTCGCAAAGCGTGAAAGTGTCCCGCCGAAAAATAACCCGAACAAGGACAGGTGAATCAAGACCATCAACGTTTGGACGAACTGTTGCATGAAAACAATGGCAAGCGTCGGTAAAAGATGCGGCCAAATGTGCTTTCTAAATTGGTAATGGGGACTGCCGCCGAGTGTTCGGGCGACGACCATGAACTCTTGCGTCAACAAGTGACGCGTTTCACTGACTAAATACATCAGTAAGGCAGGTAACCCGAGTAAAATCAGTACGCCTGTCTCAAAGAGGACACGGGAAGACAAGGACGGAATGTCTTCTGGACTTGCAAAAAATAAGCCTGTCAACAAAATGAAATAGGCCAGTAAGGAAATCGGTAAAATTAAAAAGCCGTCAAGAACGGTACGAATTGCCGTATTTAATCTTTTACCCCGAAAGGCGAGCGGCACGCCGATCAACAGAGCGAGTAGGATGCGTCCGAAGGCGACGGCAAAGCAAATCCCAATCGTCCACTTGGCACCGGCAATCATGATTTGGAACAAATCGTTGCCCGCCCGGTCAGTTCCGAACCACTGCTCACGCGATGGTTCAAGTGGAGATGTCGCGAGGAACGTCCCATCCGCCGCGTACCGGTTCGAGATTTGGTCGACTTGTCCGTCACGAAATAGAGTATGTCCGACACTGAGTAGGAGTAGCGTCGCAAAAATCAGGATACAGCCCCAAAAGAACGGATCACGCAATAAGACACGTCTCATAAAGCACCACCTTTCCAAGCTTTTGGAATACAAAGCTCAGCAATCAAGTCAATCAAAAAGAACGGTAAGTAAATCAAGAGGAGCGTCACGAGCAAGACGGGAAGTTGCGGATTCATGATTACGAACCGAAACAGACCTTGGACATTGAATGTGTATTCGATGACGACGAGACTCGATAAAATCGTGATGACGTTGGCGCGGAAAAACAGATAGAACCGATAAAACAAGTTCGGAATCAAGTGTGACCAAAATAAATGATTCGTGTGTGTCCCTTTGGCGCGGGCAAGTTCGATATAGCTGGCTCCTTCCTCTTCTTGAATCTGTCCCGTCAACCATTTGATGAAGAAGAAGAGGGTCGTCAGCGACAGCGTCAGAATCGGAAGGAAACGGATTGAATCAGCAAAACCGCCGGCGACTTCGATTTGGTCGAAACCGGTCGTCTTAAAAAGAACGATGATGATGTACTGTGAAAAAATCACCCAAAATAAATCCGGCACCATCTCGAGTACACGCGTCGTCTGCTTCAACAGGTTACGTGTCCGCAGACGCGCGCGATAAAAGAAAAACGCGTAGACAAGTGCGGCGATAAACGAACAGACGAGGGCACTACTGAAGATCAGCAGCGTCTCCTGGATGAACGGTTGTAAGTCCGGCAACAACGGACGAAGCTGTTGTGCGGTCACATTGTAATAGAGAATCGGTTCGACACCAGTCAAAAACAGGACTTGTTGTTTGAGCGCATCGGTGTAATTCGAAAAGTTCGGACGTAACTGGACGATCAATGCCGGTAAGGCGCTGATGCACAGTAAAACGACCAACGATACGATGAACTGAAGCGACTTTCGAATGACTAGGGAAACCATGATAAAACCTCCTTCTTTGATCGTCAGCCAATCGCCTGGATCCGGTCGTTCCCAACCAGGATCAGCTGACTGTTAAGATGTTTTCGACGCACGACATACCGTTCGAACTGTTTTGTTGCGATATAGGAATCCCGGTCGGATAACGTCGACAGGTGGACAAGGACGTGCTTCAAGTGCGGTTGTCCTTCACCTAACGCCAAGTGGGTCATGTGGTTCGCTTCGTTAAGACGGTTCAGGAACAATTCAACTTTACAGCCCTCCTTAATCAACTCACTGATTAAGAACGAAGCTTGTTCGATGAAGCGTTCCGATTGATTATGTAAGCCGTATCCACTTGGACCCGACAAATTGAGGGCGATGGTGAATGTGTCCTGATTACTCGTCTCATAGACTTTTGCTTGCAGACGGCCGGTTTTTGCTGTCGCGTACCAATCGATGTCCTTCGACGGTTCCGTCGTATACGCTTTTGATCCAAGCTGGACCAATTTGTTTTTTAATGGTGAATAGCGGTCCGGACGATCACCAATCCGTAAGCGGTTCAGCAGGAAAGGGGTCGCTTGTGCCGTTAACGAAGGCAGCACCGTGAACTGCGGATAACTGTCGAATGAAAATAAGTAAACGCCCATCCGCCAGGGCAGACGAATCGTTAAGATGATTTCGTCGAGTGCCGTCGGACCACGTTTGACGGTCTGGATTGGGATCGTAAACAATTCTTCCGTCAAGACCAGTTCGGTATCATACGTGTGGGGATGGAGCGCGTCACTCGTCGTGAAAACAATCCCGTCAGCAGCATGGAGACGGAGCGAGGCCTTAAGGCCGAGTGAAAAAAAAAGTTCGAGTCCGAAAAGTTGCAGCTGGAGATCCGTTTGTTCTTGGTTGAACATCAATCGTTCATAGTGTTTCCATTCTAAAGCGACTTCCCGGCGGAGTTGCCGTTCCGTCCGGTTGACGACGACATGAATCGTCGCGAGTGCGGCAAAAAGAAACCCGAGTCCCGAGACGACGGGGAGGAATAAGAATAAAAATGTCAATATGCAATAGACGGGAAATAATTTTTGTTCGAGCCAAAAGGGGACGGAACGTTCGATTTTCATCCGCGTCACCCAATCTCGACAGGAACTGGAATGGCATCAAGGAGATGGTACAAGACTTGGGCCTTTGTCGTCTTGATGCCCCCTTCAAGTGTCAATGTCAGGCGGTGGGCCAAGACATGTTTTGCAAGGTGTTTGATGTCCTCCGGAATGATGAAGTCGCGTTGATTCAAGAAAGCATAGCTTTGGGACGCGCGAAGCAGGGCAATCGCACCACGTGGACTGACACCGACTTCAACGAGTTCATGATTCCGTGTCGCCTGAACGATATGCAGCAGATAATCGAGCACGTCTTGCGACGCATGGACATGTCGTGCTTCTTCCTGCCATGAAATCAAGTCCCCTCCTGACGCAATCCCGACGGCTGATCGGCGGACGTTCGTCAAAATCTCAGACAGCAAGCGGCGTTCGTTCTCAAAATCCGGATAACCGACTTCGATCGCGACCATAAACCGGTCGAGTTGGGCGTCCGGTAGTGGGAACGTTCCTGCCGATTCAATCGGGTTTTGTGTCGCGATGACGAAGAATGGGGCTGGCATCTGATAGGTCGTTCCACCGATCGAGACTTGACGTTCTTCCATCGCTTCGAGCAATGCCGATTGTGTCCGCGGGACGGCGCGGTTGATCTCATCGATTAAGACGACGTTTGCAAACAACGGTCCACGCTTATTCTCGAACTCCTGCGTCTTTAAGTTGAAGAAGTCTGAACCGATGACATCGGACGGAAGCAAATCCGCCGTGAACTGAATCCGCGAGAAGGCACTTTCAAAGCTCTGAGCGAGCGCTTTGGCGAGCATCGTTTTCCCTGTTCCCGGTACATCTTCTAGTAGAATATGTCCTTCTGCGATGAGTGCCGTCAGACAGAGATCAATGACGTCCGGTTTACCGAGATAGATCGAATTGAGTTGGTCTTTTAATTGTTGTAGTTTCATAGGAAATCCCTCCAAGGTCAAATGGTTGAGTAGCGTGCTAATTGTTGTTCGAAACGTAGAATTTCATCGTCCGTAATGATGGTTTCCGACATGATGATCCCGTCATTTTGATTTTTAACAGGTATTCCTTCAAAAAGATTTTCGTCCGAAACAGGCTTAACAGGATCCGGCATGATGTAATGCGTGTAGACATACGTCGTGAAAGTTTGAAACAAGAACAGTCCGCTTAAAATGACGCCGATTGACATGATGAAGCGTTGCCGTAACACATGTATTCCGCCTTCCTGTCTTTATCGAAGAAAAAAGATGGTCGTTCTTTTAATTAAGGAAAAAATATCCATATGTACTTAGGGAGATTTTAGCATACACTGTTAATAAATAAAAATAATTTTCTGAAAATAAGGGTGGGGGAAGACGATTCATTTTCAAGCGGTAAGGGTATCATTCAAACAGTGGATCTTGAAAGGGAAAGGATGTTATGCATGAAATTGATTATTTTTGGGGCAACCGGTCAAACCGGACAAGAACTCGTCAAACAGGCGATTGCGCATGACCATGAGGTGACGGCGTTCGTCCGTAATCCGGATAAGTTGGAACTAAAAGATGAACGACTTCATGTCGTCACGGGGGACGTCTTAAATCAAGAGGATGTCAATGCGGCGCTTGTCGGACAAGATGCTGTTTTGACGGCGTTAGGGACAGAAAGCCTTGCCTACAGTGGATTTTTAGAACGAAGTCTCGTCCGGATCATCAATGCGATGAAAGTCAGTGGTGTGACGCGGATTGGTTACGTCGCATCAGCAGGTGTTGATAAAGAATTACCAGGTGCACAAGGATTACTCGCACAGCAAATCTTAAAGAATCCCTTACGTGATCACCGGCAAGCGATTGACTTGTTGAAACAGGCAGACGTCGACTATACGGTCGCACGACCACTCCGTTTGATGAATGGTCCGTTAACCGGGATGTACCGCCAAACAGCTGACGGTGTACCCGACCAAGCGAAACAAATCAATCGGGCCGATGTCGCCCATTTCCTGCTTGAAGCGATTGAACAGGAAGAATCGATTCGCGAAAGTGTCGGTCTCGCTGAATGAAAAGAAGTCCCCATCCACGAACCTTTCTGAAAAGGAAAGGTACCGGATGGGGGCTTTTAAATACGACGAATTATTGTTGGCGGTAGATCGAGACAGAACCACCATTGACGAAAAATTGACCATACCCGTCTGCATTGATCGTGACGGAAGCTGAATTGTTTCCAGTGATGTCTGTCCAGACTTCTCCTTTGTTCTGAAGCCCAACGTACATCCACTTGCTCCCACCAGGGCCGTCAGACAGGATTGTCGCAAGACCTGATTTTGCCCGGTCTGAGACACCTTCACGTGTCCAACCGATGATGTCTTGGTTATCGAGGTAATCATTTTGTTTCCCGAACGCGAAGTCCTTCCGTGCTTTTAGAATCGGATCGATTTTTGACGCGAGGGCAGGGATTTCGCGGTTCGATGAGCCTTTTGTTCCGTAGTAGTCCCCGTAAAAGACAGATGGATAGCCTTGTTCCCGCGTCAAAATCATCGCGTAAGCAAGGGGCTTGAACCAGGATTGAACGGTCGATTCGAGCGATTGACCAGGTTGAGAATCATGATTTTCAACGAGTGTGACGGCAAGCGTCGGATTATCTTGGACGAGTGTGCCGTTAAAAATTGTGCGCATGTCATAAAAGCCGCCGCCTTTACTCGCTTGTTCGAATTTGTAATGAAGTGGAGCGTCAAAGACCGATTGTTTATAGTTCGTCTGACTTAAATAGTTTTTAAGCGTCCCGAGATCGTTCTGCCAGTACTCGGCGACTGTGAATAATTCCTTACCCGTCGTCTGACGAACATTCGTCAACCAATCTGCGAGATACGTATGTTTGATGTGTTTGACGGCATCAAGACGGAATCCATCGAGCCCGAGTTCATTGACGTACCATTTCCCCCAGTTTTTCATTTCCTGCTGCACTTCCGGGTGATCGAAATCAATGTCTGCATACATCAAGTAATCATAGTTTCCATTTTCAGAAGATACATTCGAGTCCCACGACTTACCTGTTCCGCGGAATTTATAGATGGCACTTTTTGAGCGGGATTGATCCCAATCCGTTCCGTCGAAGTGATACCATTTCCATTTGAAGTTTGAATAGGCATTGCTCCGCGCCGCGAAGTTGAACCCGGTCCAGGCCTGGATTTGATAGTCGCCAGAGACTTCTTGATTACGGTTACCCGGATTGACTTCGACGGCCGTGACGGATTCCGTAAAGTCAGCACCACCCTTGTGGTTCATGACGACATCACCATACACATCGATTCCAGCCGTGTGCAATTGTCCGATGGCGGATTTCAATTGCGTTTTCGTGCCGTACTTCGTCCGGACTGTTCCTTTTTGATTAAACTCACCGAGGTCATATAGATCGTAGGCACCGTAGCCGACATCATTTTGGGTCGTTCCTTTGTAGGCAGGAGGAATCCAAACAGATGTAATTCCGAGTTGATCAAGCTTAGAAGCGTCGTTTCCTAGACGATTCCAATGGTTCCCGTCGTTTGGTAAATACCATTCAAAGTATTGCATCATCGTCCCGTTGTCTGCTGTTGCCCCTACTGCAATCGGTTGCGCAAGTGGCACTAAAAACGTCACGCTTGCAAGAGATGCGACAATCAAGCTTTTATGTTTCATCAAAAAGCCTCCTCTATCAAATTATGAAAACGCTTGCATTAATTATTATAGCAAGTTGAAACGTGGGGAATATCATCCTCAAACCTTATTTATGTATCTTTTAAAATCATGACTTTTGCCTCTAGAATAGTTCTTCTAAATAATAATTCATCGTTTATTGATTCGTGATTCACTAAAAAACAGGACCTTCTAACCGTTGAACAATTATGCTAACTCTGATTTCTGGATTCCTCTAAATAGAAGAGGTCTTTCGTCCATCTTCCATAAGAAAGACAAGTGATGTGAAAATGGGAGTGTAATACGGTTTGACATTGCATGTCCATACTTAACCTGAGGGGGAAAAAGCATGAACTGGAAGTCGAAAATCAGTGGGGCACTTGTTGCGACACTCGCGTTAGGATCACTTGCCTTTACGCCGGTCATCGCCAAAACAGATTCAACAAAGGTAGTAGCGGGACCACAGACGGTCACGTCACAATCAACAATCGATGCCTATTATCAGCCGGCAGCGGGGAAAACGGGTGCGGCATTAAAAGCATCACTGCATGACATCATCGATAATCATACGGAAGTCTCGTATGACACGGTTTGGACGGCTTTAAAAGAAACCGATCAAGATCCAGGTAATGTGAACAACGTCATCGAACTGTACACGGGGAAGTCCATTTCAAAAAATAGCAACGGTGGGAACGTCGGTCAATGGAACCGAGAGCATGTCTGGGCAAAATCGCATGGGGACTTCGGAACAAGCATGGGACCAGGGACAGACTTGCATCACTTACGTCCGTCAGACGTCGTCGTCAATAGTGCTCGGGGAAACCTTGATTTTGACAATGGCGGAACGAAATATAGCGGATGCGATTGTAACCGAGATGGTGATTCATGGGAACCACCGACTCGCGTCAAAGGTGATATCGCGCGGATGATTTTCTATATGGCGGTTCGTTATGAAGGTGGCGGCGAAATCGACTTAGAGACGTCAGAAAACGTCAACAATGGTTCAAACCCACTTCACGGAAAATTATCGACGTTAAAAGCGTGGAACAAACTTGACCCAGTCGATGCATTCGAAAAGAAACGTAATGACATCATTTTTGAAAAATGGCAAAAAAACCGCAATCCATTCATTGATCATCCAGAATATGCGACAGCAATTTGGGGAAATTAATCTAGCAAAAGGGGTCTGACTCAGAAGTCGGATCAACATCAATCCGTGTGACGGACGTTTCCGTCCTCCATTAATCAAATGACCGTTGCTCCCGCGATTCACGGGAACATCGGTCATTTCTATTGTTCAAGATAGTTTAGTGCTTGCCGGAAGTATGCATGAAAAAGTCCGGATTCCTTTTAATCGGGAGACATCCCCATTTTTGAGTCGCCCCTGTTTTTTTGATTGAAACTTTTCCTAGAAAAACATCGTAGAAACGGATGTAATCGAAAATAGCAGTCTGAAAGGAATCATATGACTCATGGAACGGATCAAACACGTTTTGAAAAGATATCGGCTTGTAGTAGCCGGAATCTTAGGTGGACTCGTCATTTTCTGGTTTAGTATCGGTTTATTTGTCGCAGAAGGAAAACGTCCCGCAGCGAACGGGAAACACTCGTTTGTCATCGTCCTCGGTGCAGGTGTGAGAGGGGAAACACCGTCACTGATATTGGAAAACCGGATTCAGGCTGCAGCTGCATACGGAAAAAAATATCCGCGAACGACTTTTATCTTGAGCGGTGGGCAGGGGCAGGGTGAAGCGATTTCAGAAGCAGAAGCGATGCGCCGTGGCATGATTGACGAAGGAATCTCTGAAAAACGTCTTGTGCTCGAAGACAAATCGACGTCGACCACTGAAAATTTACGTTTTTCAAAATCGTTATTACCAAAAGGTGAAAATCAAGTCTCAATCGTGACGTCAGATTTTCATTTGTATCGTGCTCGTACCGAAGCGAAGAAAGTAGGATTGAATAGTGATGCGATTCCTGCAAAAACACCGTTATCTGGTGTATTACGATATGGTATGCGTGAACGTGTCGCAATCATCGTGAAATTTTTTGAGTAATGGATTGTTATGACAACGTTAAAGAAACCACCATGCCAGAAGCATGATGGTTTCAGCGTGTAGACAAACTATTAAAAAGCGTAAACATGCGGTATCGAAGTACAATCCGTTCGCGCTTCCCTGTCTCGCCTCGTCTTCAAAGCGGCAATCTTCCGCGCCGCTACAGCAGAGTTGCAGGGTCGCGACCGATTGCTTTTCGCTTTAAAAGCGATTCGAGACGGATTGCGCTCTAAACCGTCTGCAATCTAAAAAGCGTCACGTTTCGTTGACTCCTACGGGAAAAAGTGCGTTTTTAACGCACTTTCAGAGGCAGGCAAGACCCTGCTCGTTGTCCGCTAGGATCAAGGAGCAACGGCTTGCGCCTCGCCCGAGGTAATCAACGAAAACAGACGCTTTTTCTCCCGATAGCACTTTGTCTACAGTCAGAAACCACCATGCCAGAAGCATGATGGTTTCTGATAAAACGGTTTATTTATTTTGCTGTGAATTGTCTGATTGATTGTTTTGTGGGGCTTCTTCTTTTCCAAGCGCCACGTCTTTTGCTTCGACCACTTTTTCACTGATTGAAGACAGGTCACCTTTAGCTTCCGTTGCAGTATCTTTTACAGAAGAAGCATCCGATTTGACGGTATCAAGTTCATTGTTGACCTTGTCATACACATTTTGGACGTCACCAGCGACTTCTTGAATGATTCCTGAAGCGCTTTTTACTTGTTCGATGACTTGTGAAGCTTTTCCTGACGGATCTTCTTTAATAGTAGATGCTAATGATGAAACGGAATCTTTTGCGCCGCTAAGCCCTTGTTTTGTGTTTTGTCGATTCGTTGAGCTCAGCATTGTAAGCAATCCGCCGACGACAGCTCCTAGCAACATCCCCGTAAGTAAATTGACACGACGACCTGACGAAGCTTCTTGATCGAATTGACGATTTGGATGTTCTTGTTGAGCAGCATGTGGATCATTTTGTAGATTAGGTTCCATGAATAGACACTCCCTTAAGATAATAGTTGACCATGATAGATATGTACCCTCGTCGTAAAAAAGGAAAACATGCACTTTTCATGCAACAAAAAAAGACCACCGATGTTAAAATGGTCTCAGACGGTCAAAGTTGTTTAGTTTTGCTTCTCTTCATCCTGCTTTTCAGTCAGTTTACGGTTGATTTCATCGTAGTCAATTTCGATATCGTCTTGATTGCCTTTATATCCGTAGCCTTTTGAAATGACGATGATTGAAGCAACTAAGACAAACACGATGATTAGAATGGAAACAACATAGAGCCACATGATCCATTCCTCCTTTCATTCTTCTCTTTTAGTATGACGGAAAACTGTCCGTTCGTCTAAACGAAAGTGGTCATGATGTGATAAACTATGTTCAGATTAACATGTTTAGGAACGAGGTGACGGTATGAGTATATTAGTCGTAGATGACGAATTTACGAATTTAATGATTTTGGAGCGACTGCTTGAAAATGAAGGATACGATGTCGTAAAAGCGATGAGTGGGGAAGAAGCGATTGAATTGATGGAGGACCCGGCCTTTATCGACAACTTAGATGTCGTATTACTGGATGTAGAGATGCCCGGCATTAGTGGGATTGATACAACACGGTTGATCCGAAAACGATTTGGTTTAGATGAACTGCCAATCGTCATCGTGTCCGGTCGTTCCAATGAAGAGGACATCGCGGATGGACTGGATGCGGGAGCATCAGACTATACGACAAAGCCAATTCGAAAAACGGAATTGCTTGCTCGTGTTCGAAATGCGATGTCATTAAAACAAGCGATAGATGCACGGAAACGATATGAAAAAGTCTTACAAGAAGATTTTGATCTTGCTCAAAAGCTCCAGCAAAGTGTTTTGAGTGCAAATATCGAAGATGAAGACATTCGAATCATGGCAACCTATATTCCTTCTAAAAAACTAGCAGGAGATATGTATGCCTGGTACCGCATCTCGCAAAATAAATATGGCATCATCTTGTTTGACGTCATGGGCCATGGTGTCTCGTCAGCGTTGATTACGATGGGGATGAGCTCGATCTTGTTTGAACTCGTGCATCGCATCGGTGATCCGGCAAAAGTACTTGAAGAACTGAACCGTCAGATGAGCCGCCTTTTCCCAGGGGATGAAACGGAAATTTATTTTACTGCCGTTTATTTGTACATCGACTTGGATGAGATGAAACTTAGTTATGCGAATGCGGGACACCCACCTGGTTTGTTACGGATGGGGGATCAAATCATCGCCCTCGAGAACACTGGATTGCCAGTCGGGATGTTTGAGGACTCACAATATACGAGTCGGACAATCGACTTGACGTCTCCTGGATGTATCTACCTCTATACGGATGGTTTCATGGAGCTGTATAGCAAAGGGATTGACGAAGGGATCAGTGCGATCCGTCAGTTGATCGAACAACAAGGACCAAACATTCACCACTTGATTCAGCCCGATCAAAGTGATGAGGCCGATGATTTATGTCTCGTCACGGTCGAAATCAATTAAAAAAGCCACTCGCTTTTGTACATGCTACGTCTTCAGCATGTAAAAGCGAGTGGTTTTTTGTGCTAGAAAAAGCGTCTCCGCCACAGAATAAAGGCAGCAAGTCCGGAGAAGAAAATCATCATCCCAAAGACAATCCAAAAGCCGATGACTTCACCTTCCCACGGCACATGGACGTTCATCCCGAACATTCCGGAAATCATTGTCGGGATTGAAATAACAATCGTGATTGAGGCTAAAAACTTCATGACGAAGTTTACATTGTTCGAGATGACGGAACCAAACGTATCCATCGTCGAACTGATGATATCTTTATAGATTTGTGCCATCTCCATCGCCTGGCGGTGCTCGACGAAAACATCTTCTAGTAAATCTTCATCGTCTTCATGTTTCTCGAGACTCGGTGTTTTAATGATGCGATCAAGAACACCATCGTTTGATTTAAGTGACGTCATGAAATAGACGAGGGATTTTTGTAAGTTCATCAGTTGAAAAATTTCTTGATTTCGCATCGAACGTTGAAGTTCATCTTCGAGTTCGTCCATTCGGCGATCGATTTGACGAAGGAAACGAAGGTAAGAAGAGCTGACTTTATAAAGAATTTGAAATACAAAGCGTGAACGATAATTCGTACGGAATGTCCGTAATTTACCGTTCGAGAACAAGGTCAACACGTCGAGTTGTTGCGAACAGACGGTGATGAAATGCCTCGACGTCACGATGATACCGAGCGGGATCGTGTTGTAGCGTCGTCCCGATGACTCTTCTTCGATGTACGGAACATCGACAATCATCAAGAGCCCTTCATCATCTTTTTCAAAACGAGGTTTTTCCTCAACGTCCAGTGGGTCATAGATAAAATCCTCAGGAATCTTTGTGGCAGCAATGACTTGGTCGGCTTCGTCTTTTGTCGGATTGACAAGATGAATCCAAGAACCTTTCGTGAATTCTTGAATTTCGTTGACTGCCCCGGTCACATCACTTCGATAAATCGTCAACATATGTCTATCCCTCCTGCTCTTCACTTGCTTATTATAGGGACAGAAGATAGGACGTGTAAATGATTCTCAGATTTTTTTTTACGACATTTAATGTTAAAATGAAACCAGAGGGGGGAACCAGATGCCTTTTTTTAATCAAAAGAAGTTAGAGGAATTACGTTCAATCGCCGGTGGGGACCACGTATTTTTACAAAAGATTGGTGAAACATACATTGCGCAGTTTGATCGTAAATTTCCTGAACTAGAGCAAGCGATCAATGACAATGATCCGGGACAGATAGAAAAAATCGCACATTTACTTAAAGGTGCCTCCTATTCGGTCGCGGCGGACGATTTGGCAGATGAGTTCGAACAACTTGAACAAGAAGCAGAAACGGGTTCGCTTGAAAATGCGAATCAAGTTTTGCAAAACATTGATCAATCTATGGTGGAGTTCAGAAAAGTCTGGTTGGATGCTTTTATTGGAAAGAATCCGGACTCGATCAAGTAATTGATGAAAAAAGTAAACCGGCGTTCACGTTTTCGTGGACGCTTTTTTTGTGAATTGAAAAATCGGAGCTCACTGGAAAGTGAACTCCGACATAACCGTCAACAACGTCTTACAAGACGTATGAATCGACCGTTTCGATCAAACGACCGATTTCTGGTTTTGTTATTTGTGCATTGACCCCAACAGATTCACCTTTATGGCGAAGATCATCTGAAATCAAGGAAGAGAAGACGATGATTGGCAGTTCGGCATAACGGTCGTCTTCACGAAGGCGTTTCGATAAATGAAGTCCGTCCATTTTCGGCATCTCGATATCTGTGATCAACAAGTCACAATCGCTACCTGCTTCGAAGGCGTCAAATGCATCTTTTCCGTTGATGAACCATTTTAAGCCGTGATATCCTGCTTCTTCAAGCGTCTCAATGATGAGTGTCCGAAGCATTTCTGAATCTTCGGCAATCCAAATCGTTTTGTTCGATCGGTCACGCGGTTGGACGCGACGTCCTTCTTCACGTGCGAAGATGTCTTTACGAGACAATTCAAGGGCGATTTTTTCATAATCGAGTAAGATGATCATCTTATCGCCTGTCTTGACGACGCCGTTCGTCAATCCTTCGATTCCACGTGCGAGTTCGTTCGGTGTATCGATCTGTTCCCACGAGATACGTCTGATTTCCGTGACAGAATCGACGCGAAGGACACTTTTCTCGCCATTGAACTCACAGATGATTAACCGATCTTCCGTCGCTTCGTCATGGGCTACACCGATGACAGTCGGCAAATCGATGACCGTCATGACTTCACCGCGTAGTTCGATTAATCCTTTGACGGCATCTGGTGTTCCCGGGAGTGGTGTCATCGGTAACGGAACGATGATTTCACGCACTTTCATGACGTTGATCCCAAATGTATAAGGACCACAATGGAAAATGACGATTTCTAATTCATTCGTACCCGCTTCTAACAAAATATCGTGTTGATTGTACACGTGATTTATCCCCTTTCGTTCCTGCACATTCACTTCTGCCTAGTTATCGGCACATTTCGTAAAACATTCCATATCAAATTCAATAAAAAAACTATTGTAATCGCTTTCATAATATGTTAAGCAAAATGTTTGGCATTTGTCTGACCAATTGTTTACAATAGCTATGCAGCCACACACTGAAGTGACAGAGAGAAAAAACATATGGAGGTAGAGTGGAATGAATACAACAAAAACAACGTATACATTTTTATTGGATGGACAATGGTATGAGAGTGAATCAAAAGAGACAATCGAAATCTCTTCACCATATAAGGAAGAACTCGTTGGTCGTGTACAAGCGATGACGAAATCAGAAGTCGACCGTGCGATTGCTTCAGCGAAAGCTGCACAAACGACTTGGGCGAAACAACCAGTAAACAAACGTGCTGAATTATTACATGCATGGGCAACAGAACTTGAAAAACGCGCTGACGAAATCGGCGAAGTCATCATGCGTGAAGTAGGTAAAGGACGTGCAGATGGCGTCAAAGAAGTCAAACGGACTGCGGAAATCATTCGCTATACAGCGGAAGAAGGTCTTCGTTTTGACGGTCAAATGATGCAAGGCGATTCATTCCCGGGCGGAAGTGCGAAAAAACTCGCAGTCATCAAAAAAGCACCACTCGGCGTCGTTCTTGCGATTTCACCCTTCAACTATCCGGTCAACTTAGCGGCAGCAAAACTTGCACCGGCGTTGATGACAGGAAACGCGGTTGTCTTCAAACCGGCAACACAAGGCTCGATCAGCGGAATCTTGATGATTGAAGCGCTCGTCGCAGCAGGTCTTCCGTCAGGTCTTGTCAACGTCGTGACAGGTCGCGGATCAGTCATCGGTGACTATTTAACAGCACATCCTGGAATCGATATGATTACTTTCACAGGTGGTACAGGAACAGGACGTCACTTGTCTCGTCAATCAGCGATGATTCCACTTGTACTTGAACTCGGTGGAAAAGACCCGGCACTCGTCTTAGAAGACGCGGACCTTTCGTTAGCAGCGGATCACATCATCAGTGGGGCGTTCTCTTATTCTGGACAACGTTGCACAGCAATCAAACGTGTATTCGTCTTAGATCATCAAGCAGATGCGCTCGTTGACGAACTAACAACACGGATCGCGAAGTTAACGGTCGGTTCACCTGAAGACGACAGTGTCGTCGTTCCATTGATCGATACAAAATCAGCGGATTACGTGGAGGGCTTGATTACGGATGCGAAAGATCAAGGTGCAACAATCGTCACTGGTGGAAACCGGACGAACAACTTGATTGAACCAACACTGATCGACAACGTGACACGTGACATGCGTGTTGCTTGGGAAGAACCGTTCGGACCCGTCTTACCAATCATCCGTGTCAGCTCAGTCGAAGAGATGATTGCGTACTCGAACGAATCGGAATACGGTCTTCAAGCAAGTGTCTTCACGGAAAACATTGATTCAGCTTTCGCTGTAGCGGATGCCCTTGAGACAGGTTCTGTTCAAATTAACGGTCGGACGGAACGTGGCCCAGACCACTTCCCATTCATCGGCGTTAAATCATCTGGACTTGGTGTTCAAGGTGTCGGACGAAGCCTTGCTTCGATGACGCGTGATAAACTGACTGTCCTTAATTTAAAATAAGATTTGCAATAAACGAGCGACCTTTCATTCTGCGAAAGGTCGCTTTTTTTGCATCCAATTCCAGACGGTTTACGTATGCTTTAGTGAAGGGATGCAAGAGAGTGACAGACAAAGTTTGCGGCTCAGGTTCATTTTTCTCTATAATGAAGGAAACTAGTGAGAGAAATGAGGGGATTCCAAGTGAACAGCAAAGATGAAATCTTCACGCTACCGATCCCAACGCCGTTTCCAGTCGGTGATATCAATTGTTACGTCCTCAAAACGGAGACTGAAAATATTTTGATTGATTGTGGACCGGATACGGCAGAAGCTTGGCACGCCATGCAAGAGGGGTTGCAGAAAATCGGCTTGTCTGTCGAAGAACTCGACAAAGTAATCGTGACGCATCACCACGCCGATCATGCCGGAATGGCTTATCGTTTTTCTGAAAAAGGAATTGCGATTTACGGGCACGCACGACTTCGTCCCTATTTAGAACAGGATACGGACTTCTTGAATAGTGGCGATGCCTTTTTGCAACGCTTAGCGATGTCGTTCGGGGTGCCGAAAGAAATACGAGCGTTGCTACCGAGTTATCTGTCGGCCCTCAAATGGCTCGGAAAAGGACAACTCGACTATGTCCTAAAAGAAGGAGATTCCATCACGGCGGCAGGTACATACCGCGTGATTGAGCTGCCGGGACACGCAAGCGACCAGATCGGGATTCTCGGCCAAGACGGAACTTTGTTCGCAGCCGACCATTTACTGGCACGGATTGAGCCGAACCCGTTACTTGAACAGCCGCAAGCAGGAGATGCGTCCGATATAAAACGCCCTGTCCTTGCATATATGCGCTCGCTCGAAAAGCTTCAAGGTGAACGGATCACGATCGCCTACACCGGTCATGGCGAAACAATCCGTGACGTTCCATCCTTGATTGAAGAACGATTGCTCCAACGTAAGGTCCGCGGTGAGCAACTTTTGAAACATCTGACAGGAGAGCAGACGTTATTTGACTTAGCGCAGTTGACGTACGGCAATCGTCTAAAAAAATCGTTTCCGCTCGTGATGAGTGAGATGAAAGCACGACTCGATTATTTAGTCGCAAGCGGTCAAATTACAGTCGAAAAACGAGACGCGGTTCTTTATTATTCGAAGGCGGGAGTTAGCGGATGAATCTAATGAATAAAACGGTTGTCTTGACGGGAGCATCGAGCGGACTCGGTGAAGCGTTAGCGCGCGTGTTGAACCGGCAAGGAGCGAATTTGATTTTGATTGCCCGTCGTGCCGATCGGCTCGAACGATTAGCAAGAGAGTTGCATGCTGACTATATCGTCTATGACTTAGAACATTCACCGGAGCATTTAGCCGAACGAATCCAGGTCGACTATGGCATGATTGATGTATTGATCAATAATGCCGGATTCGGAGAATTCAGTTTCTTGCAGGATACCTCGATTGAGACGATTGAATCGATGCACCGGATCAATGTCCTGACGCCCGTTCGGTTGACAAAAGCGTGTCTACCTTTCCTGCGTCCGAATGGAATGATTGTCAATGTCGCGAGTCAGGCAGGAAAGCTGCCGACTCCGAAATCGACCATCTACTGCATGACAAAAGCAAGCCTGCTTCAGTTCTCGAATGCATTGCGACTTGAATTACGACCAAAAGGAATTCATGTGATGACGGTTAATCCGGGACCGATCGCGACTGAATTTTTCGTTCGCGCCGATCTCAGTCGCAAATATGAAAAGAATGTCGTCTCGATTTTGTTATCGAAAGAGTCGCTTGCAAAAACGGTGGTCCGAGCGATCGAGCGTCAAAAACGAGAGGTCAATGCACCGTGGTGGATGGAACTTTCAGCGAAAGCATATGCCGTTTGTCCCCGATTGATTGAATGGCTCGGTAAGTCCGGATTTGACAAAAAATGATGGGGTGGAATGAAAATGTTAAAAAAAGTAATCGGTATCGCTGTCGGTGGGTTGTTGCTTGCCGGGTGTGGCGCAACTTCTGACTTGCCGGCAAAGGACGAAGTGCTAGGTTCATCCTATAAAATGATTGAACAGGAAGCAGAGAAAACGACGGTCCGGATGTACATGTGGGGTGGAGATGACGGAATCAATGCCTATATCGACGAGTACGTCGCACCCAAGTTGAAAAAAGAGCATCAAATCACATTGAAGCGAGTGCCGATAGAAACAGCGGACATCATTCAGAAATTGCGTGCTGAAAAAACAGCCGGTAAGGACACAGGCGTGATTGATGTCGTCTGGATCAACGGCGATAATTTCCGAAATGCGAAAAAAGACGGTCTGTTATATGGTGACATCGCGCGCGTCTTACCGAACATCAAGCAAGTCGATGCCGCGGCGCAAGCTTCAGATAGTGGGACGAAGACGGAAGGGCTCGAAGCGGCCTGGGGAAAAGTCCAGTTTGCGTTCCATTATGATCAAGCCAGTGTTGCCAAACCACCGATGGACTTAAACGAGTTAAAAGACTGGGTCAAAGCAAACCCAGGAAAATTCACTTATCCGGAAGTGACGGATTTCACGGGAAATGCGTTTGTGCGTCACGTCATGTATGGGGTCGAATCAAATGAAACGTTGAAGAACCCGAAAAGCGACTTTAAAAAGACATGGGCTTATTTAAACGATTTAAAGCCGTACCTTTGGAAAGAAGGGAAAACCTATCCGAAGACGCTCGCTCAGCTCGATCAATTGTATGCGAAGGGGGATGTCGCGTTCACGATGGGCTTCAATGAACGCCGGGCCGAACAGGAAGTAGCGTCCGGGACCTTCCCGGAAGAAACGCGTCCGCTCATCTTAGAAGAAGGTTCGATTGCGTCGACCCACTTCCTATCGGTTCCGTTTAACGCACCAAATCCAAAAGGGGCGCTCGTTGCAATCAACGAATTGTTATCAGCAGATGCGCAGTTGAAGAAATATGACGCGACCTACTGGGGGGACGGGACGAGTCTTGATTTAAGTACGTTGACGTCAACAGAACAACAAGCGTTTAAGGATGTCCCGGCAGCAAAATCGACACCGACACCAGATGCATTTGAAGGAAAAGTCCGAGCGGAGCTCGACCCGGAATTCTTCGAGGTCATTCGAAAGGATTGGCCGGAACGTGTGGCGCGGTAATCCTTACCCCGCCGTCTTCTTGATTGCTGGAATGGTTCTTTATGGACTGTTCATCAGTGTATCGATGACGACAGTCGCCGATTATCGTGCATTGTTAAGCGATACTGTGTTTCTTGAAAGCATTGTGTTAAGTCTGTACGTTGCACTGAGTAGCACGTTACTTTCGTTAGGGGTCGGTTTCGGCTTAGCTCAATTTTTCTCAAGGCGAGGGGGGATGGCGGAACAAATCCTCGCACTTCCGCTGTTTATCCCGCATCTTGGTGCAGCATATCTTGCGATTCTCTACTTCAGTAATGTACCGATGATTGGTCCGCATGAGACGAATCATTTCAGTATCATCTTGACTTACGTATATAAAGAAACACCGTTCATCTTTTTTTATCTCATTCCTGTTTTTCGACGGCTCGATCACCGGTATGAGGAATTGGGGCAACTGCTTGGATTATCTAGGATTCGCCGATTTTGGCATGGAAAAGGTGTTTTTATTTTGTTTCCGGCACTTGAAGCAAGCTTCATCGTTTTTGCATTTGTTCTATTTGCCTACGAAGTGCCGGCATTGCTTGGTGTGACGTATCCGAAAATGATTGGTGTATATGTATTTGATTTATATACGCAAGGAGACCTGTCGCAACAACCAACGGCTTTTGCCATCAGTGTCGTCTTGACGACGTTGCTCTTCATGATGTTAGCCGTCTTCACGTGGTGGATTCGACCGATCACAGAGCGAATCAGTAAGGGGCGGATTGAATGAAGCAACGAATCGTTACGCTATTGATTGCTTGTCTCGTCGTTGCACCGCTGCTGGGAATCATTCCGAAATCATTTTCTCTAAATCCGCGAATCGTCGAGACGTTGACGACGACGCTCTTCATGATTGCAGCAGTGACGTTTTTGAACCACGTAATTGGTTATGCGGCAGGGAAAGCCATTGCCTTTCAGACGGGTCGAATCATTCAACTGGCTGAGTTGTTGATTAGTTTGCCACTGTTTTTACCTGTATTATTGCTCTCATTCGGTCTTTATTTGACGTGGATCCGCTTAGGTTTGGCTGATCAATTCCTTGGCGTGTTACTCGTCCTTTTGTTACCGACACTTCCGTACACGGTCCGCCTTTATACGAACGGATTTCAGGCGCTCGGTGAACAACTACTCGAACAGACGGTCCTTGTTGAGGCAAACCGCTTGAAGCGATTTTTCTTTTTAGTCGGACCGTTGCTTCGTCCGACATTACAATCGGTGACATTGCTCGTCACCGTCATCACACTTAGTCAGTATGCACTCGTCGTGCTGATCGGCGGTGGCGTCGTTCGGATGCTCGCACTTGAAGTCTTCCCCCTTTACTCTGGGAATGCGGTTGATGCGGCTAAAGAAGCGACGATTTGGTTGATCGGGTTACCATTTTTGATTTATCTAGGGCAAATGTTGTTCTTTACCTTATGGATAGAAGGGGTTCGGAGGTTATTAGATGGACGTAAGAATTAATAAAGTGATGAAGCGTTTCGGTAAAACGACCGTCTTGCAAGACATCGATCTAACCATCGCCTCGGGACAATGCGTTGCCCTTGTCGGACCGAGTGGAAGCGGGAAGACGACGTTACTGCGCTTGATTGCCGGATTAGAAAAGGTCTCAGGTGGAACGATTCACTTCGGAGAGCGTGACGTTACGAAAACAGTCCCGAGTAAACGCGGAGTGACGATGCTGTTTCAACGACCACTACTGTTTCCCCATCTCACGATCGGGCAGAATATCCGCCTTGGCATGCGAGGGGACGCCCGACAAGTCTCTGAATGGCTCGACCGCGTCGGGTTACCGGGACGTGAAGCGGACTTTGTCCATCAACTGTCGGGAGGCGAGCAACAACGTGCGAGCTTAGCACGTGCCCTTGCGAGTCAACCGAACTTTTTATTATTAGACGAGCCGTTTTCAAGCCTCGATTTGCCGCGGAGGCGTGAATTACGGACGTTGATTCGTCGCCTGACGGAGCAACAAGGCGTGACGACGTTGCTTGTCACACATGATCGCGAAGAAGCGATGGCAATGGCGGACTATGTGTATGTCATGCAGGCAGGACGCATTATCGAGCAAGGGCGACCTGTTGCTTTAAGCGAGACGAGTCCGTTTTTTGGAGATGGTCTTGCCTTAGACGGGACATGGTATCCGCTGTCTGCGATCGAGTTGGTCTTAAGACCGACGAATCAAACAAATGAACGTGTTACGATTACGAAAGAATTAATCCAATATGGTGTTCGGTTCTATGAAGTCGAACGGGCAACCGGCGAGCGACTCGTCATTCAGACAAGAAGAGCGTTCGACGAAGCGACGACGGTTTATGTCGTCAGAAAGGAGGACTAATATGTTAGATACACGAGCACGAAAGATGGTCCAACCTGTGTTCGACCAAGCGGCGACCGGTTTGAAAAAGCTTGGTCTGTCGGCGAATCAAGTCACAATCATTTCCGGCATCATCGGAGGGGCAACAGGATTCTTCGTCTACAATGACATGATGGGAATTGCGATTCTCTTATTGTGGATTTCTGGAATGCTTGATGTCGTCGATGGGACGATGGCACGTCGCGAAAAACCGACAGCGATTGGAACGATCCTTGATCTTGTACTAGATCGAATCGTCGAGTTGTCCGTGCTGATCGGGATTGCGCTTCGTTTTCCGGAAACACAAATCGTCATGCTCTTTTTAATTGCGTCCTTTGTCATCGGTATGACGATGTTTCTCGCGATTGGGGCAGTCAGTGAAAATTATGGCATCAAGTCTTTCCAATACCAGCCGGGTCTCGTTGAACGGACAGAGGGGTTCTTGTTTTTAACGGCAATGCTGTTATTCCCAAGTGCAATCATCTGGATTGCGATCGTCTTCTTGATTGCAGAGCTGTATACGGTAGGCGAGCGCTTCTATCAAGCCTCTAAGGTGCTGGGATGAGTGAACAGGAGTTAATCATGGTCACGGATCAGGCCGGGCATCCATTATTCACGGCGTCACGAAACCGGGTACATGCTGAAGGGTTATGGCATGAGACGTTCCACTGCTTCGTCGTGAATCGAGAGCAACGAATCGTTCTTCTTCAAGAACGGGCGACTGAAAAAAAGGATTTTCCAAATTGTCTCGACATTACAGCGGCAGGACATTTACTTGCCGGTGAAACCGTTGCTGATGGTGTTCGTGAACTCGAAGAAGAGCTCGGACTCGTCCGGGCGATGGATCAGTTGGAGCACGTTGGTATTTTTCTAGAAGAACTGACGTTGCCGGGATTCATTGATCGCGAGCGGACTCAGGTCTTTTTGACGGAATCGAACCAAGCCATTTCTGACTATCATTTACAAGCGACTGAAGTCAAACGGCTGGTCGCTTTTTCATTCGACGCATTTGCTACGTTAGGTGACGAAACGACAACGGAAGTCGTCAGCATCGAGGGTGAACGTTTCGGGCGGAACCGCTTCGTCCCGCACCCGCCGGAGTACTGGGCGATGGTCGAACGAAGCATTGAACAATCTAGCATGTGACAGGAGGAACTGTAGATGAGACAGCGATCTACAGTTTTTTTGCTTAAAAAAGTACAAAGTGGCGTAATGCGACGTAATTTGAGATAATTAACAATATATATTATTGATGAAAGAAGGTGCAGCCAGTGGGATTACGATTCGCACTGCTCGGACTGCTAACCCAGGGAGAAGCGACAGGCTATGATTTAAGTACGACGTTCAAAAAACAGATGACGCATTTTTGGACAGCACATCATACGCAAATTTATCGAGAATTATTAAAAATGGAAGAAGCATCACTCGTGACGAGTGTTCATATCGTCCAGGAGGATCTTCCAGATAAAAAAGTCTATTCGATTACAGATAAAGGCCAAACAGAGCTCGTCGCCTGGCTGCGGGCACCGAGTGAATTTAAGCCGAAAATGAAAGATGAGAACTTAATGCGCGTGTCGTTGTTACACCTCTTGCCGCTCGAGGAAGCGATCGCTTACCTTGAAGAATCAAAACGGCATCATCAATTTGCGGTCGACATGATGCAAGTGTGGCGAAAAGATCATTTAGAGAACGGGGCGACACTCGGGGAGACATTGACGAGTGAATACGGTCTACGGATGATGCTGAATTACCTCGATTGGTGTGACTGGGCAATCGAAGAAATCAAGAGAAGTCAAACGAGTGTTTGATTGTGATGGGATAGGGAGTAGAGAGAACGTGAGTGTATTTAAAGATTATCAAGACTGGCTGGACGAAGAGACGGATGACATCATCAAACGACATGCAACATATGCCGCCGCTGAATTGAAATTAGGTGGAGAAGTCGGAGACTACTATGTTGATGCGGGGCTAATCGATCAATTCGTCATGCGACATGTCTCGTGGTTGTCGATCAGTGAAATCGAAGACATTCTGACAGAGTCTGAAAACAGCGACCGTGTGGAACTTCTCGAACCAACAGATCACGAAGAAGATATGCAACGTCAGCAAGCAGAACACGTGTTACGAATGGATGTAAAAGAAATGTTGGCGTCAAAAACACGCCCCTTCGTCGACGAACGATTACAGGTGCTCACTCAACAGATTCGTCCGCTTCAAGACCGTCAGGCAGAAGCGCAGGCGGCATTCGATGAAATCAAACGGACGATTGAGACAGGACCAGCACCAAAAATCATTCCGAAGCGTTGGTATCGACGGGAACGTGTGGTTGAACAGTCGTTTACCGATGAAGAGCGTACGAACCTTGACGAGCAGCTTGAAGCACGACAGCAGCAGCTCGTTATTGAAGACCGCACGGTTGCGGCAGCCGAACGTGAAATACTGATGCTTCAGCGGGCGCTTAACGAAGGGAAATGACCCGAAGTGAAAACAGCACCTCCACCTTTGTTCAGTGGAGGTGCTATTTTGCATGTAGACAACGTCACGTGGGGGATAAAAGAGCACGCAAAGACGCATTTTTTCCCGTAGGAGTCGACGAAAAGGGACGCCTTTCAGGTGGACCGTCTTGAATTGTTTCCAAAACGACAGAGTATCTTCACTGATCTTAAAGAAAGCTAAAAAAATCTCGCTTTCTAATCTAATCACATTCAAGTGATCTTCCATCTAAGTTTGTCTACACGCGAAAAAAGCACTTCCACTGATGTTCAGTGGAAGTGCTTAGCATCAACTAAAATTTTAGACAGTCGCGAGTTTAGCGACGATCAATTTAGCGACAGCTTCACTTGAAGCTGGGTTTTGACCTGTGATGACGTTGCCATCGATGACTGCGAATTCTTTACCTGCGTCTGAAGTCAAGAACGTTGCACCTTCATTACGCAACGTTGTTTCGAGTAAGAATGGAACTTTCTCTTCAAGACCTGTTGATTTTTCTTCTTCATCTGTAAAGCCGTTGATTTGACGACCTTCGACGAATGGTTTGCCATCAATCATGACGTGAGCGAAAGCGGCAGGTCCGTGACAAACAGATGCGACGATTCCGTCTTTCTTGACCATTGCTTCGATTGCGCCGGCAACCTGTGGATTGTTCGGGAAGTCAACGACCGCACCGTGTCCACCCGGGAAATAAACAGCGTCGAACGATGAAGGATCGACTGTTGAGAGTGAAGCAGTATCTTTTAGTGCTTTACGTGCGTCTTGGAACTTCGGCAGAATTTCTTTGACGAGTGATGCTTTATCGATTGGGACGTCGCCACCTTTAACAGAAACAACAGTGACGTCATGTCCTGCTTCATTAAATAAGTTAAACGGTGCAGCAAACTCTTCGAACCAAAGTCCTGTTGCGTGTCCGTTCATGTCATCCGCGCTTGTTGAAACGATTAGAATACGTGCCATAATAAAATTCCTCCTCTAGGGTTAACGTTACAAATAAGAGGATTCCCCGGCTTGCTAAAACTCAAACCTTATTGATGTGCTGTATAAGGATGGACCGGCAATGTTTTTAGGACGTGATTGATTTGTTCAAGCGTGACGGGTTCCCGCATCGCCTTGAGATTGGCCTGTAATTGCGACACGCTCGACGCACCAGGCAGTACGATTGCGGCTTGTTGATCGATTGCTTGGAGAGCGAGCGCGGGTAGTGGGTAGTCTTGTAAGAAATTCAATGTTTCTTCGAGTTGTTCTTTATTAAATTGCTCGAACTGGTCAACGGATTGGAGGCGCGACGTACTCTCGGTCGTCAATAATCCTTTTGCGAGCGGACCACGAGCGACGACCTTGACATTTTTTTCATTGAGTAAAGGCAAGAGTGCTTCGATGCGCCGATCGAGTAACGAGTAAGGTGTCATCAAATAATCGAGATCACTATGCTCGAGCCAATACTTAATGACGTTCGGCCGTAAAGAAGAAAGACCATAGGCCTTAATCTTACCGTCTGCTTTTAAATCCTTCACGGCTTGAATCGATGCATCGAGGTCGTCTTCCATCGTTCCGCCGTGGACATAATAGAGATCGAGATAAGGTGTTTCGAGTCGGTTCAGACTTTCAAGACATGCTTGTTTTAAGTACTCGTAACTCGGATCCCACGTCCAACCCGTTCCCGTTGCATTCATTCGGTTCCCGCCTTTAGAGGCGAGGAAAATCCGGCTGCGGTCTTCTTGCGAAAATGTCTGTCCAATCAACGATTCGACGGCTCCGTTCGCGTAGACGTCCGCTGTGTCAAAATGAATGACCCCTTCGTCGAGCGCTGTACGGAGGATTTCTGTTGCTTCTTCTTGTCCGCGTTTTAATATTGTCATTGTGCCTAATCCGAGTCCCATGACTAATCCCTCATTTCTTTCGATATGTGCTACTACAGAACAGTTTATCATATTTATTTCTCCGTCCCCCTGTTGAGGAACTGTTTCATATTTTGAGTTTAAAAAAACAAACTTGCATCAGGAATTAGATAACAGGCATACTGAATAAAAAGAATAAATTACGGCGCGGATAGTTATAGAAGGAAGAGGTGTTCGGAATGGAAGAAAAAACAATCGAACGAGAAGTCATTTATGAAGGAAAAGTCTTTAATGTCGAAAAGCATGTCGTCAGCTTACCAAACGGTAATACATCAGTGCGCGAGCTCGTTTATCATAACGGAGCCGTCGCCATCATCGCCTTTGATGAAAAAGGTGATTTGATTGTCGTCGAGCAGTACCGCAAAGCATTCGAACAGCTATCAATTGAAATTCCTGCGGGAAAACTTGAGGCGGGTGAGAATCCAATTGATTGTGCCGGAAGAGAATTGAAAGAAGAAACAGGTTACGCGGCAGAAGAATTGAAACATGTCTTCGATTTTTACGGGGCACCGGGATTTTGTAGCGAACGCGTACATATATATGAAGCAATCGGTTTGACGGCTGGTGAACGTCAGCTGGATGCAGATGAATTCCTTGAAAACCAGACATTGTCACTTGACCGGGCCTTAGAACTGATTGCAAATGGAACGATTGTCGATGCAAAAACAATCATGGCGATTCAACATTGGCATATCCGTACATTAAAATGATTCTAATTTGGTTGATTTTCAGTTGATAATCATTTTAATTTGAAAATTGATTGAGAATCAGCTATGATAAAAGCATCAGTTTCGACCTAAGGGGGCGCTATGATGGAAAGTCGTGTTGAACGCATTAAAAAACAGCTGAGCGGTAAAGGATATAAGCTGACTCCCCAACGTGAAGCGACTGTGCGTATCCTGCTAGAACATGAGTCGGATCACCTCAGTGCTGAAAATGTCTTTTTATTAGTGAAAGAAAAAAACTCTGATATTGGACTCGCGACCGTGTACCGGACGCTCGAATTATTGACGGAGCTTGAAGTCGTCGATAAGGTCAACTTCGGAGATGGCGTATCTCGATTCGATTTACGACAAGAAGGGGCGAGTCACTCGCATCACCACCTTGTATGTATCGAATGTGGTTCCGTCGAAGAAATTTTAGATGATATGTTAGAAGATGTCGAAAAAGAAATCGTCTCGCGGTTTCACTTTAAAATTAAAGATCATCGCTTGACCTTCCACGGAGTTTGCCGTGTTTGTCAGGAGCGTCATGCACGTGAAGCGCTTGAACAAACGCAAACACAAACTGTCTAACCGTCCTTCCACACACAGGGCGGTTTTTTCTTTTTGAAAATATAGGTCAGACCTCTTCACAACGGTTTACACCTTTGATATGATGGGAAAGTAAGCGATTTCTTAAGCCAAGAGGATGAATTCAGTGAGACAACAACTGGAAGCATTTATCAACTATCTCGTCATTGAACGGCAAATGTCAGGAAATACGGCAGCAGCCTATCGAAATGATTTAAACCAGTATCTTCATTCGCTCGAACAAGCAGGGGTGACTTCGCTTGAATTCGTGACACGACATCATATCGTGCTCCATATCGAGAGCTTGTTGAACGCTCAAAAGTCACGGTCGACTGTTAGACGGGCGACGAGTTCGATCCGTTCGTTCCATCAATATTTGGTCGAAGAGCGTCAAGTGGAGAGTGATCCGTCACGTCATTTGGATTTACCGAAACCAGAAAAAAAGCTCCCGGTCGTCTGGAGTCAAACGGACGTCGTTAAGTTGCTTGATTCCGTGGTCGGAAACGATCCGCTCGTCAGACGGGATGCGGCGATGCTTGAACTGTTATACGGTACCGGTATGCGGGTCAGTGAACTGCTACAGTTGACGTTAAACGATCTACAGCTCGAACTCGGTTACTTATCGTGTCTTGGGAAAGGGAACAAAACGCGAATCATTCCAATCAGCACGACAGCGATTGAGAGCGTCACGACCTATCTCGAACTAGCACGAAACAGTTTAGGGGGCCAGCAAACGGATTATGTCTTCTTGAATAGTCGGGGAAGCCGGTTATCGCGACAAGGTTTTTGGAAGATGATTAAACGACGTGCAAGAGAAGCGGGTATTGAAAAAGAGATTACGCCACATGTGCTCCGTCATTCATTCGCTACTCATCTACTTGAAAATGGTGCAGATTTACGGGTTGTCCAAGAGATGCTCGGTCATGCCGACTTGTCGACGACGCAAATGTACACGCATGTCAACAAAGGTCGGTTACATGAAGTCTATAAGAATCATCATCCACGTGCATGATGTTCCTTATAAAACAAAGGTCTGACTTCAGACAAATGAAGCGTTTTGTCTAGTCGGTTTGTGGGAAAATCATTAGGGCAGTCGTTCATTACAGTACGTATTAGGAGGAAATACAAATGGCACAACAATTCAAACGTGTATTTTTAGTCGTCATGGATTCTGTTGGTATCGGTGAAGCACCCGATGCGGAACAATTTGGAGATTTAGGAGCACATACGCTTGGTCACATCGGAGAGCATATGAATGGCTTGAATATCCCGAACCTGGAAAAGCTTGGTCTCGCGCATATTGAAGCCGTTCAAGGTGTTTCGGCTGATGCCGCACCAATCGCATCATACGGTAAAATGGAAGAAGTATCGGCGGGGAAAGATACGATGACGGGACACTGGGAGATCATGGGTCTTCGCATCGATACACCATTCCGTGTCTTTGAAAAATTCCCGGCTGACTTGATTGACCGTCTTGAAGCATTCTCTGGTCGGAAAATCATCGGTAACAAACCAGCTTCTGGTACGGAAATCTTAGATGAGCTCGGTCAAGAACACGTCGAAACGGGCGCATTGATCGTCTATACATCTGCTGACTCTGTCTTACAGATTGCAGCCCACGAAGAAGTCGTCCCACTCGAAGAACTTTACCGAATTTGTGAATATGCACGTGATATCACGCGCGACGATCCATACATGCTCGGTCGCATCATCGCACGTCCATTCCTTGGGGAGCAAGGCGCATGGGTTCGGACATCGAACCGTCACGACTATGCCTTAAAACCGTTTGACCGGACTGTCATGAATGAGCTTGAGACAGCTGGATTCGATGTCATTTCGCTCGGAAAAATCGCTGACATCTTTGACGGTGAAGGTGTGACGGATGCAATTCGTACGAAATCGAACATGGACGGAATGGACCAACTCGTTGGTCAACTCGAACGTGACTTCACAGGGCTTTGCTTCTTGAACCTTGTTGACTTCGATGCCTTGTTCGGACATCGTCGTGACCCGCAAGGTTACGGGGATGCACTTGAAGAATTTGATGCACGTCTCCCGGAAGTATTCGAGCGGATGCAAGAAGATGATCTCTTAATCATTACAGCTGACCACGGAAACGATCCGATTCACGCTGGAACAGATCACACGCGTGAGTACGTCCCGCTTCTTGCGTACCAAAAGAGCGGTGTCGCAAACGATTTAGGAACGCGTGCAACATTTGCTGATCTTGGAGCGACGGTTGCTGCAAACTTCGGTGTTAAAATGCCGGCACACGGAAAAAGCTTTTTAACAGAACTTTAATTTTAAAGGAGCGATTTTGGATGACAGTCAACTGGAATGAAACACGTTCATATTTAGAAAGTAAAATGCAGGCAAAGCCGGAAATCGGTTTGATTCTCGGATCAGGTCTCGGCGTACTGGCTGATGAAATTGAAAATCCAATCGCGATTCCGTATGGCGACATTCCGAACTTCCCTGTTTCGACAGTGGAAGGACATGCGGGACAACTCGTCTTCGGGACGCTCGAAGGCAAACAAGTCGTCGCGATGCAAGGACGATTCCACTTCTATGAAGGCTATTCAATGGAAATGGTCACATTCCCAGTTCGTGTCATGAAAGCAATCGGCGTCGAAACATTAATCGTGACGAATGCAGCGGGTGCTTGTAACGAAGCATTTGAACCGGGAGATCTCATGTTGATCACAGATCACATCAATTTCTTCGGAACGAATCCGTTGATCGGAAAAAACGTCGATGAGATGGGACCACGTTTCCCGGACATGTCGAAGCCGTATGATAAAGAATTACTGGAACTTGCCCAAGCGACGGCAGATGAGCTCGGAATCAATGTTCGTCAAGGCGTTTACTTCGGCAACACCGGTCCGACATATGAAACGCCAGCTGAAGTCAAAATGGCACGGATGCTTGGTGGAGATGTCGTCGGCATGTCGACGGTTCCTGAAGTCATCGTCGCACGTCACTCAGACATGCGCGTACTCGGAATCTCATGTGTATCAAACATGGCAGCAGGTATCTTAGATCAGCCGCTCCATCACGATGAAGTCATCGAAACGACGGAACGGGTCCGGGCACACTTCCTGTCGCTCGTCCGTGGTTCGATCAAAAAAATGTAACAACACCTTAGAGGAGGAAATAGATTATGCGTATGGTAGATTTGATTGCAACGAAACGAGACGGTGGCGAGTTACCAACAGCCGATATTAAAGCAATGGTCGAAGGATTCACGAACGGAGACGTTCCGGATTATCAAATGTCAGCCATGTCGATGGCCATTTTTTATCAAGGGATGTCAGATCGTGAAATCGCAGATTTGACGATGGCGATGGTCGAATCAGGTGACGTCATCGACTTATCACGAATCCACGGTAAAAAAGTCGATAAACACTCAACAGGCGGAGTCGGTGACAAAATCAGTCTAATCGTCGCACCACTCGTCGCGTCAATCGGGATTCCGGTTGCGAAGATGAGCGGACGTGGTCTTGGTCATACAGGTGGAACAATCGATAAATTGGAAGCCTTCCCTGGTTTCGATGTTGAATTATCGGAAGAAGCCTTCGTCAGCCAAGTCAACGACATCAAGATGGCAATCATCGGTCAGACAGGGAACTTAACACCTGCTGACAAAAAACTTTACGCATTACGTGACGTGACAGCAACAGTCAATTCGATTCCGTTGATTGCAAGTTCAATCATGTCGAAAAAAATTGCGGCCGGCGCTGATAGCATCGTTCTTGATGTTAAAACGGGTTCAGGTGCTTTCATGAAGTCGTTTGAGGACGCGAAAGCACTTGCGACAGAGATGGTTTCAATCGGGAAAAGTGTCAACCGGAAGACGATTGCCGTCATCACGGACATGGATCAGCCACTCGGAAACGAAATCGGGAACGCAAACGAAGTCAAAGAAGCAATCGAAGTCTTACAAGGTAAAGATGTGCGTGACTTGAAAGTCATCGCCTTGACGATTGCCTCACATATGGCAGTCCTTGGTGAGTTCTACCCGACGTTCGACGAAGCGTATGCCGATCTCGAGACACGTCTCGCGAACGGTGCAGCACTCGACGTCTTTAAAAAATTCATCGCAGCGCAAGGTGGCGACGCGTCACTCGTTGACGATATGTCAAAAGCACTTGAAACGAAATACCAAAAAGACTTCGTGGCATCAAAAGCAGGTTATGTCTCTGAAATCATCGCCGATGAAGTCGGTGTCGCAGCGATGATTCTTGGAGCGGGCCGAGCGACGAAAACAGACGTCATCGATCATGCAGCAAGCGTCACGTTATTGAAAAAAGTCGGCGATCGTGTTGAAGTCGGCGATGTCATCGCGACACTTCGTTCGAATAAAGAAACGCTTGATCAAGCAATTGAGAAAATGGATCATGCGTATCATATCAGTGAAACGCAACCGGAAGCACGTCCGCTCGTTCACGCTGTCATCGATTAAATCATGTAAAGTAGCAAGTTGGGTCTTCTTCCCAATTTGCTACTTTTTTTGTTATGATGAAAGTCAGGTTTTTCCAAAAAAGAAGGAGGAAAAAAGATGAAACCAGCTCGATTAAAAGAAGGCGATACAATCGCGATCGTGTCACCCGCATCAGCGATTGCAGCCTACGTGCCGCGCCGATTGCAACGCGGCATTGAAACATTGGAACGGATGGGCTTTCAGGTCCTTGTGATGCCGAATGCGACGGCAGTCCATAGTCATACGGCAGGAACAATTGGCGAACGGGTGCAAGACTTACATATGGCGTTTCGCGATCCGGAAGTCAAAGCGATCATCGCGACGATTGGCGGCTTCAACTCGCATCAGCTGTTAGATGAGCTCGATTATGACTTGATTCGGGACAACCCGAAAATTTTACTCGGCTATAGTGACATCACGGCACTGCATGCTGCGATTTATGCAAAAACAGGTTTGACGACGTTTTTAGGGCCGGCGATTTTGCCGCAGTTCGGTCTACTGGACGGTCTTGACGACTATACTGAACAGTCGTTCAAGCGAACGTTGATGCAGACGGAACCGATTGGGAAAATCGTCGCCTCATCCGAGTGGACGGATGAAGTACTCCGCTGGGACGTACATGACGACCGTCCGAAAAAACGACAACCGAATGCGGGGATGTTGATTGGTCGTACAGGCGAGGGGACAGGACCGATTCTTGCCGGAAACTGTGGCACACTCTTGTTACTTGCAGGTACATCGTATATGCCGTCTTTCGAAGATGTTGTCTTGATGCTCGAAGATGACGGAAGCGAAACACCGGAAACGATCGACCGTTATTTTACACAGTTGCGGCATCTTGGTGTGTATGACGAAATTTCAGCACTCGTTATCGGCCGGTTCGAGAGTCAGGTCGATTTTGATCCGGACTTTACATTGAAAGACATCATTTTACGGGCAACACGCGGCTACGACTTCCCGATTGTCCTCGACGCTGACTTCGGTCATACGGATCCGGTTCTGACATTGCCACTCGGTGTAACAGCTTCCGTTCGTGTCGGTGATGAAATTGAAATTGAAATAGTAGATTCTGCCGTCAACTGAGTAAAAAACCTGCGTTTTCCGAAAAAATTTGGTACACTGTTCCATGGAGTCACAAGTTGCTTGTGACGAACACCATTAGCTGAAAAGCGCGAAAGGTTGGTATACAATGCAAAAAACTGGATATATCTTATTAGAAGACGGAAATAAAATTGATTTTGAACTCTTTAACGACGATGCACCGATTACGACAGAAAACTTCGAGAGCCTTGCGAACTCGAACTTCTACGATGGATTGAACTTCCACCGTGTCATCCCGGGCTTCGTCTCACAAGGCGGCTGCCCAATCGGGAACGGTACAGGCGGTTCTGGGAAAACAATCCCATGTGAAACGTCAACTTCGTACCCGCACAAACATAAAGCAGGTTCACTCTCGATGGCGCACGCTGGTCGCGACACAGGTTCGAGTCAGTTCTTCGTCGTCCACGAGCCGCAACCGCACCTTGATGGTGTGCATACAGTCTTCGGACAAGTCACTTCAGGACTTGAGCATGCTCAAAAAATGAAGCAAGGTGCAGGCATTAAAGAAATTCGCGTAGAAGCATAAGTGTCTGACTCCTCTTCAACTAGAAGGGGAGTTTTTGTTTTTTAGACTAAGGGAACAGGTAGTAAGGCACAAATAGAATTTCAGGAGGCGTTTCATGATGCGTTTACAAGGTAAAAAAGTGATTCAACTCGTCAGTAATGATTTTGAGGATTTAGAGTTATGGTACCCGGTCCACCGGTTACGTGAAGAAGGGGCAACGGTCGACATCGTCGGTGAGAAAGCAAATGAAAAGTACGTCGGAAAATACGGTGTTCCAATCGTCTCCGACATCGCGTTTGCTGACATTAATCCAGCAGACTACGACGCGATTCTCGTCCCAGGCGGCTGGTCACCGGACTTACTGCGCCGCTTTGATGCCGTCTTAGAGATGGTGCGCCATTTTGATGAGACAAAACAGCCGATCGGTCAAATTTGTCACGCTGGATGGGTCTTGATTTCAGCAGGTATTCTCAAAGGCGTCAACGTCACGAGTACCCCGGGAATCAAGGACGACATGACGAATGCGGGCGCAGTGTGGCACGATGAGCCGGTCGTCGTCGACGGACACATCGTCTCAAGTCGGAGACCGCCCGATCTACCTGACTATATGCGTGAATTCATCGCCGTGTTAGAAAAGTCGAAGTCATAATTCGGAAAAGGTGGGGTGAAGTGATTCACTCCTTCTTTTTGTCCTTCTCGACAAAAAAATGAAGTAATTCTAGCCGATAAGGTGTAGAATAAATGAGTCTCAGTCGTTCATGGTCCTGAGAGTTGTTGAAATTAGGAAGGTGTAGAATCAGATGCTAGTAAAATATAAGAAGCTGAATGAACGGACCGCGATGGGGTTAATCGCCTTTTCGTGTGAAGTGAAGGATCCGAAGTATTTGCTTGAAACGGTTCAAGCCTATGAACAAGAAGAAGATCGTCAATTGTATCTTTACAAACAGGATGAAGATTTCGTAGGAGTGATCGGTTTTCAATTAGTGGATGGCCACGCTGAATTGAGCCACATCGCATTGTCTCCATCGTTCCGCGGGGAGCGGATGTCGTACACATTACTCGACGCTGCGGCGAAGATGATGCGTCTCGATATCATCGGCTCGACTGAAGAAACAAGTCGTCTTGTTGAAAAGTGGAAAAATCAATGAAAAAAACCGGTCCGTTTATTTCAGGGCCGGTTTTTCCATTTCCCGCGATTTTTAAGTGCGGCTTGCCTTGCGTCGATGACGTCTTGCCGGTTTCGTAACCGGTGTTTGTCGATTAAAAAGGTTCGATCAAGCGGTTCGAGTGATTGGGTCTTCATTCGTTGTTCGAGTCTTTCGTCTACTGGTAAGCGGATTCTCCGGTATTCGGGCTCCATAAAAGCAGACTTTAACGTAAGCAGTTGCGTGGCATCGATGCCGAGTTGGGTAATCGACGCTGCATGCCGTTCGATTTTTTGAAAGGCTTTCGGATAGGTCCGCATCGCGCCGGTCACATTACCGCGCCGGTGATGATACCGGGCGACGGCTAATTGAATCAAAGCGACGAGTGATTCGTCCGTCCGATTGCCGGCTTGCCACAGTTCTTCTAATACTTCATGGCATTCGAAGTAATCTTCTTGTATATTGAATTCGAAAGTAAATTGTTCGATCGGGTGCATGAGAGCACCTCCTTTCCTTTTAATATAGCATAGTCGAACAGTAACGATGTATGGTATACTAAGGCGCAAAAAACGTTGATGGGCAGGGAGAATCATGGAATCATATAGTGTGAAGATGGATGCGTTTGAAGGCCCTTTGGATTTACTGTTACACTTGATTGGGAAACTAGAAATCGACATTTACGATATTTCCGTCTCAATCGTGACGGATCAATATGTGTCCTATATTCGAGCTATGCAGCATCTTGAACTCGATGTTGCTAGTGAATATCTTGTCATGGCTGCGACGCTCTTGCAACTGAAAAGTAAACAGCTGTTACCGATTGAACAATCGGAGTTCGAGGAGGTTCCTGATTTTGATGAGGAGCCGACGCGAGAAGGTTTGATTCAACAATTGATTGAGTACAAAGCGTATAAGGAAGCAGCGGTTGTGTTGAAGGAAAAGGAAGAAGCACGACTCGAGCTTTTTTCAAAACAACCGGAAGACCTGTTGCGTTATCTGGATACAGAAACAAATGACTATAACGGAACGTTATCATTTAGTGATTTGTTGCGTGCCTATGAAAAAATGCGACAACGTGTTGCCTGGAAAGTGAGACGGTCGAAGACGGTCAAACGTGAGGAACGGACACTGGAGCAACAGATGGTTCACGTATCAGAATATGTACTGTCGCGAGAACGGACGACCTTTTTTGGCTTCTTTACGGAACAACCGACAGTCGAAGAACTCGTCGTCAGTTTTCTTGCTGTCCTTGAACTCGTTAAACAACGAGTCATTGCTTGCGAGCAGATGAACGACGATATTTTATTACGGACCTTGGCGAAGGAGGAGAATCCGATTGGCGTATGATCGAATCATTGAAAGTCTATTGTTTGTCGTCGGAGATGATGGCATCGATCCACGTGGCCTGAGCCAAGTGCTTGAAATCAGTGAAGCAGCAGCGCGCGAACAACTGCATGCGGTCCAGCAATTGTTTGAGTCGGAAGGACGTGTCCTTCAAATTGTTGAGTCCGGTGGCGTCTTTAAGATGGTGACACGAAAAGAGATGTCACCGTACGTTCAAGCCTACGCGGGATCACTCGCGGAAGACAGTTTGTCGCGTGCTGCGATGGAGACGCTCGTCATCATCGCCTACAAGCAGCCTGTCACGCGTGCAGACATCGAAGTCATTCGCGGCGTCAAGACCGAGCGTGTCATTCATACGCTCAGTGCAAAAGGGTTAATTGAAGAAGCTGGACGCGCGAAAGGCGTCGGGCGAGCTAAATTGTATAAAACGACCGATCATTTCTTGGACCATTTTGGTCTCAATAGTATCGAGGAGTTACCTCCGCTCGAATTCGAAGAAACGTTCGAAGCGGATGGCGATCTATTTTTCAGGAATGAACCGTCACTAGAGGAGAGAATAAATTAATGGAACGTCTACAAAAAATTATCGCACAAGCTGGTGTCGCATCACGACGCAAAGCAGAAGAATTAATTACAGAAGGTCGCGTCAAGGTCAACGGAAAAGTCATCACAGAGCTTGGGACGAAAGTCGGCGGACGTGCTGAAGTCGAAGTCGACGGCGTCAAGCTCGAACGGGAAGAGCATGTCTACTATATGCTGTATAAGCCGACAGGTGTCGTCTCGACGGTTGAAGATGATAAGGGGCGTAAAACGGTTGTTGATCTTGTGCCGCCGGGCCATCGTGTTTTCCCGGTCGGTCGTCTTGACTACAATACGAGCGGCTTACTTTTATTGACGAATGACGGTGAATTTTCAAATCTCTTACTGCACCCAAAATACAAAGTACCGAAGCGTTACATCGTTAAAATCAAAGGCGTGCCGGATTATTACCACGTCAAAGGTCTGGAAAAGGGTGTCGTCTTACCGGACGGATTCAAGACAGGCAAAGCACGCGTCGAAATGCGTGATGTCGACAAGAAAAAGAATACGGCAATCCTCGAGATGGTCATCTACGAAGGACATAACCGTCAAGTCCGTCAGATGGTCGAAACACTCGGCGCCGAAGTCATCAAGTTGAAGCGGGAGCAGTTCGGATTCTTGACGTTAGCTGGACTCACTTCAGGAGACTGGCGTGAACTTTCAAAAAAAGAAGTCAATCAATTGCGTGAGCTAGCGGATCCCGTCGCGCCACCTACGAAAAGACGTAAGAACACAAAAAAACGTTAATTTGTAAAGCGGAAAGCTCATCCTATAGGTTGAGTTTTCTTTTTTTGTGACAAAACAATTAACGTATTTCACATTGTCTCAACATTTAAGCGATTTCAAGTACAATATGGGTGGAGGCGGTATAACATGAAAAAAACGAAGCAAAACCCGGAAGAGCGGCTCGAAGCCGCTAAACAAAAAAAGAAGAAACGCTCATTCTGGCGACTGATGATTATGACGATCGTCTTGTTTGCTGGTGCGGTCGTCATCATGCAGTTCGTCGATCAAGCGACACGCGATAAAAATGGTCGTGTCATGGCGGGAGACGATGCACCTGGCTTTACGCTCGTCGACTTGTATGGTGAGAAACAACACTCGATGGATGAGTATGCTGGAAAAGGACTCTTGCTTAATTTTTGGGGCACGTTTTGTGAACCGTGTAAAAAAGAGATGCCGTTGATTAACGACAACTACAGCATGATGCAAGATGAAAATGTCAATTTTGTAGCCGTCAATGTCGGCGAAACACCGGTTCGCGTCTCGAGCTTCATCAAGGAAATTGGTGGAACGGACTATCCGATTTTAATGGATACGAACAGTTCCGTCGAGAAAGCGTACGGCATTTATAACTTACCGGTCACATTCATCATCAATAAAGAAGGCGAAGTCGTCGAAAAGTATGAGGGTGAAATTGATCAGGCGAAGTTGGAAGAAATGATTAAAAAAGCAAACGAGTAACGCATCGAGGGGGAATTGATGATGCAGGAATATAAGCAACTGGACATGCGTTATGAAGAAGCAGAGCTTCGTTCAAAACGAAAAAAACAGTCGTGGATTGACCGAACATGGACATTCTTCTCTTCCGTTAAAGTCGGACTATGGTTGATTGGCTTAATCATCCTCGCAAGTGGTGTCGGGACGATTTTCCCGCAGGAAATGTATATCCCGCAAGCGACACCGCCAGAAGAATTTTATGGGAAGGAATACGGTACGGCAGGCGATATCTACTATGCATTAGGATTTCATAATCTCTTTGAATCGTGGTGGTACATCGGACTGATCACCTTATTACTTTTATCCATCATCATCGTATCGATCGACCGCTTCTTCCCGCTCTATCGAGCGTTGAAGAAACAACCGGTCATCCAGTCTGACCGTTTTATGGGCGGTCAGCGATTTGGCGCTGAGACGGCTGGAACGGTAAAACAAATTGACGCGATTGAGCCGTTGTTAAAAAAGAAAGGCTATAAAATCCGTCGACAAGACGGCGCTTTATTAGCAGAAAAACAACGGTTTGGACGTTGGGGTCCATACATCAATCACATCGGACTCGTTTTATTCTTTGGTGGAGCGATGTTACGGATTGTACCAGGGATGCATGAAGATGAGTTGCTATGGCTTCGTGAAGGTGAAACGTTGCCGATCGAAGCGACGGACAACGAGTACTATCTTGAAAACAATGCCTTCAACATTGAATTTTATGACCCGGAAAAGGTCGACGCGAAATTCAGTGAAGCGCTGAAACGAGCGGGTGGTAGTGTTCCGAAAAACTACGATACGAAAATGACGTTGTATAAAAAGACGGGCATGACGGATGATTTTAAACCGGAACTTGAAAAAGTAAAATCTGGTGAAACGGCCGTTAACCAACCGTTTGAATTCGAAAACTATCAAGTCTTCCAGGAACAATATGCGGCAGATCCTGAATTCAAGACGATGTCGTTTAATATCGAAAATCAAAAAACCGGAAAAGTTGTCGATACGATTGAAGTCGATTTACGCAACCCGGACTCGACGTATGAATTGAAGGATGGCTACGAAGTCGAGTTAAAAGACTTTTTACCGGACTTCGTCGTCAAAGACGGAAAACCGACGACAAATTCTTCACGGCCGGTCAATCCGGCATTCGTCTTTAACATCAAGTCACCGGAGCACCCGGAAGGCGAACGGAGTCTGATCGGGATTAAGCTCAATGTCGGCGGGGACGAAAATCAATACAAGATGGGCTTTGCCGGGACTGAACTGTCGAATATCTCGGGAGTGCGGATTAAAAAAGATTTGACGCTGCCGTTCCTGTTCATCGGTGGAGTAATCTTTATGGCGGGTCTGCTCATCGGCATGTACTGGCCGCATCGTCGCCTTTGGATTAGAGAAACAAACGGTCGGATTAAGATTGCCGGCTTTACGAACAAGAACGCGTTAGGGCTTCAAAAAGAAGCCAATCTCGCCTTGACAGAAGTAGGTCTTCCTCAACTAGAAGACCGGCAGAAGTTGCGGGAAGAGGGGGAATCAGAATGAATTTGCTTAATTTGAGTGGGAATTTACTGCTGACATCGTTTATCTTGTATCTCATCAGTACCGGATTTTTTGCGGTTGCGACGAGTGGGAAAAAGGGACCGAGCCGGTCAGGTAAGATTGCCTTTACGCTCGCGATTATTGGATTTGCGACACAACTTGGTTATTTCTTTACACGCTGGGCAGGGGCGGGGCACGTTCCTGTGTCGAACTTATATGAATATACGACATTCTTCGGGATGATGATGGTTCTTGGTTTCCTGATTGTCTACGGGATTTACCGGAACAACGTTTTAGGATTAGTCGCGATGCCGGTCGCTTTGCTCGTCATCGCCTATGCATCGATGTTCCCGGATGAGGTCCAACCACTCATTCCGGCACTTCAAAGTGTCTGGTTAAAAATTCACGTCACGACAGCTGCACTTGGTGAAGGAATCCTCGCGGTCAGCTTCGCGACAGGATTACTTTACTTGATTCACGCAACAGATTTCAGAAAAGAATCAAAAACACGGACGTGGCTTGAAGTCGTCATGTTTTCGTTAACATGCGTGGTCGGTTATATTCTTGTCGGATTGTTATTTAACGCACTTTCGACGAATGCGACGATTGAATATGTTGCGAAAAACGGCGCGACGATGCAACACGACTATACGATGCCCGTGTTGACTGGTCCGGAAGGCGGAAAAGTCATTTCGGGATCGGGCGCAGTCGTCGAACTGCCGAACTTCTTGAACGCGAACAAAGTCAATACAGTTCTTTGGTCACTGATCGGTGGTCTCGTCTTGTACGTACTCCTTCGATTTGTCATCTTACGGAAGCGTCTTGCGGAAAGCTTAAAACCGATCGCCCGTAAAATCGACTTAGAAACAGCAGATGAAATCAGCTATCGTGCGATTGCGATCGGCTTACCGGTCTTCATCCTGGGCGGTTTGATTTTTGCGATGATTTGGGCGCAGATGGCATGGAGCCGCTATTGGGGCTGGGACCCGAAAGAGGTTTGGGCATTGATTACGGCGTTATTTTACGTCTTCTACCTGCACATGCGCATTCAGCGTGGCTGGATCGGTAAAAAATCAGCCTGGTTATGTGTCGGTGGGTTTGGGGTCATCATGTTCAACCTGGTGTTCGTCAACCTCGTTGTCGCAGGTCTTCATTCTTACGCCTGACTAAAAGATGAAACAGGGAGTCACCGATCGATGAATGACATCGATTGGTGACTCCCTTTCTTCGTCCAGGCATCAACTATTGGATTTTGAAGGAAACGTGAAATGAATCAATCACCCTTTCCGGTCTAACCGGTTAGGGAGGTTTTTTCTTTTTGTTTCATAGTATACTAAAAGAGTAGTAGGATAGAGAAGAGAGACTAGTTTATGGGAGGAATCAACCGATGTCAGAAGAAGCTCGTATTTTAGTCGTCGATGATGAAGAACGGATTCGACGCTTATTAAAGATGTACCTCGAACGGGAGAACTTTACGATTGAGGAAGCAGACAACGGCGAGATGGCGCTCGAAATGGCGCTTGAAACGGAATATGATGTCATTCTACTTGATTTGATGATGCCGAAGCTCGATGGTATGCAGGTCTGTGAAGAGTTGCGCAAAACAAAAGCGACGCCGATTGTCATGTTGACGGCAAAAGGGGAAGAAACGAATCGTGTTCATGGTTTTGAAATGGGAGCGGACGATTATATCGTTAAACCGTTCAGTCCACGCGAAGTCGTGCTTCGGGTCAAGGCCATTCTGCGACGTGCCAGCGCAACGAAGTTCTTGCATACGGATGCAAAAACGAAAGATGTTATCGTCTTCCCGCATCTGACGATTGATAATGATGCCCACCGCGTGACGGTCGAAGGGCAAGAAGTCAACTTGACGCCAAAAGAATATGAATTGCTCTACTTTCTCGCGAAGCAGACGGATAAAGTCTTTTCACGGGAACAGTTATTAAAAGAGGTCTGGAATTATGAATTCTTTGGTGATTTGCGGACGGTCGACACACACGTTAAACGATTGCGGGAAAAACTAAACCGCTTGTCACCGAACGCGGCTCAGATGATCACGACAGTCTGGGGTGTCGGTTACAAATTCGAGAATAGTCCTGCTTGACGATGAAGTGGTTACAGAGTGTCGTCATCAAATTATGGGGAACGATTTTACTGCTCGTTTCTGTCGTTTTAATTGCTTTGACGATTTTGTTGCTCGAATTTTTTAACTCGTTTCACATTGAACAAGAACGAGGACATCTCGCGAAGCTAGGTCAACAAGTTGAGACCGTTTTCCAAGCGCACGATGGGCTAGAGGAAGGGTCGGCGACCGCCGTCGAAATTACGGATATTTACGGGGCGACGTTGATTGCGACAACGAAGGACGAAACGATTCAAACGAATATTTCAGAGGAAAAGGCACGACGTATGATTAAGGAGCTCGAGCGTCAGAACTGGAAAGCAGTTGACGGTGAAGAGGGCGAGACGGCGATTGGGAACTATGAAGTATTCAATGGCAAGGCAGCACTCGCCTATCGTGCCCCGCTCGTCACATCAAGTGAGGCGGGAACGACGTATTTAATTGAAGAACTGACGAACATTGAACAGGCGAATGAAGGCGCGAGGCAGATCATTCAACTCTGTGTCCTGCTTGCGATCATCGGGACAACCGTATTCGCCTTCTTCCTCTCGACGCGCATTACGGCGCCGCTGCGGACGATTCGTCAAGCTGTCGTCGAAGCCGGAGAAGGAAAGTTCGACCAAAGTCTGACGCAACGTTCACGCGATGAAATCGGGGACTTGGCGTTGGCATTCAATGAAATGAGCAGCCAATTGAATCAATATGTTACGGATCTCGATAAAGAACGACATCTGTTGTCATCCATTTTACGCTGTATGGCAGATGGCGTCTTGACGTTCTCTGATTCCGGGGAGTTGCTCGCGACAAATCCGCCGGCAGAAGATTTTTTGGCAGGGGCACCGGTTCCGGAAGAACTGATTGATTTGTTCAAGACCGTCATGCGGACAGAGACAGAAATGACCGTTTCCTTTGAACGGGAAGGTCGTTATTACATCATTATCGTCAGTCCGTTACTTGAGCACGAAGAGCAGATTGGTGCTGTTGCCGTTTTACGGGACATGACAGAAGCGCAGCAGCTCGAGAAGATGCGCGCCGACTTCGTTGCGAACGTCAGTCATGAATTGCGGACACCGCTCGTCATGCTCCAAGGGTACTCGGAAGCGATCGTCGACGGGATGACGGAAAGCGATGAAGCGACAAAAGAATTTGCTTCAGTCATTTATGATGAGTCGCAACGTCTATCGCGTCTCGTCAATGATTTACTCGATCTTGCCCGAATGGAGGCAGGTCATCAAGAGTTACGGATTGAACCGATGGAAGCAGTCCCGTTTGCAAAACGGATGATTAAAAAATTCAAGCAAATGGGACGCGACAAACGTGTATCGTTTGACGTCGTCGGACCGAACGTCGAGTTCGAAGCGGATCCCGATCAAATGGAGCAAGTGTTGACGAACTTACTCGGCAATGCGCTTCGTTACACCGAGGATGGTCAAATCGAGATTAACATTACGGAAGATAGGGAAAACATATTCCTATCCGTAATTGATTCCGGTACAGGAATTCCGGAAGAAGATGTCCCGTTCGTTTTTGATCGTTTCTATAAGGCGGACAAAGCAAGGACGCGTGGCAAGACGGGGACAGGGATTGGTCTCGCGATTGTCGTGAACGTCGTCCGATCCCATGAAGGGGAGGTCGAAGTCGAGAGCCAGCTCGGCGAAGGCTCGACATTCCGAATTCGATTACCGAAAAAACAAAGGAAGCGAACTCTCTGATTCGCTTCCTTTCGCTATAGGAGTGAGAAAAATGAAGATTTATACAAAAACCGGGGATTCAGGGGAAACATCGCTCGTCGGTGGCCGCGTTAAAAAAAATGATGTGCAAATCGATTTGATGGGTGAACTGGATGAACTGAACAGCTTCGTCGGCCTCGCACGGACAAAAGCAACTTCGATTGAAGTAAAAGAACAATTGATTGTCATTCAACATGCCTTGTTTGATTGTGGGAGCGACTTAATGTACGTCGAACAAAAAGAATCCCGCTTGAGTCAAACTGCGACAGAAAATCTCGAGAGTTGGATTGATAGTTTAACGGAATTATCTCCCCCGCTCGATAAGTTTATCTTGCCAGGCGGAACGGAAGCGGCGGCAAGCCTGCATGTTGCGCGAACGATTTGTCGACGGATTGAACGTTCGATGGTCGATGTCGCTCAAGCCCGTCACCTCTTGCCATTCATCAACCGACTGAGTGACTTTTTCTTTGCCGCAGCGCGTTATGAGAATGCAGTCAATCAAACAGCAGATATTGAATACCTTCGCAGTGCACATGTGTTTAAACGAAAGGATGGAGAGTAAATGAGTCAGTCATTCGAAACATGGAAAAAAGAGGGGACGACGTACCATCTCGTCCCGACCGATAAATTCAAGACAACGACCGTACTCGTCACATTTTCTGCACCACTTGAAGAAAAAACGCTGACGAGCCGGGCGATCTTACCGTACATCATGGAAAAATCGACAGCGGCCTATCCATCGATGAAGGCGCTACGTGAACCACTCGAAACCTTATATGATGCGGGACTTTATGCAGATGCTTCGAAATTCGGCGAAGAGCATGTTATTTCATTCCAGCTCGACGTCGTACGAGGTGATCTCGTACGGCATGAGACGTTGCTTGAAGAGGCGCTTGATTTGCTCGAACAAATGATTTTCTATCCTGACTTAACCGAAGGCGGCTTCCGTGAACAGTTCGTCAAACAGGAAAAGCGTCTCCATGCGTTACGGATCAGCTCACTTTACGATGATAAAATGCGTTTTGCCCAGCAGCGTCTTCTTGAGTTAATGGCCCCTGGAGAAGCCGTTTCACTGTCGTCACTCGGTACGCTCGAAGGATTAGAGGCAATTACAACATCCTCCTTGCGCGATACATATCGGTCGATGATTGAAAACGACCGGATCGATGTTTTCGTCGTCGGTCATGTGACACGTGACGAAATGGAAGAGGCATTATCCTTCTTGCCTTCGCACAGTGAAAAAACGAGTCATTATATCCCGGCCTTGAAACAAGTCGCCGGTGTGAAGCGTTCATCAGAGACACAACCAATCAAACAAGGAAAGTTACATTTAGGCTACCGTGTTGCAGTCGATCCGACATCTGCTGATTCGATCCGGATGCAAATCGTTAACGGACTTTTTGGCGGATTCCCGCACTCGAAGCTGTTCATGAACGTCCGTGAAAAAGAGAGCCTCGCGTATTACGCAGCTTCCCGCTACGCAGCCTTGAACGGTGCCTTGTACGTTTATTCTGGTGTCGAAACTCAAAAAGCGGAACGGGCAGAAACAATCATCAAGGAACAGCTTGTCGATTTGAAAGCCGGGAACTTTACGGCTGAAGAGTTGACGCAAACGAAAGCGATGCTCATCAATGCGCGTCGTCAAATTCTCGATCAACCCGGACAATTGATTGGCTGGTTGAACGGATCGAAAATGCGTGGATTGACGCTAGAAGATGAAATTCATATCATCGAGACGGCTACGCGTGAAGATGTCGTCCGTCTAGCCGCTAAAATCGAATTAGAGGCAGTCTATTTATTGCGAGGTGAAGAATAATGGAACAGTTAACGTATCATGATACAGACGAAACGGTATTTTTCGAACAATTAGACAATGGCTTGTCTGTTTATTTACTTCAGAAAAAAGGTTATGAAAAAACGTATGCGACGTTTACGACCCGCTATGGTTCAATCGACAATCGTTTCAAAAAAGGTGAGGACTGGGTGAGCGTACCGGACGGGATTGCCCACTTCCTCGAGCATAAAATGTTTGAGTCGGAGCAAGGGGACGTCTTCCAAGAATTTGGTCGTCTCGGTGCATCAGCGAACGCCTTTACATCATTCTCACGGACAGCGTATTTGTTCTCTGCGACATCGCTGATCGAGCAAAATCTCGAAACATTGATTGACTTCGTTCAAGATCCTTACTTTACACCGGAGAGTGTCGAGAAGGAAAAAGGCATCATTACGCAAGAAATTCAAATGTATCAAGATAATCCAGGATGGCGTCTATTTTTTGGACTCATCGAATCGATGTACGCGAATCACCCGGTTCGGATTGACATCGCAGGTACACCGGAGTCGATTGACAAGATTACAGCCGATGATTTGTATACGTGTTACCGGACGTTCTATCATCCGTCGAACATGGTTTTGTTTGTCGTCGGAAACATCAATCCTGCGGAAACGCTTGAGTTGATCAAACAAAATCAAGCGAAAAAAGATTATACAGACCGTCCGGCAATCGAACGCGATTACGGCGTTGAACCAAAAGAAGTCGCACGTCCGCGATTCGAACTCGAGCTCGACGTCAAGACACCGAAAGTCTTGATTGGATATAAAGATGAATCACTTCGCGGCGAAGAACAAGTCCGCCGAGAAATGACGAGTGAGTTACTCCTACATCTCCTGTTTGATCAAACCTCGTCGACATATCTCGACTTGTACGAAGAAGGATTGATTGACGATACATTCAGTTTTGATTATTCGAGCGAAGAAGAATTTGCTTTTGCAACATTCGGGATGGAAACGGAAGATCCGGAACGTTTCATCGCAGCGTATGAGGAGCTTCTTACAAAGCGTCCCTCGTTCAGCGAGACGGAAGTCGTCCGAAAGCGGAATATGATGCAAGGGAAATTCTTACGGGCATTGAATTCGCCGGAATTTATCGCCAATCAGTTTTCACGTCATGCTTTAGCGGACACGAACATGTTTGCATTACCGACACTGATTGCTTCGATTACGAAAGAGGAAATTGAAGCACGTTTTGACGAATTGTTTGCGCTTGAGAACCGAGCGATTTCAATCGTCAAACCATATGTCTAACCGATGCGGATTTTTATTACAGGTGCCAGTGGTGCCATCGGTCTAGCGACAGCGAGACGCCTGGCAGCAGCCGGACATGAACTTGTCTTGCATACACATCAACGCCGAACCGAGCTTGAGCAATTTGTGCAGGAGTTGCCTGTGACGACTGAAATCGTCGCAGGCGATTTGTCGAATCGGGAAAAGATTGCCTCTCTTTGTGAGGCTTTGCCACCAGTCGATGGTTTCGTCCATATCGCCGGGACGAGCTTTAGTGGATTGTTAATCGATCAATCGACGAACTCAATTGAATCGATGATGACCTTGCACGTCGAATCGCTCATTCGCATCAGTCAATTCTTGACACATAAGAAACCATTCTCCGCACCGTTGTCGATCGTTGTCGTCAGCAGTGTCTTAGGCGAGTTCGGCGTAGCCGGGGAAGTCGTTTATTCGAGCTGTAAGGCGGCACAACTTGGTTTCGTAAAAGCCTATAGCAAAGAACTAGGCGCAATGAACGGACGGATCAATGCTGTCACGCCTGGTTGGATTGATACGCCGATGAATGCTGTTTTTTCGAAGGAAGATCGCGAACAAGCCTTAGCGGAGATTCCGGCTGGTCGGTTCGGGACGGAAGAAGAAGTAGCCTCGGCTATCACATTTTTGATGGGGGAAGAGGCTGGATATATCTCGGGAGCCATTTTAAAAATTGATGGCGCGTGGATGTGATCGCTTGAGAATTGAACGAGGAATGCTTTTCATTTTTCAAAAAATCATTTAACATGAGGAATGGATAACCGTATAGACGAGGAGGGCTAGCGAGTGGATGAATTCGAACAGTGGTACCTTGAGTACGAATTGAATGTCGATCGTCCGGGGGTGCTTGGAGATATTGCCTCACTTATGGGGATGCTGCATATCTCGATTGTCACGATCAATGGTGTTGATCGTGAGCGCCGCGGCATGTTACTTCAAACGAAACAGCCTGATCAAATACCGCGACTCGCAGCCATCTTAAAGACGATGCCGACGATTGAAATCGTCAAACTCCGGAAGCCGAAGTTGCGTGACCGGATTGCGATTCGTCATGGTCGTTATATCGACCATAGTAGTGATGAATTAAAAACATTCCGTTTTGTTCGAGAAGACTTAGGGATTCTCGTCGATTTCATGGCTGAACTATGTAAGCAGGATGGGCATCTGCTGATTGGTGTCCGTGGCATGCCGCGGGTCGGGAAAACAGAATCAATCGTCGCAGCAAGTGTCAGTGCAAATAAGAAATGGTTGTTCTTATCGTCGACTTTAATCAAACAAACGGTCAGAACTTCGTTATTTGACGATGAACGGACGGGCGACTACGTCTACATCATCGATGCCCTTGTGTCCCAACGGCACTTCGATGAGCGTCATTGGCAAATTTTACGTGAAGTCATGCGTTTGCCAGCGACGAAAATCGTCGAACATCCGGATGCGTTCGTTAAGTCGAGTGAATACACGTGGGATGATTTCGATTACATCATTGAATTACGCAACACGACCGAAGAAATCATCGTGACCGAACCTCCACGTGCACTTGGCGGAAATGAATGGTTCAATTTTTAAATAAGTAATGAAAATGGAAGGTGTGTTACCGATGACCGAGCTCGGAACCTACTTAAAAGAACAACGTGAGACATTAGGTGTCTCGCTAGAACAAATTCAAAGCACGACTAAAATTCAAAAGCGCTATATCGTCGCGATTGAAGAAGGTGCCTACGATCAATTGCCCGGTGCTTTTTATGCACGTGCTTTCATCAAAACGTATGCCGAAGCACTCGGTCTGGACGTAGACGAAGTGTTTGAGACGTATAAACGAGACTTGCCGGAACCTGAAGCACAACCGGTCGTCGAGTTGTCACGACGCGCAACCTATTCGAAGTCGACGGCTCCGAAAAAGAGTGTTGCCAAACGGTGGATTCCAAACATCATTATCATCCTGTTAATCTTTGCGATTGGTGTCGCACTTTACTATGCGTTGCAAAATTTCCTCGATTCGAGTGATAAAGCCAATACGACAGCACCGAAACAGAGTGATGTGACGATTGATGAAGGAGACGCTCCGAGTAAGGAGACGGATGTTCTGGCAACGGAAGAGCCGAAAGAAGAACCAAAAGAAGAAGTGACAGAAGAACCGAAAGAGGAAGTCAAGAAGCCACTAGTGGCGAAAACGACCTCTGGGCAAGATATCACATATGAAGTACCGGCGGATAAAACGATGGATGTCTCGATCAGCATCAAAAAAGATGCATCGCCGTCACCGTTTGTCGGAGTACGTGATACATCGCTTGAAGGAGAGGCGCTCGCGCCAGACCATATCAATGCGTCCGATCCGAACCCGGTCGTCGTCAAAGATGCGAAAACAGATTTGATTCGGATTCGCATCGGTTCAATTAAAGGCATCGATAAAATCGTCGTCAATGATCAGGAGCTTAAACTTAACCGTTCGCTCCTCGTTCAAAATATTTACTTGAAGAAAGTAGCTACGCCGTAAGACGGCATAGCTACTGATCTTACATAAAAAGGAGGAGGATACCAGAATGAACTTGCCTAATCAATTGACGGTATTACGTGTCTTGTTAATTCCTGTCTTTGTCGCAGTACTCGCCATCGACCCAAACTGGGGTCAATGGGACGTTCTTGGTGCCGAACTTCCGGTTTCTCACTTTGTTGCGGCGATGATTTTTTCAGTTGCTGCCATCACGGACTGGTTGGATGGTTACTTGGCACGTAAAAATAAGTTAGTCACGAATTTCGGAAAGTTTATGGATCCACTCGCTGATAAGATGTTAGTCGCAGCTGCACTCGTTTACCTTGTAGAGCTCGATTTCGTTGCAGCTTGGGTCGTCGTCATCATTCTCTGCCGTGAGTTTGCCGTGACAGGGCTTCGTCTCGTCGCATCAGATGAAGGAATCGTCTTAGCAGCCGGAAACTCAGGCAAGGCGAAGACGTGGGTTCAACTGACGTCAATCATCGCTTTCTTGCTCCACGACATCGGATTCGCATTACTGAATATCCCGTTCGCTGAAATCACGATGTGGCTGGCGTTAATCTTAACGATTTACTCAGGCGTTGAGTATTTCTCGAAAAACATTAAATTAATTACGAAATCGATGTAACTTATCTCAAACAAGGCTGTTCGCTAAATCGGACAGTCTTTTTATATACTTTTGAAAGCGGGGAATAAAGATGAAAGCAGAAATCATAGCGGTCGGAAGTGAACTATTATTAGGGGAAATCGCCAATACGAATGCACAGTACCTCTCGGAATGGCTCGCGAGTTGCGGCATCGATGTCCATTATCATAGTGTCGTCGGCGATAATGAGGCGCGGATGACGGACGTCTTCAAACAGGCGCAAGCACGTACCGATCTCCTCGTCATCACGGGGGGACTTGGACCGACGGAAGATGATTTGACGAAAGAAGTGCTCGCTAAGCTGCTCGGACGTCGTCTTCAAGTTGACGAAGTCGCGTACAACCGTATTGAAGGTTTTTTGAAAACACGTGGTCGCATGATGACGGATAATGAAAAAAAACAGGCGCTGGTCATTGAAGGGGCGGATGTCCTTTCGAACGGTGCGGGTCTCGCGCCAGGGATGTCGCTGAAGACGGCTGATCACCAATATATCTTATTACCAGGTGTCCCGCGGGAAATGAAGCAAATCATCGCCGATCATTTTGATCATTTGTTTGGACAGGAGACCATCAAATCGAGAACACTTCGCTTTTTCGGAATCGGGGAATCGGCACTGAACGACCGATTGACCGATTTGATTCGTTCCTCCCAAAATCCATCGATCGCACCGTATGCGGAACTTGCTGAAGTACGGTTACGCTTGACGGCGAAAGCCGCGCAGGAACAAGTTGCCATCGAGATGCTTGACGGACTCGAACGACTTGTCCTTGCGGAGGTCGAGGAATACTTTTATGGCTATGGTGAAACGAGTTTACCGGAAGTCGTCTTACGGACTTGTGAAGAGGCAGGCGTTACGCTTGCGGCAGCGGAGTCTTTAACAGGAGGAGCCTTTGCGAGCGGTTTGACTGACATTGCGGGAGCAAGCAACAGCTTTCGTGGGGGTGCCGTCGTCTATGACGATGCAGCGAAGCGTAACCTGTTAAGCGTTAGCGAAACCTTGCTGCGCGAACAAACGGCCGTCAGCGCTGACGTCGCGATTGCGATGGCTGAAGGAGCGAGACGTCTCTATCAATCGAATCTTGCTATTGCGTTGACAGGGGAAGCGGGACCGACGAGTAATAGTGGAAAAGCAGTCGGAACGGTCTATTGCGCCCTAGCAACACCGGACGGAACGGAGGTCGTTGAATTTACCTACCCAGCATTCGACCGTGGTATGATTAGATTACGTTCTGTAAAAGATGCGTACTTCCTTCTGTTGAAATACCTTAAGAAAATTGCCGTTCAACCGAAATAAGAATAATTCCAAGTATGCGAATAAATGTTCGTAAAAAGCTTGTCATTCGGTCTCAAAAGAAGTACAATAATCTCAGTAAGATAAATAGAAGGAGGCCTGCTACGTGAGTGATCGTAAAGCAGCACTTGAAATGGCATTACGCCAGATAGAGAAGCAATTTGGTAAAGGTTCAATCATGAAACTAGGTGAAAATGCAGACCAGAAAGTATCTGTTATTTCTTCTGGATCAATCACATTAGATATAGCTCTCGGTGCAGGTGGATATCCACGTGGACGGGTAATCGAAGTATACGGTCCAGAATCTTCTGGTAAAACGACTGTTGCGCTCCACGCGATTGCAGCAGTACAAAAACAAGGCGGTCAGGCAGCGTTCATCGACGCAGAGCATGCGTTAGATCCAGCCTACGCAAATAAACTTGGTGTCGACATTGATGAGTTATTGTTATCACAACCGGATACAGGGGAACAGGCACTTGAAATCGCTGAAGCCCTCGTCCGTTCAGGTGCAGTAGACGTGCTCGTCGTCGACTCGGTTGCAGCGCTCGTACCAAAAGCTGAAATCGAAGGCGAAATGGGTGATTCCCACGTAGGTCTTCAAGCACGTTTGATGAGTCAGGCATTACGTAAGTTGTCTGGTGCAACAAACAAATCGAAGACGATTGTCATCTTCATCAACCAAATCCGTGAAAAAATCGGTGTCATGTTCGGGAACCCAGAAACGACTCCAGGTGGACGTGCCTTGAAATTCTACTCGTCTGTTCGACTTGAAGTTCGTCGTGCGGAAGCATTGAAGAATGGAACGGATATCGTCGGGAATAAAACAAAAATCAAAGTCGTTAAAAATAAAATTGCACCACCATTCAAACAAGCAGAAGTTGATATCATGTATGGTCTCGGGATTTCTAAAGTCGGTGAGTTAATCGACATCGGGACAGATCTCGATATCGTTCAAAAAAGTGGTGCATGGTACTCTTATAATTCAGAACGTCTCGGTCAAGGACGTGAAAACGCGAAACAATACATGGTCGAGCATCCTGAGGTCGCTGAGGAAGTCGAACGTTTGATTCGTGAACACCACGGTCTTGTTGAACGTGCACTTGATGCGGAAGTAGAAGAAGAAACAGAAGATCTATTCGCAGAATAATATAGAGGCGGTTCCTTCTTGAAGGTGAATCGAACAATCGATAACGTTTACTCGCTGGAGTGAACGTTATCTTTTTTTTTAGATTTTTCGTTGAAGTGACCTCGATTCAAGGTGTTTTTTGTTGAAAAGAGGAAAACAAAGGAATTCTTTCCCGCCCGTTCGTTGACAATGAACGAGTGCTATCCTTACAATATAGATGTACGTTTTTTAGACAGCTTCGATGAAAAACCGAAATGAACTAAGAAACACCTTGCAAAGGGGAGGTGAACCCATGGATACAATAACTTGGATTATCATACTTCTCCTCACTTTGCTCATCGCATTCATCGTAGGCTACTTCTTGCGGAAATCGATTGCTGAAGCAAAGATTCAAGGCGCGGAAACCGAAGCGACAAAAATCGTCGAACGGGCACAAGTGTCAGCGGAAGCAACGAAAAAAGAAGCATTACTCGAAGCGAAAGACGAAGCCTTTAAACTTCGCAATGAAGTAGAAAAAGAACTTCGTGAACGTCGTCAAGAGCTAACAAAACAAGAAGCCCGCTTGCTCCAAAAAGAAGAGACTCTCGATCGCCGTGTCGACTCAATCGACCGAAAGGAAGATCAAATCAACACACGAGACGCTGAGATCGCGAAGCGGAAGCAACAAGCTGAAGCGTTAGAACGCAAAGTTGAGGATCTGTATGAAGAAGGTCGCCAAGAGCTCGTACGTGTTGCGAATCTTTCGCAAGACGAAGCGCGCGCTATCATCATGGATGAGACAAAACAAGCTGCGCTGCATGATGCGGCAATGCTACAAAAAGAAATCGAACAAAAAGCAAAAGAAGAAGCCGACAAGAAAGCACGTAACATCTTGTCCCTCGCGATTCAACGGTTCGCCGCTGAACATATCGCTGAGACGACGGTATCTGTCGTCAACCTACCGAATGATGAGATGAAGGGTCGAATCATCGGTCGTGAAGGGCGTAACATTCGGACACTTGAAACATTAACGGGAATCGATTTAATCATCGATGATACACCGGAAGCTGTTATCTTGTCTGGATTTGATCCAATTCGTCGTGAAGTGGCGAAGATGGCGCTTGAAAAGCTTGTCCAAGACGGTCGAATTCATCCGGCACGGATTGAAGAGATGGTCGACAAATCACGTCGCGAAGTCGATGAGCGAATTCGCGAAATCGGAGAAGAAGCGACATATGATGTCGGGATTCATGGAATCCACCCGGATCTTGTCAAGATTCTCGGTCGCTTGAAATACCGGACGAGTTACGGACAAAACGTCTTGTTCCACTCACTTGAAGTCGCGCATCTTGCGGGAATGATGGCAGCGGAACTTGGCGAAGATGTCACGCTTGCGAAACGGGCAGGTCTCCTGCACGATATCGGAAAAGCGATTGACCATGAAGTGGAAGGAAGTCATGTTGAGATTGGTGTCGAGCTCGGTACGAAGTACAAAGAGCATCCGACAGTCATCAATGCGATTGCTTCTCACCATGGTGATACGGAAGCGACTTCGGTCATCTCCGTCCTTGTCGCGGCAGCAGACGCACTGTCAGCAGCACGTCCAGGTGCACGACAAGAAACGCTTGAAAGTTACATTCGACGCCTCGAACGTTTGGAAGAAATTTCAGAATCATTCGATGGTGTTGAAAAATCGTTTGCGATTCAAGCCGGTCGTGAAGTTCGGATTATCGTCCGTCCTGACGTTGTCGATGATGTCTTAGCACACAAGATGGCGAGTGATATCCGGAAGAAAATCGAAGAAGAACTCGATTATCCGGGTCATATCAAGGTCACGGTCATTCGGGAAACACGAGCAGTCGAATACGCAAAATAAGCAAAGTGGCGGGCGACCGCCACTTTTTTAATGTATTGGAGGAATTAGCATGAAGATTTTATTTATCGGAGACGTCGTTGGCGCACCAGGTCGACACATCTTACAACAATTTACGGCACGTCTGAAGTCGAAGTACAATCCAACTGTCATGCTCGTCAACGGTGAAAATGCAGCACACGGTCGTGGCATCACGAAATCGATTTATCACCAATTACTCGAACTTGGTTTCCACGGCGTCACGATGGGAAATCATACGTTTGACAATCGGGACATTTTCGACTGGATTGATGACGCTGACCGGATTGTCCGTCCAGCAAACTATCCGGAAGGAACACCAGGTCGTGGCATGATGGTCTTAAAGGTCGGGAATAAAAAGATTGCCGTCATCAACGTCCAAGGAACGGTCTTCTTACCAGCACTCGGAGATCCCTTCCGGACTGTTGACGCGTTGATTGCGGAAGTCGAAGGGGAAGTCGATGCGATTTTCGTTGACGTCCATGCGGAAGCAACGAGTGAAAAAATCGCGATGGGTTATCACCTCGACGGACGTGTTCAAGCCGTCGTCGGAACCCACACGCACGTCCAAACTGCCGACGAACGTGTGCTTGACGGTGGAACAGCTTACATCACGGATGTCGGCATGACAGGTCCACTGGACGGTGTCCTCGGGATGCGTAAAGATGATGTCTTACGAAAATTTAAGACACAGCTTCCAACTCGGTTTGAAGTTGCGGAAGGACGGGAACAATTAAATGGAGTCTTGATTCATATCGATGATGCGACGAAAAAAGCAACGAAGATTGAACGGATTCATTTGACGGATCAATCGATATTCTTTGATTAAGTGTCATTTTTGATTGGGAGGTACATTGCATGGACGCCCTGAAAGTATCAGCTAAATCGAATCCGAACGCCGTCGCAGGAGCGATTGCGGGCGTGCTTCGAGAGAAAGGTTCTGTCGAGATTCAGGCTATCGGTGCGGGTGCACTCAATCAATCCATTAAGGCGGTCGCGATTGCGCGAGGATTCGTTGCGCCGGCTGGCATGGATTTAATCTGTATCCCAGCCTTTACCGACATCATGATTGATGGCGAAGAACGGACTGCAATTAAACTCATCGTTGAACCACGCTAAGATCGTTCGGACATAGGTCCTAAATACACGTGATCATCTACTCGGCTAGAGTAGATGGTCTTTTTGTCGTGACGAAAATCAAAAAAACGAACGGATTTCCGGGGGAGGATTGTACAAGTATCTGTAAATCGGTATCATGAGGGAGGATAGTAAAGTAAGACGCTTCCATCATTTCAGGGGACAGAGAAGGAGCGAACGTCGATGTACAATCAATTGTCATGGAAAGTAGGCGGACAGCAGGGAGAGGGAATCGAATCGACAGGTGAGATTTTTGCGATTGCCCTCAACCGTCTTGGTTATTATTTATATGGATATCGTCACTTTTCTTCACGCATCAAAGGTGGACATACAAACAATAAGATTCGTGTGGCGACACATGAAGTTCGGACCGTCGCGGACGATCTCGATATTTTAGTGGCATTTGATCAAGAGACGATCGATGTCAATTTCCACGAGTTACGCCAGGGGGCAATCATCATTGCCGACGCAAAGTTCAAGCCGACGAATCCGGATGCTTCGCGTGCCGATCTCTATCCGATTGCGTTTACGGAAATTGCAGCGGGTCTTGGAACCGCACTGATGAAAAACATGGTCGCGATTGGTGCTTCAAGTGCGATTCTCGGAATTGATCCAGAACGGTTTGAAGCCGTCGTCGAACAAATTTTTGGTCGCAAAGGTCCGGAGATGGTCGCAAAGAACTTATCGGCGATTCGGGAAGGAGCAGCTGCTTTTGAAGAGATGGCACTCGATGCCGAGCGGTTCATCCTGGAACCGGCCGACGGGAAGCAACGCATGTTCATGATTGGCAACGATGCGATTGCCCTCGGTGCCGTGACAGGGGGAGCCCGCTTGATGGCCGCTTACCCGATTACACCATCGTCAGAAATCATGGAGTACTTAATCAAGAAATTACCACAGTTCGGGGGAACGGTCGTTCAGACAGAGGATGAACTGGCAGCTGTCACGATGGCGATTGGCGCGAACTATGCCGGTGTCCGTGCCTTGACGGCGTCAGCTGGACCAGGACTGTCGTTGATGGCGGAAGCCATCGGGTTATCCGGGATGACGGAAACACCACTCGTCATCATCGATACACAACGGGGAGGACCGTCAACGGGACTCCCGACGAAACAAGAACAATCGGACTTGATGGCGATGATTTACAGTACGCATGGCGAGATTCCGAAAGTCGTCCTTGCACCGTCGACGGTCGAAGAAGCGTTTTATGATGCGGCAGAAGCCTTTAATATCGCAGAAGAATACCAATGTCCGGTCATCCTTTTGACCGACTTGATGTTATCGCTCGGAAAACAATCGGTCGAACCGCTCGACTTAGAACGTGTCGAAATCCGACGCGGAAAATTACTGCAAGGCGACTTACCGGAACTTGCCGGGAAAGACTACTTCAAACGGTATGAAGTGACGGAAGACGGGATCAGCCCGCGTGTCGTCCCGGGAATGAAACACGGGATTCATCACGTGACGGGCGTCGAACATAACGAAGAAGGACGTCCCTCGGAAGCAACGAAGAACCGGGTCGATCAAATGACGAAACGTTTACGCAAACTCAATCAATTTCGTCTAGCAGACGCGGTCCTTGTGACGGAACAGCATCAGACACCAGACATCCTGTTCGTCGGCTTCAATTCGACGCGCGGGACGATTGAAGAAGTGATGCCACGTCTAGAGCATGCAGGGATGAAAGTCGATCACTTGCATATTCGTCAAATGCACCCGTTCCCGAGTGAACTCGTCCGTCCACATCTTGAGCGGGCGAAAAAAGTCGTCGTCGTCGAATACAATGCGACCGGTCAACTCGCGAAACTGATTCAGATGAACTGTGGGTTCGCAGACAAGATTGAACACATCTTGAAATTCAACGGTGATCCGTTCTATCCGGCAGAAGTCGTAGAACAGGTAGTAGCAGGAGGCGTTTTTAATGGCAACCTTTAAAGATTTTCGAAATGATGTCAAACCGAACTGGTGTCCGGGATGTGGTGACTTCTCAATTCAAGCAGCGATTCAACGTGCCGTCGCGAACGTCGGTCTTGAGCCGGAAGAACTGGCTTTGATTTCTGGAATCGGCTGTTCCGGTCGCATTTCTGGTTACATCAACACCTATGGGTTTCACGGTGTCCACGGCCGTTCGCTACCAATCGCCCAAGGCGTCAAGATGGCAAACCGTGAGTTGACGGTCATCGCGTCCGGTGGGGACGGCGACGGGTTTGCGATCGGGATGGGGCATACGGTTCATGCGTTCAAACGAAATGTCGACATGACGTACATCGTTATGGACAATCAAATCTACGGCTTGACGAAGGGGCAGACGTCGCCGACATCTGCTCCCGGATTCAAGACGAAGTCGACACCGAAAGGGTCGATTGAAAAAAGTATTTCGCCTGTCGAACTCGCATTGACGGCCGGCGCGACGTTCGTCGCCCAAAGTTTCTCGAACGACTTGAAAGGATTGACGCGGCTGATTGAACAGGCGACGGAACATAAAGGGTTTGCCTTCATCAACGTGTTCAGTCCTTGCGTGACGTTTAACAAGGTCAACACGTACGATTGGTTTAAACAAAATTTGACGAAACTGGACGAGATTGAGGGGTACGATGCAACAAATCTCGATACAGCGAAACGCGTCGTCCATGAGCACGACGGACTCGTCATGGGTCTGATTTATCAAGATGATTCGCGGCTGGACTATCAGTCACAAATCGATGGGTATGATGAGACGGGACTGACGTTTGCCGATCTTGAAATGAATCAAAAAACATTTAACCAACTCGCTGCGGAATTCATGTAAAATAGAGTCGAATGATGGTTTGGTTTTTGGGGATGCTAAACATTTGGTCATTACCGATTAGAGAAACAGGTAAGACCCATGAAGGAGTCGGGGAAATATGACAAAGTTAGTGACGATGGAAGAACAGACGACGCAAACAAAAACGATGCGGGCACTCGTCAAAGAAGAGCGTGGTTTTGGAGCGGTCTTGAAAGAAGTCGAGGTTCCTGTCCCGGGACGCGGTGAAGTATTGATTCGCGTTGAAGCGACTTCAATCTGCGGGACAGACGTCCACATTTACGAATGGGATGCCTGGGCCGCGTCTCGTGTCAATCCGCCATACGTGTTCGGACATGAGTTTTCGGGAGAAGTCGTCGAACTCGGCGAAGGGACAAAACGTCTGAAGCTTGGGGATCATGTTTCAGCTGAGACACACATCGTCTGTCATCAATGTAAACAGTGTTTACGGGGACAGTATCATATTTGTAAAAATACGAAAATCATCGGTGTCGATACGCAAGGCTGTTTTGCCGAGTACGTCGTCATGCCGGAAGAAAACCTCTGGGTCAACCCGGAAGAAATGCCGGCAAGCATCGCGTCGATTCAAGAACCGATGGGAAATGCCGTCCACACGGTACTTGCAAGCGACGTCAGTGCCAAGACGGTCGCCATCGTCGGCTGCGGTCCAATCGGTTTGATGGCCGTTTCGGTCGCGAAAGCAGCAGGGGCAGCGGAAGTCGTCGCGATTGATGTCAATCCGTATCGGTTAGAGCTTGCGAAGACGATGGGCGCAGATGTCGTTCTTGATTCACGCCATGATGATGTCATCGAACGGATCATGATGATGACGGACGGCGACGGAATCGATGTCGTCTGCGAGATGAGTGGTCATCCGGTCGCGATTAGTCAAGCCTTTGAAATGGTGACGGCAGGCGGAGATGTCAACATCTTAAGTCTGCCCGTCAAACCGGTTGAAATCGACTTGACGAACCATGTCGTCTTTAAAGGGGTCCGCGTCCAAGGAATCACGGGGCGGAAGATGTACGAGACATGGAGCCAAGTATCAGCCTTTCTTTCAAGCGGCAAGGTCGATGTCAAACCGTTAATCACACATACATTACCGCTCGAGCGATTTGAAGAAGGCTTCGAATTGATGCGCCAAGGGAAATGTGGCAAAGTTGTACTACAACCAAGGGGGACGAATTAATGGGTTTCGAACACTTACGGACAGAATTAGAGGAAATGAAAGCGGCGGGGACGTTCCGCAAGCTCGTACCACTCGAAAGTGCACAACACAATCGTGTGACGATTGATGGAAAAGAACTGATTCAACTATCTTCAAACAATTATCTCGGACTCGCAGCGCACCCGCGCCTCGCAAAACGGGCAGCGGATGCAGCGCTTGAATTCGGTGCTGGGACAGGATCGGTCCGGACGATTGCGGGAACACTCGAAATGCATGAAGCGTTCGAACAAGAACTCGCAACATTCAAACATACGGAAGCAGCACTCGTCTTCCAGTCAGGTTTTGCGACGAACCTCGGTGTCTTGTCGGCACTGCTCGGACCAGAGGATGTCGTCATTTCCGATGCCCTTAATCATGCTTCGATCATCGATGGGATTCGCTTGACGAAAGCGAAACGCCGCATTTACAAACACGTCGACTTAGCTGATCTTGAAGCAGCGCTCCAAGAGACGCAAGACGCACGGACACGACTCGTCGTCACGGACGGCGTCTTCTCAATGGACGGTAACATCGCACCACTTCCGGAAATCGTCGAACTCGCAGAAAAGTACGATGCGCTTGTCATGGTCGATGACGCGCATGCCTCAGGCGTTTTAGGAAAAAGTGGTCGCGGGACGGTCAACCACTTTGGGCTTGACGGTCGTGTCGCCCTCCAAGTCGGTACCTTGTCGAAAGCAATTGGTGTCCTTGGCGGGTATGTCGCGTGTGAACAGCATGTTAAAGATTACTTAATCCATAAAGGGCGCCCGTTCCTCTTCTCGACGTCACATCCGCCGGCAGTCGTCGAAGCAAATCGGGAAGCACTGCGGGTAATGGAAGAAGAGACGGAACTGTTCGATCGTCTTTGGGAAAACACAGAGTTCTTTAAACAAGGACTACGTGATCTTGGCTTTAACATCGGGACATCGACGACGCCAATCACACCGGTCATCGTCGGGGACGAAGCGCTTTGTCATAAGTTGTCCGATCAACTGCGTGCTCACGGCGTCTTCGCGCAAGGAATTGCCTTCCCGACCGTTGCCAAAGGGAAAGCACGTGTTCGGACAATCGTTACGGCAGAGCATACGCGGGACGACTTGGAGCAAGCAATCGAAGCCTTCAAACAAGTCGGACAAGAATTAAACTTGATTTAACAGGATAGAAAAACAGCCGATGATTGATTCGGCTGTTTTTTCGATTGTATGATAGGGAAAAGAGAACTTCAGAAAGGAAGTGCACGTGCTTTATGACGATTCAAAAAAAGCTGTTGCTGGCGTCTTTACTGATGCTGACGTTTTTGCTCGGTGGCTGCATTCGCATTCAGTATGATGCGACTGTCCATCTGGATCAAAGTGTCACCTTGAAGACGACGTATGCAGCAAAAGAACATCCGGTCGCACGATTATTGAACTTTAATCCGGACTGGGAGATGTATGCGAAGCAGGCTGAAAAAAACGGCTATGCAGCGTCGACCTTCAAAACGAAGGACGACTATGAAGGACTTCGTATGGAAAAAACCTTCGCGAATCTTGAAGATTTGGCCTCGATTAAAGAGGAATGGAAGACAGGTGTCGGGGGAATCTTGATTCCGCCCGATACGACGTATGATGTGGACAAGCATGAAGGTTTTTGGTTTAATACGTACCGTTTAAATACGAACATCGACTTAAGTATCGATCGCTTAAATATCAAGGGCTATCATCCTACAGGTCAAGTTAAAAAGTTAGCCGATCGTTACATCCGTCAAGCGGACATCGAGATTAAACTGCACGTCCCGGAAGTCGTCGCTTTGCAAAATGCGGAGAAAATCGACTGGGCGAACTACAATGACGTCTCGTGGAAATTATACGGGACGAAAGACAATCAATTGCAACTCGTGGCATACGTTCCGAATCCGACGGGCTGGATTATCACAGGGGTCGTCTTATTGATCGGACTCGGTCTCTTGACGTTTTGGATCATCCACCACGTGCGGAAATTACGCCGCAAGCAACTTCAGACAATCAGTATCTCGCTACTCGTTTGTCTGTTACTCGGAGGTGGTGCTTGGTTAATCTTTGCTGACGAGACGGCCAGTGCCCCGCCGCCGACAACGCAAATCGTGACGGAATCGAAGGGGGAGATTGTCCCGACGTTCATGGTACATGGCTTGTTCGGGACGGAACGGACTTTCTTACCGATGATTGAAAACTTTACGGAAAAAAAGTTAGCGGATGACGGAGGGCGATGTGATGTTGATCGGACCGGGAAGGTAACCTGTAAAGTCAAGGACTCATCGACCGGTTTCCCGCTCGTTCGTATCATTTTTGAAGACGATGAAGCAAGCCTTGCGCAGCAACAGACGTGGCTTGAAGCCGCGATCGCTCAGTATGACAAGCAACAAAAGGCGACGTTTACCGACATCCAACTTGTTGGTCACAGTATGGGCGGAGTCGACGTCGTCGAATATACGTTGAATGAAAATCTTCCGTATACGATTCGAAAAGTCGTCACGCTTGATGCACCGATTGGTGGATCAAATTATGCGACGCTCGGCTTGACGCTTGCTCCGTTCGGGACGAATACGAACAGTCCGGCGATTCAGGATTTAGCAGAGAACTCAAAGGCGATCGAGCGGTTGAAAGCGCGGCTCGAGACATGGCCGCGTGATGTCCTTGTTTACTCCTTCGGTGCCAAAGGAGGCGACTTCAATCTGATTCCGTTAGACAGTTCGTTCACGCTCGAAGATTATACGGACAACATCCAGACGAAGTCATATAAGTATGATCACTTCACGATTCACCGGCGCGAACCGGTCTTCCGCGAAGTACGCGATTTCTTATTTAAAGAAAATCTAGTCTTGGAAGAGGAGGACGATCAATGAAAAGCGTCGCGATTATTGGCGGAGGGATTGCCGGCGTGACAGCGGCGGCACTCCTCGCTCGAGAAGGGCATGACGTGACATTGCTTGAAGGAAGTCGCGAATGGGGGGGCTCCGCAGGCAAATTCACCCGGAAAGACTTGACGTACCCGGTCGGCGCGACACTCGGGATGGGCTTTCAACGAGGCGGCATTCATGACCGGGTTTTGCAACACTTGGGGTTAGATGTCGAAACGGAGTTACTTGATCTTGTGATGACGATTAAAATCGACGGGCACGATGTTGCCTATTACCGTGACCGTGCTCGATTCATCGGGGAACTACAGGATGTATTCCCACAACAGGCGCATCAAATCGGCGCATTTTTTGAAGAAATCGATAAGATTCAACGTCATGTCGCTCCTTTAATGGAGTCACTTCCGGCACTACCTGTACGAACTTTGTACGATGCACAGTTGATAATAAAAGAAGCGCAATCGAGCCTGCCTTTACTTCCGTACGTCACACAGACCGTCGGACAAGTGTTACGGCGCCATGGGTTGGAAGGATCGGTTTTCGCTCGGCTGGTGGACGGGATTTTATTAGACAGTATGCAGACCGGTCAGGAAGCGTCCGCGTTACTCGGTGCCGTTGCCTTATCGATTTATCACGACGGTGCGTACTATGTGCCGGGCGGTCTTTATCGAGTCGCAGAAATCCTGAAAGAATCGGCAGAACATGACGGGGCGACGATGTTACTTGGTCGTAAAATCACGTCGGTCAAGCAAACGGCAGATGGTTTTTTACTAGAAGATCGTCGCGGTCGTCTAATGCTAGCGGATGTCGTCATCGGCGCGCTCCCACTCGAAGCGATGCAGCGTCTCGTCAGTCCACCTCTTTTACGGACGCTTAAACGGACGTACGCAAGACAAAGGAAACTGGCGCAATGGGCCACATTCACGTATTATGCTGCCTTTCCGGAAAAACTGGTTACATCCGATAGTGCCTTTCGACAAATTCATGATGAACGGTTGCCGTCGGGTCATGCCTTTTTGTCATTATCACGTTCGGGTGATGTAAAACGGGCTCCGGAGGGCGTACGGACATTGACGATGTCCTGTCACGTCCCGATTGGTTACTTTGATGCTACGGACAACGTACATTACGGGCATCAGATTGAAAGAATGCAGGATGTATTCGAAACGATTGTCGAACAGGAGTTTCCCGGCTTTCGCGAGCAGGTAATCGAACGTCATCCTGGTGGACCGGGCGCCTGGGTGCGTTACACGTCACGACCGGACGGTGGCGTCGGCGGTTATCCGCAATTGCGTTCAACGAGTTTGTTCCGCGCGGCATCATTTCGGACCGGTGTCCCGAATCTCTATGTCATTGGCGATACCGTCTTTCCGGGGGCAGGGACAATCGGTGCGTCGACGTCAGCGATTCATGTTGCCCGACAGTTAGGTGTCAAGATTTGAATGACTTTGTGAAATCATGAAAGAAGCGGCCGAATGGTCGCTTTTTTTTCAGAACAGGATTATGATGAGGGAGAGACGGGAAGTAAGTAGTCATGACCATAAAAAGAGAGAAGGAGTGAATCGCGTGAATCCCTTTGAGGAAAAATGTCAACTCTTCATCCAGGAGCGTCGTCCGGAAGTCGGGCCAATTGTTTTTGCAACGGCACGAACGTTCATCAATGCCCGAGGACTGAGTGTCTATGAACGAATTTATCAAGGCAAGGAAGAGGTTCGGTTAGCATTTGTCGAACAAACGAACGGACAACAGCTTGTTTCTTTAATGGAGAACACATTCGGAAACGGATTAGTCTATTTCGTATCAACGGCAACGGCGACGTGGGACGGCAAAAAATTCGGAGAATACACGTTTTAATTACATAACGAGTCCCAGTCAGGTGAGGCTGGGGCTCTTTCTTGTCGAAACTTATCAGAATGGGGTAACGTATAATCAACTATACGCTCAATCAATCCCTTTCTACGAAAAGGAGGAAGTGTTTTGCAACACGAGGTGAACACACCAAAATCTTCGACACGACGCCTCGCGACCGTCTCGTTGATTTTTATGGCAGTCGGTTTTGTCGCGTCGCTACCGTTTAAAGAAAATGCTTGGATTTTTTGGCTTCAAAGTGGTTTTGAGGCCGGTCTCGTCGGTGGAATCGCCGATTGGTTCGCGATTACAGCCCTGTTCCGTCATCCGCTCGGTTTAAAGATTCCACATACGAACTTGCTGCCGAAAAATCGGGAACGGGTCATCGAATCGATTGTCCAGATGCTCGAAAAAGATTTATTGAACAAAGAAAGCATCGTCGAAAAGCTGCGCCACATGACGCTTGCAGATCGCTTCATCAAATTATTACGTTCACTTGTGTTAGTCCCGGCGTTTCGATCGACCGTGACGGAACTATTGATCGGGATTTTACGAAAGCTTCCACGGGCATCAATCATCAAGGCGGTCGATGAGCGAATCGTTGAAACGATTCGTGCTTACCCGGCGAAGAAATTAGCCGATCGCTTAATCGATTTGAACGATGAGCGCCGACTCGATGAGTTGGCGATTGATCAACTGCTCGGTTACGGACAAAAACTCTTGCAAGACCCCGTCATCCGCGATCAAATCGGACGACTTGCCTATCAGGCAATGATTGATCAAGAAAAAAATACCTTCTTACGGGTGACAGCGAAGACGGTCCAAAAAGTCTATTCGGAGGAACGCCTCAGCCTTGTCATCCAAAGTGTCCTCTTGAGTGTGATTCAAGACATGAAACACGTCCATCATCCAAATCGGTTGGCGATCATCGATCACATCCGTCGGAATTTGGCACAGCTCGCACAAGATGATGTCCGATTAGGAAAAATCGATGCGTGGAAGATGCAAGAAATCGAACGGATTGATTTAGAGCCGATCCTCGATCGTGCCTACACGTCAGGCATCGCAGAGCTAGAGACGTACTTTATATCAGATGCATTTTGGGAACAACGGGCACTGCCTTTAATGAACCAGGCGCTTGATGAGTGGGAACACCATCCGACGTTCAAAGACGAGAGCGACCGCTGGATGAAAGACCAACTCGTCCGGTTCGTCGACCAAAATCATGCGCGGATCGGCGGACTCGTCCGTGAGAACTTGAACCGGTTCGATACGGAAACGTTGATTCATATGATTGAGGACAAAGTCGGAAACGACTTACAATGGATTCGGGTCAACGGAGCGATTTGTGGATTTTTCATCGGTTTAATTTTAGGTGGAGTCAAACTATTTTTTGCGTAAAAGGAGACTTCTGATGTGGCAACAAGAAGTAACATTGACGTCTGATTATGATTTTGAGGGCGTCCGGACCCGCCTGTTGAATGATTCGCTACAGCAACAATCGGCAGATGCCTTACGGATTCCAATTCGTATCGACGAAATGCCGTGGATTGGTCAAATCCGGGCGGACGATCGTCGAACGATCGTGTTGGCGGGGGATGGACCAAAACAACCGATGGTCGACGCGATGCGCCGGCGGTTTCGTTTAGATGAATCGAACCCGGCCCTTGAATTAAAGCGGACGACGCTGGCACCGATTGTTGAAACGTTTGGTGCGGAACGGCTTGTGCTCGATGTTGATCCGTTTACAGCATTGATTCGCTGCATCATCCATCAGCAAATCAACCTGTCGTTTGCACGCGTCTTGACAGACCGGGTCTTTCGGACATTCGGGACGACAATCGACGGCGTTGTTTTTCCACCGACGCAAGCTGAACTTGCGGGTGCTTCGGAAGAACAACTTCGGGCGCTGCAGCTGTCGGGTCGTAAAGTCGATTATTTGTTACGGGCGGCGACCGCCGATCTCGATTTTGAACAACTCCGGCAGGCGGAAGATGCGGTCATCGCAGAACAATTGATTGCCTTAAAAGGCGTCGGTCCCTGGACGGTCCAAAATGTGTTGATGTTCGGCTATGGGCGGAGAGATTTATTTCCGGCGTCCGATATCGGAATCTTGCGGGCATTCGAACGCTTGAATGGCGTTCGTCCGACTGTCAATGAAGCGATTGTTCTCGCTGAACAATTTGCCCCGTACCGCAGTCACGCTGCTTACTTATTGTGGCGTTCGATTGAATAAGGAACTATTCTTGTCACCCTCTAGTGAGAACGGTATAATGAATGCGACAGAACGAGTCATCGTTCGCAGAAACGACGAGTAGCGGTCTGACCGCTCGACATAGAGGGGACGAATGTGTATGTATACAGATGAACAAATCATCGAAAAAGCAAATGAAATCGCGAAAATGATTTCTGAAACGTCAGAAGTCGAACGGTTTAAAGCGGCAGAGGCCAACATCAATGGCAACGAAAAAGTCCAAAAGATGATGAAACAAATCAAGTTCCTCCAAAAAGAGGCAGTCAACTGCCAGCACTACGGAAAAACAGAGGCACTCGCGCGTGTTGAAGCAAAACTGGATAAATTATTTGCTGAGCTCGATGAGATGCCGGTCGTCCAACAGTTCCAAGAGTCGCAAGAAGAAGTCAACGGCTTACTTCAGTACATCACGGTGACAATCTCGAACGGGATTACGGATCAAATCATCGAAGCAACGGATGGTGATGTCTTAGCTGGGAAAACGGGCAGTGGGATGGAAGCTGAAAACAAAAGCGGCGGTTGCGGCTATTAATCAATGAAACGAATGGGGAAGCCGACGGAAATCCGTCGGCTTTTTCTACGAATGAGGTGGAAAGATGGAAGCAGTACACAACACACCAATGATGAAACAATATTTTTCAATTAAGGCGGATTATCCGGATGCCTTTTTATTTTATCGACTCGGTGATTTTTATGAATTGTTTTTTGATGATGCCAAACAAGTGGCCCATGAACTGGAGCTGACGTTGACGGCGAAGAACGGGAAGAATGCTGAACATCCGATTCCGATGTGCGGCGTGCCGCATCATGCGGCGAACGGGTATATCGAACAATTGATTGAACGGGGATATAAAGTCGCTCTGTGTGATCAAGTCGAAGATCCGAAGCTGACGAAAGGACTCGTCAAGCGGGAAGTTATTCAAGTCATCACGCCGGGTACGTTAATGTCGTCCTTAACGGAAAAGGAAAACCGTTACCTCGTCGCAATCGCTGAACAGGAAGGACGGTTCGGAATTGCCCGTGGGGACGTCTCGACAGGCGAGAGTGCTTTGACGAGTGTTACTTCGCTCGACGCCGTCATCAAGGAACTGAGTATCATCTTGCCCCGGGAAATCGTCGTGACGAATCCGGAGCACACAGCAGCATTACAGTCGTTACGGATTCCGTTGACGGAAAGCACGCGCCGTGAAAGCCATCCACACGGTGACCGGGCGATCGACGCGGCACAAGCGGATGCGTTCGCTGTCCTCTATGCCTATATGCATGATACGCAAAAACGTGCCTTGTCGCACTTACAACCGGCGCTTGTCTACGAAGCGACGGACTTTATGCAGCTCGAGCCGAATACGGTCAAAAACCTTGAACTCGTCCGCTCTGCACGAACAGGCGACAAAAAGGGTTCGTTGCTTGGATTACTCGACATCACGGGAACAGCGATGGGCGGCCGGATGCTTAAGCGTTGGCTTGAAAAACCGCTCTTGTCGGAACAGACGATTACGGAGCGGCTCGACGCGGTCGAAGAACTGCTTGGACACTACTTTGAGCGGCACCAGTTGAAGGATACGTTAAGAGAAGTCTATGACCTCGAACGACTCGTCGCAAAAGTCGGCTACGGCACAGCTTCTGCCCGGGATCTCGTCCAACTGAAAACGACGTTACGATTGATTCCACGGATACAGGCAGCGCTCGAAGAACTGCTCAGCCAGCGTCTCGGGCAATTAGCGATTGGACTTGATCCGCATGACGAGTTAACGACGTTGCTTGATGCGGCATTCGTCGAAGTCCCACCGATTTCAACGAAGGACGGTGGGATGATCCGGACCGGCTTTAACGCCGAGCTCGATGAATTGCTGACGGCTTCAAAAGACGGGAAGACGTGGCTTGCGACACTCGAAGCGAGTGAACGGCAGGCGACGGGCATTAAAACGTTAAAAATCGGCTACAACCGTGTGTTTGGGTATTACATCGAAGTATCACGTGCCAACGCCAAGTTGCTCCCAGAAGGACGGTATGAACGAAAACAGACGCTTGCGAACGCTGAGCGTTACATCACGCCGGAATTGAAAGAAAAAGAAGCCTTGATTCTCGGAGCGGAAGAAAAAAGTATCACGATGGAATATGAACTCTTCTGTGGTGTCCGTGACCAAGTCAAAACACACATTGAGAGCTTGCAACGGGTCAGCCGCCGGATTGCGGAACTCGATGTCCTCGTCGCGCTCGCGGAAATCGCCGAAACACATGATTACGTTCGTCCGGTGACGACGAACGGTCGAAGCGTAGCGATTGAAGACGGCCGTCATCCGGTCATCGAAACAGTCTTACCACGTGGTGAATACGTCGCAAACGGGATTGCATTAGACGAAGCGCGTGAAATGTTATTGATTACGGGACCGAACATGTCCGGTAAATCAACCTACATGCGTCAGTTCGCCTTGATTGCCTTACTCCACCAGATCGGTTCGTTCGTCCCGGCGTCACGGGCGGAACTTCCCGTCTTCGATCAAATCTTCACCCGGATCGGGGCAGCGGATGATTTAGTCAGTGGACAATCGACGTTCATGGTCGAGATGGTCGAGACACAAGAGGCATTGGCACGAGCGACGGATCGGTCACTTATCTTGCTGGATGAAATTGGTCGGGGTACGTCAACGTATGACGGAATGGCCCTCGCCCAAGCGATTGTCGAGCACATTGCCGAGTCGGTCGGCGCAAAAACGCTTTTCTCGACCCACTACCATGAGTTGACGGTGCTCGAGGAAACGATTGCGAAGCTTGCGAACGTCCATGTTCGGGCCGTCGAACAAAACGGACGCGTCGTATTCCTGCATGAAGTCCGGGACGGGAAAGCTGATCAATCCTACGGGATTCATGTCGCCCGTCTCGCAGATTTACCGGAAACCTTGATTTCGCGGGCAGAAGTGCTATTGTCTGAGTTCGAACAAGCTGATCAAAGCGTCAAACCACCGGTCGACGTCACACCGCCAGTACTCGAGGCACCAATCGATCAGCTGAGCTTGTTCGCGGAACCGGCCCCTGTCAAGGAAACGATTGCGACGCTTGATTTGATTAACATGACACCGCTCGATGCACTCAATACGTTGTATCGGTTGCAAGCAGAAGCCAGAAAGTGAGGAGATAAGGGATGGGCATCATTCGTGAATTATCGGATTCGTTAGCAAACCGGATCGCGGCGGGAGAGGTCGTCGAGCGACCGGCTTCCGTCGTCAAGGAGCTCGTCGAAAATGCACTCGATGCCGGAGCGACACAAGTCGATGTCGAACTTGAAGAAGCAGGGATGAAACGGATGACGATTCGCGATAACGGACACGGGTTTTATCCGGAAGATGCGGAACTCGCTTTCGTTCGTCACGCGACGAGTAAGATTAAGGATGAACACGATTTGTTCCGGATCAAGACACTTGGTTTTCGGGGTGAGGCATTGGCCTCGATTGCGTCCGTCAGTAAAGTCACGCTGAAGACGAAACGAGCCGATCAAGAAGGGGTCCAATTGATTCTCGAATACGGAAAATTACTCGAGCGTTCGGCTAGCGCGATGAACCGCGGAACAGAACTGACCGTCGAACACTTATTCTTCAATACACCAGCCCGCCTGAAGTATTTGAAGACGACACATACGGAGCTTGCGGCAATCACCGATGTCTTGAACCGGATGGCGTTCGCCCACCCGGAGGTCAAGTTCCGTGCCGTCCATGAAGGGAAAGTGTTGATTCAGACGAATGGTTCCGGTGACGTCCGTCAAGCTTTAGCGAGCGTCTACGGGCATCAGACGATTCAAGGGACACTTGTTGCGACAGCATCGAATGCGGATTATCAATTGACGTGTCATCTCGTTAAACCCGAAGTCACACGGGCGTCGAAAAACTACATCACCTTGATTTTAAATGGGCGGTCGGTCAAAAACTTTGCCTTGTCGCAAGCTGTCCTGAATGGTTATCATACGCTGCTGCCGATCGGTCGTTTTCCGATTGCCGTCATCGAGGTGACGATGGACCCGCTATTGATTGATGTCAACGTTCATCCGGCAAAACGGGAGGTCCGTTTGTCGAAGGAAGCGGAGCTATGTCAATTGATTCAAGAGACGATTCGAATGACACTCAGTCGCGAGACGTTGATTCCGCAAGTGACGAAACCAAAACCTAAAAAAGACCCGAGTGCTCAGGAACGACTCGACTTCTCGTACAGCGTCGCGCCAATCGAAGAAACGTCGTCGCGTGCAGTCTGGAACTATCCGATTCCAAAACGCGAAGCGGTTCATGAGACAGAAGGACGACAATCTGACCAAGCAGTCAGTTTCGAAGGGGAGCAACGGGAAGAAGAAGGAGAGAACGTTCGACAACCGGAGGACACTCGACCGAAGTTTCCCCATCTCGATGTCATCGGTCAACTGCACTCGTCCTATATCGTCTGTTCCGGCGAGGACGGGATGTATTTGATTGATCAACATGCTGCCCAGGAGCGCATCAAGTATGAAACGTACAAAGTGATGTTTGGTCGTCCGCTCGAACAACAACAGCAACTGTTATTGCCGTACACGTTCGAAGTTTCATCTGACGACATGAAGCGGATGGAAGAAGCATTACCGTTACTGCTGGAAGTCGGAATTGAGCTGGAGGCGTTTGGACCGCAAAGCTTTATCGTCCGTGAAGTGCCGACCTGGTTTCCAGCGCACCGGCAGGAAGAGACGATTCAAGAACTGATGGATGAAGCGTTGGTAAAACAAAAAGTCGACATCGAACAGTACCGGGAAGATGCGGCGATCATGATGGCCTGCAAAAAATCCATCAAAGCCAATCATCCGTTGAATGAAGAGATGATGCGACGGTTAATCGTCGACCTGTCACAAACCGAGATGCCGTTCACGTGTCCACACGGCCGACCGGTCATCATCGAATGGACGACATATGAACTGGAGAAATTGTTTAAACGCGTGATGTGAGAAGAGTATTTACCTCTCGCAAACGAAAAGAATCTTCCTGAAAAAACGCCGATGATTCCGTATGAAAAACGGGATTATCGGCGTTTCGTGTGTCATGGTCTATCCCGTCAAATATCGACTGTCTAAGCATAGTCTTAGGCAAAAACAGCTTCTTTTTTTCGTTGCTTGCCTCGGGCGAGGCGCAAGCCGTTGCTCCTTGACCCTAACGGACAACGAGCAGGGTCTTGCCTGCCTCTGAATGAACTGCTCCCCGTCAAGTAGACAGGTCAAATAATATAAATTTTTTAAACGGCTTGAGCCCTGAATTCCAGCGGACTTAAGCCGTTTAATCGTTTTTGATACCGCAGCTCATTATAAAATCGAATG